>CAZXQD010000068.1:0-19744 GCA_964643405.1 uncultured Hyphomonas sp. | reverse complement strand
TCTGGTCCGCCGAACGGTCGAAGGGGATGATCTCCGCCGTCTCGTCGAACTCGATTTCCATTTTCTGCCGGCGGCGCCACTGAAGGAACTCGCGGAAGCAGATGGTGCAGATCCAGGCACTGAAGGTTCCTCCGGCATAGGTCGAGATTTTCTGCCAGGCCGTGAGGAAGGTCAGCTGGGCGATGTCGTCGCCTGTCGCTTCGGAGCCGGTGAGGCGCCGGGCCATGCCGCGCACCTTGCCCTGGTGGCGGCGCACGAGTTCGGCGAACGCGGATTCGCTGCCTCGTGCGGCCGCATGGGCCAGATCAGGGTCGCTGCGCATGTCCCGCCCTCCAGAGGCGACCAGCCAGAGATCAGGCCTCTGACTTGCCACGGCCGAATGCCCACAGGCCGATATACGCGATGCCAAGGAAGACCGGGAAGGCGGCAACGCCGAGCATGGGGGTGATGGCTTCGGATTCTTCGATACCGATCATGGCCGCCAGGACGCCGAACGCGGCCCCGAAGGCGAGGAAAAGTACGCCGCGGCGCAGGTCGGCGCGGACCGGGTCCGTGACCAGCGACATGTTCTGCAGCAGCTCCGGCGACAGGGTCTGGCCCTTGTCGATGGCGTGGCGCAGGGTTTCGTGAATGGTCAGGCGCTTGCGGCCGTTGAAGTAGCTGACAAGCCAGACAATGCCGACAATGCTGCCAAAAAATACGGTAGGGACAATGATTTCAACACCCATTGGGGTCTCCGGTTCAGTGCTGTCCAGCGTGATTGCTGGTGTTCATGCCCGTAAGATGCTGCCAGTGGCCAGCTTGGATGCAGGGCGGATGGATTATTTTTCACAGGCTTCCTGAGAGGGCGGCTGGCGCCATTGCAGGCCGGTGCTTGCCCCGCGCTGCAGCGGCGATTAGGTGCGGGGCCATGGTGAAGATCACCCCCAAGAAGAAGCGGAAACGCCGGGTCCACGTGGCCGCCGATCTCTCGACCCGTGCTGGCCGGGCGCGGGCGCAGCGTGAAATGACGTGGGGCGATCACGGTTTCCTGCGCGCCCATTTTCGCAACCTTCACCAGATTTCCCCGGAAATGTGGCGCTCGAACCAGCCTTCGCCGCGCCAGATTGCCGAGCACGCCCGCGAGCGGGGCATCCGCACGATCATCAACCTTCGAGGCCCGAGCACGCAGGGCTACTACCTCCTCGAACAGGAGGCCTGCGCGGCCAACGGCATAGAACTCGTTGATTTTCAGGTGTTTTCCCGTGATCCGCCGACCCGGGAGGCAATCTTTGCGGCCAAGGAGCTGTTCGAGCGGATCGAGTATCCGGCCCTGATGCACTGCAAATCCGGCGCAGACCGGGCGGGAGTGATGTCCGTGCTCTACAAGCTGCTGCGTGAGCGTACTTCCTTTGAGGAGGCCGCCGAGCAGCTGTCCGGCAAGTACCTGCACATCCGTCATGGCAAGACCGGCGTGCTGGATGCGTTCCTTGAAAGCTATGCCCGCTACAATGCCGGCCGCCCGGCGGGCCAGTGGAAGCCGTTTCTGGACTGGGTCGCCGAGGATTATGACCGCCCCGCCGTGAAGGAAGCTTTCGCGCGCACGCTGGGCAAGGGGTTGCAGCTCGACGTTCTCCTGCGCCGGGAATAGCGCTTTTCAGCCGCCCGAAATCGTGCCAGCACTCCGCCATGAAACAGCGTGGAGGGGGTGGCATGCGGGGTTTTCTGTTGGCAGCGGCGTCGCTGGCCCTCCTCTCAGGCTGCGGCATGCTGGGCAAATCGGACAAACAGGCGCTGATCGACACCTGCCTTGAATCCGGCAGCTCGGAAGCAACTTGCAGTTGTGAGGCAACGGCGCTCGAGAAGAATCTTCCGCCGGAACTTTTCAAGAAGGTTGCCCAAGGCATAGGCCGCGAAAAACAGAACCAGATCGAATACCTGAGCACGCTGCCGGTCGAAGACCTGCTTGCCTTCTCGGCCGTTACCAACGACCTTGAAGCCTGCGGCGACGTGGCCGCAACAGGAGGACAATCGAACTGAAGGCCAGGGCGTAGCCCGGAACCTGCAGTCAGTAACCCATGGCGTGACGCTGATCGGCGCACGGCCCAGAACAGGACGGAACCAGGAAGGGGATCCTCATGAAGTTCATTATCATCAACAGCTTCCGCATGATGGTGTATGTTGCGTACATCGCGATCATTGTCGGCGGCATCGCTCTCGGTATCTACCAGAAGGGTGCATATACGAACGAACTGCTCGGCTTGACCGGCGGACTGGCCCAGGTGGCCGACTTCGCCATCTTCAGCTTCGGCGGCTGGATTGCAGCCAGCATCGTCTGCGGCCTGATTGTCACGCTGATGGACATCCGCGACGACATCAACGACCGCCTGCCGGACGCGCGCCGGGACATGTAGGCGCAAAGGCCCTGACCGGGCCCGACTGACATAACAACATGACGCCGCCGGGTGCGATACCCGGCGGCTTTTCATTGGGAGGACCAAGCCATGACCGCCACTGCCGCGAGCGCCATCTATATAGCCATCAACATCCTGTTGCTGTTTTACCTGTCGTTCCGGGTGATCGGACGGCGCCAGTCGGCCAAGGTCTCGCTTGGCACCGGCGGCGATTCCGAACTGGAAATCCGCACCCGGGCGCACGGGAATGCGGTTGAGTACATCCCTGTGACGATGCTCGGCCTGTTCGCCATGGCGACGCTGGGAGCGCCTGTACTGGCGATCCACGCAGTCGGCGGCGTGTTCACGGCGGGCCGTATCCTGCACGCCATCGGCCTGTCGGCCACCGTCATGCCGGCACGGGCGGGCGGCATGGTGCTGACCTGGCTGGGCATGCTGGGCGCGGCAGGCGGACTGATTTACTTCGCGGTCGCCTGAAATCTGAATTGAGACTCGTGTTTGCGCGGATTTTTTGCAGGTCCGCGGCGGGAGATGTTGCGCAACGGCCGGGGGCGAATTCTGTAACGCCTTGACGGGGATGGGTTTTATTTTGCGCCGGTCCGTTTCCAGGTAGGCGCAGGCTTCCTTGCCGGGCTTTAAATCACTCTCAGCCCATCTCAGGCTTTGCACTTCTGTTGCCGAATTTTTCTCATCGGTTCTCATTTTTTATCACCGGGTATCGATCTGCTATCGGCGCCTTGCGGGGTGAACGGCTTTCGCCCTCTGACCGCTATCCGGCCTGTGGCTGGTGGAGACGCGGAGTGTAACTCCGGCTGGAGGGGTGTGGCGCAAGTCGCGGCGGCAAAACCTTGAGACACCCGGCGCGCCTGTGGATCTAGCGTCTGAACGCGGGCGGGATGTGATGCGCAGGCACCGCCCCGCGCCGGGTGGGTTGCGCCGGCTGGCGGTGCGGTCCATCTAGCGGACATGACTGGATTCACTGTTCCCCCGGCAGAGCTGCTTGCCGGACTTCTCGACAATTGCCTGAAAGCCGGCGCCAGCGCGGCGGATGCCCGTATCGGGGTGGCAGACGGCGTCAGCGTCTCCGTGCGGGACGGCAAGCTGGAAAGCATCGAGCGCGAGGAAAGCGCCAGCGTGGCGCTGCGCTGCTTCTTCGGAAAGCGGCAGGCGCATGTCTCCGGCGCGGACCTTTCACCCGAGGGCCTGAAGGCCCTCACCGAGCGCTGCGTGGCGATGGCCCGCGCGGTGCCGGAGGACAAGTATTGCGGCTTGCCGGAGCCCGGCGAACTGGCGCGCGGCAATGTCGACATCGACCTTTCGGGCGAGCCCGAAATCTCAGCGGAAGTTCTGGAGCGCGAGGCGCTGGCGGCGGAAGCGGCTGCGCTAGCGGTGCCCGGCATCAAGACGGTGGCGGGATGCGGCGCATCCTGGAACCGGTCCGAGCGCTGGGTGGCGGCGACCAATGGATTCCGTTCCTGGAAGACCGGCACGTCTACCGGCCTGGGCCTTTCGGCGGTGGCCGAGAAGGACGGCCAGATGGAGCGCGATTATGACAGCTGGTCTGTCCGCTTCACCAAGGACCGTCCGCCTGCGGAGGAAATCGGCAAGACGGCCGGTGAGCGCACGATTGCGCGCCTCGGCGCCCGCAAGGTGGAGACACAGAAAGCGGCGGTGATCTTCGACCGGCGCGTGGCGGACAGCCTGATCGGCGCCTTTCTCGGCGCGATTTCCGGGCCGTCGATTGCGCGCGGCGTGAGCTTCCTGAAAGACCGCATGAATCAGCAGGTGTTCGACAAGGGCGTCTACCTGACCGACGATCCCTTCCGTCCGCTCGGACTGGGCAGCCGCAGCCATGACGGCGAGGGCCTGCCGGTGGAAGAGGCACACCTGATCGAGGATGGCCGCCTGACGCGTTGGCTGCTGAACGTGGCCACCGCGCGCCAGCTTGGCCTGTCGCCGAACGGATTTGCCGGGCTCGGCTTCGGCGATCCGCCGGGCGTCTCCACGTCCAACGTTTACCTGCGCGCGGGGACACAGTCGCCGGGCGCACTCGCGAAACAGGCGGGTAAGGGCCTTCTGATCACGGACATGTTCGGGCCGTCGATCAATCCCAATACGGGCGATTACTCCGTCGGCGTCGCAGGCTTCTGGTTCGAGAATGGCGAGATTGCCTATCCGGTATCCGAAGTGACCGTTGCGGGCGACCTGCCTTCGATGTTCGCGCGGCTGATCCCGGCGTCCGACCTAGAACTGCGCAGCACGCGTGATGCGCCTTCCATCCTGATCGAGGACATGAACCTTGCAGGCAGCTGAGCGGACGCTGGAAGAAGACCTGACACTGCTTTGCCGGCTGGCGCAGGAGGCGGGTGACCTTGCAATGTCCTTCGTCCACAAGGGCGGCGCTGAGGCCTGGAACAAGACGGGCGGTACACCGGTGACCGAGGCGGACCTCGCGGTGAACCGCCTGTGCGCTACAACGCTGAAGGCGGCCCGGCCGGAATATGGCTGGCTTTCGGAGGAAACGCTGGACGACCCCGCCGCCCGGCAGAAATCCCGCGTGTGGGTGGTTGATCCGATCGACGGCACGAAAGCCTATGTGGCGGGCACGTCGGACTGGTGCATCGGCCTCTCCATCGTGGAAGAGGGCGAGGCGGTGGCCGGCGTTGTCTATGCGCCGGCGATGGACCAGTTTTTCCATGCCCGGCGCGGCGCGGGCGCCGTGCGCAACGGGGTGCCGATAAGGGTTTCGGCGCGCCAGCAGGAAGCGGACATGCGCCTGATAACGAATGAGGGCGTGGTGACACATCCCGGCTGGCGCGAGCCCTGGCCGGATCTGCAGCTTGCCCGGCCGAAGCCCAACGCCACGTTGCTGCGCCTCGCGCTCGTGGCGGCGGGCGACTGGGACGCGACCCTCGTCCTCTCCGAAAAGGCGGACTGGGACATCGCCGCCGGGGCCGTGCTCATAACCGAGGCGGGCGGGCACATAACCACCCATGCCGGCGAGCGCCTTGTGTTCAATCAGGAGGTTCCCGCCCAGCGAAGTGTCCTCGCCTCTGGAAAGGGGCTTCATCCTTTGTTAGTCCGCCGCGCAGGATATGTGCGCATTCCGGACCCGCAGGCGCGGGCCGAAACGAAGAAAGCGCCGGAACTTACGGAGCCCCAGAAAATGGCTGGCAAGGAAAAGACGGGTAAACAACTGCTTCACATCGTCTTCGGCGGCGAGCTGAAGGACGTGACGGGCGTCGAGTTCGAGGACCTGTCGAAACTGGATTTCGTCGGCGCCTTCCCGAACTACCAGCAAGCCTATGACGCGTGGAAGGCCGCGGCCCACCGGACGGTGGACCATGCCGAGACGCGCTATTTCATCCTGCATGCGCACCGCCTGCTCGACCCCGCGACGGGAGACACCCATCACGTCTGAGCCCGCCCCGGCGCCCGAAACGGCCCGGCCCCGCCGGTCGCTCTGGCGGCTGTTCAAGGCGCATTTCTGGCCGCACAAGGCGTGGTTCATCGGCGGGACGGCACTGGCGTTGCTGACGGCGCTGTGGGGCATCGGCTATGTGGCGGTGCTGGATTTTGTCGGCAATTCCCTGCAGCGGCAGATGACCGGGGAAGGCGGCGGCGCACCTTCGGGCTGGATATGGACGGGTATCCTCGCGATCATCGGGCTGACGGTTGGCCGGTCGTTGTCGATGTATGGCATGACGCTGCTGAACAATACCGGCGTGCAACGCGGCCTCGTCAGTGTGCAGACGGTCCAGTATGATGCGCTGACGGATGGGGACTATGCGCGGATTGCGGCGGATGCATCGGGCAGTTTCGTTTCGCGCTTCATCAGCGATGTCATCTCCATCCGCGAGGCGGCGCTGCGCTTTGCCAACAATTTCACCAAGAGCCTTGCCACCGTGATCGGCGTGCTCGCCTGGCTGTTCTGGAAGGACTGGCAGCTGGCGCTAATCATCGCGGTGGTTTACCCGCTGGCGCTGGGGCCGGTCGTGTCGCTCGGCAATTCGGTGCGCAAGCGCGCGAAGCGCGCGGCGGAGCAGACGGGGGAGATTACCTCGCTCTTGTCCGAAGGGTTCCAGTCCGCCCGCGTGGTGAAGGCTTATGGCCTCGAAGACTGGCAGAAGGCGCGGGCGAAGCAGGGCTTTGCGGAACGCTCGCGGTTGTTCCTGAAAGTGCTGTCGAAGCGGGCGGGGGTTGATCCTGTGCTCGAAGTGTTTGGCGGGCTGGCGCTGGCGGCGCTGCTTGGCTTTGTGGCGTGGCGGATTTCGCAGGGCGAGAACACGCTGGGCGACTTGCTCGGCGTGATCGGCGCGGTGGCGGTGGCGGCGCCCGAAGTGCGCGCTCTCGGCTCGATCAGCGCGGTGGCGCAGGAAGGCGCGGCGGCGGCGGACCGCGTTTACGACATCGTGGATGCGCCGACCGCCGTTGCGGACAGACCGGGCGCACTGACGCTGGAGGGCGCGGCGGGGGCAGTCACGTTCCGCGATGTGCGCTTTTCATACCCGGATGGCACGGAGGCGCTGAAGGGGCTCAGCTTCACCACACGCCCCGGCGAAACGGTGGCGTTCGTCGGCGCGTCGGGTGCGGGCAAGTCGACCGTCTTCAACCTGCTCATGCGCCTCTATGATGCGACGTCGGGGCAGGTGCTGATCGACCAGCTGGATGTGCGCGATGTCACGGGGCGCAGCCTGCGCGCCAACATGGCGCTCGTCTCGCAGGATGCGGCGCTGTTTGACGACACGATTGCGAACAATATCGCACTGGGTCGCCTGGGCGCACCGCGCGGGCATGTCGAGGCGGCGGCGAAGTCTGCCAACGCGCATGATTTCATCCAGACGCTGCCCGGCGGGTATGACGCGCCGGCCGGCGAGATGGGGCGCAATCTCTCCGGCGGCCAGCGCCAGCGCATCGCACTCGCCCGCGCCATCCTGCGCAATGCGCCGATCCTGCTACTCGATGAGGCGACCTCCGCGCTGGACGCGGAGAGCGAGGCAAAGGTTCAGGACGCGCTCAGCCAGTTTGCGCGTACACGGACGGTGCTGATCATCGCGCACCGCCTCTCAACTGTGCGCGCGGCAGACCGGATCATCGTGATGGAAGATGGCCGCGCCGTCGAAGAAGGAACGCATGAAAGCCTGATGGCGCAGGGCGGCGTTTACAAGCGGCTGGTGGAATTGCAGCTGAGCTGATGGGAGTGCGAGCTCAAGTCGCGTCTTTTGGCCCGTATTTGCCACGCAGTTCTACCGAGCAGTTGCTCGTTACGAGCTAGCTGGTCCGAAAAACCTGGGGCAGGTCAGGATGACTATGCATGCTCCCGACAACTCAATTTCGAAGTAGCGAGTATTGGATACGAGCAAGTTGATTGCGCCGACCGGCTGCGAGATACCTTGCGCAATCACTCAATCTGATCTTTGTCTTTCCGCTCCAGCCAGTCATGCTCAAGGAGACGCAACCGCGAATTGACGCCGAGAAGAAAAGTGGTCGACCAGGCAAACAAGATGACGCCATTGGCAGCTTCTATTGCGCTCAACAATCGCCAGTGCGGGGAGAGGACAATGTCGCCGAAGCCGAGTGAGGCAAACGTTACAGTCGAGAAATAGAGCGCTTCCTCAAGAAGCCGCGCTTCTCCGAGCACCAGATACAAAGACGCATAAAGCCATATTTCGACTGTGTGCAGTCCAAAAATGCCAAACACCACCAGAAGGATCAGCATCGCCTGTCCCATCCGGGTTTCATGTGGCCGAAGCCGTTTTCCGCTCCGCTGCATAAGAAACGTCAGAAAGATGAACCCCCAGAAATGAACGAGTACGGTTACAGCGACCATGCCGCTCGCAACGATAAGGTTCTGGACAAGGTGGACCGTTTGTGGGGACATGTTCTGAGCGCCTAGACAAAATCAATGGCCATCGAGAGAGCAGGCAATCGGGTGCTGTAAGTGTGATGGTTTAAGAGACGTAAGGCACAATTTCTCAGTTCATCGGAGCTTCGCGATTTCTGCCAGCCGACCTCTTCTCGGACCCGAGCAATGCGCGAATGGCGTCTGCGCCAAGAAGGGCCGAACGAGGCGGAAGATTTCGTAAAGGATAAACGACGTGCACCGGCTTCGGGCAGGTAAGAGGACTAAGCCAGGCAATTGCGCTTCGATCGCCGGGACGTCTATTTGAAAGCGTTGCCGGACTTCACGCCTAACCCTTTGAACGCAATCGCGGCCGGACAAAAGCCGGTAAACGATGCCTGTAGAAGATTCAGTCCGGCAAAGGCCGTGAGCAGAAACCAGTATGGTGAAACGAAGTAGCCCAGGGCGAGGCTGGTCAGGACGACAAGTCCTGCAAAGGCGAGAACTGCGCGGTCGAGATTCATGATCATGCTCCTTATGCGATCAGTTGGCTGATGAATTGATGTGAAAGACATTGCGGATCCAGGCTTCCAGAGCTGGTCCGGTCTGGGCGCCAGGCTGACTGACAATCTGCCGGCCACGGTCCCAACCAATCAAGGTCGGCACCCCGCGAATGTTGAACTGCGCGGCTGCTGACTGTTCCTGATCCGAATTGAGTTTTAAGAACCGCACTTGGCCCTGAAGGGAAGCCGCTGCGGCCGCATAGTGGGGCGCCATCATCCGGCAGGGGCCGCACCAAGGCGCCCAGATATCGAGGAGTGTTGCTCCGGTGTCCTTGGATAGGAGCGCTGCCAGCTGGCTTCCAGTCACGTCGACGGGCTCAGGCGTTGCAAGCCGTGCCGAGCATCGGCCGCATTTCGCGTGCTCAAGGCTCTTCTCGGTCGGCACACGGTTCAAGGCACCGCAGCCGAGGCATAGGATCTTCCTGTCTTCATTGGCCATAATCTTCGCGCCCCCTCAATCTGCCTTGATCTTGTGGGTCTTGATCAGTCCGAGCACTGCATTCTCATAGAAGGTTTCGGACTTGCCGGCCTTTACCTTTCCGATGAAATACTTTTCGAAGCCCACTTTTGCGGTATGCACCCATCCACCCGAACCGGACCAGTTCACATTTCGGGGCGGGATCTGCGGCTGAGCTACAAATGCCACGCCCTTGTCTCCGAAGTCTGCAAGGCAGATGGCGTTCCAGGTTGCCTCATGAGATGGCGCCTCGCCCCGGACAATCTGGCCAAGATTTTCGGCTGCCGCGGTGACCATCGATTCAATCATGAACCCGGTCTTGGGCACACCGACCGGAACCGGCGTCTTTCCAATGGGCGGGATGGCGATGCAGACGCCGACTCCAAATATCTCAGGATACCTGGGATTGCGCTGATGCTTGTCCGTCAGGATGAAGCCCCTCGGGTTTGTCAGGCCATCGATCCCGCGAACCGCTCCCACGCCCCGGAATGCCGGGAGCATCATCGAGAACTTCATCGGCAATTCGTGAAGCTGCTTTAAGTTGCCGTCATCGCCAAGTTCTTCGACCGTCATCCTGCCCGGCTCGGCCTTTACTACACGTGCATTGGTGATCCACTTGATGTGGCGCTCGCGCAGCTCGCTTTCGAGAAGGCTTTTCGTGTCGCCCACTCCGTCAAGGCCGAGGTGGCCAATGTACGGCTCTGAAGTCACATAGGTCATCGGTACGCGGTCGCGGATTTTGCGGCGCCGCAGCTCGGTCTCGATGATCATCAGCGTTTCGTAAGCGGGACCGAAGCAGGACGCGCCTTGAACCGCGCCAACGATCACCGGGCCGGGATCTTTGCAAAAGCCTTCAAAAGCTTTGTTCGCCTGAACCGCGTGGTCGATGTGACAGACCGATTGAGTATGCCCCGATGGCCCGAGGCCTTCGATCTCATCGAAGGCGAGTTCAGGGCCGGTCGCAATCACGAGATAATCATAAGGCACTTCTCGACCGCCCGCGAGGCGGACGCGCTTCTCGTCGGGCTCGACGCGTTCTGCTTTTCTGACGACTAGTTCGATGTGCCGCCTCTTCATCGGCTTCGCGAGATCGACCACGATATCCTCCCGCTCGCGCCAACCGACCAGAACCCAGGGATTCGACGGCACGAACTGATAGAATGCGTTTTCATTGATGATCGTGACGTCGTCCTCCGGCCTCAAGGCCTTGCGGATTTCAAAAGCGGCGATGACGCCGCCGAGGCCTGCGCCGAGAACAACTATCTTGGCCATGTCAGGATCTCCTGTTCCATATTGTCAAGCGAAACATATTTTATCATTTTATAATATACGTAGATGTACGCATTGCACGCAGACGCGAACCAAGTCGAATAGGGCATGCTGCGGGCAAGGACCTTTGGACTGGAGTGAGCGATGGAAAGTCAGGACAGGTCTCGTCAGGCCCGCAGGAATTCAGCGCCTTTATTGCGCAATGCCGTCGGCATCTGGTGTTTGGCGGCGGGGCTGTTTCTTGGTTTTCCTGGCGGGGCCCAGGCCCAGCCAATCACGGTGGAAGAGTCAGTCGTTATCGACTACCGGCCGGTGATCGCGCGGATCGAGGCGGGCGACACGGCGACGGCGAGGTCGCGCCTTCAAGGCGTGGTGACCCGGCTCAATGTAGTGGAAGGGCAGATCGTCAAGGCGGGCGATCTCGTCGCCGTGGTGACGGACAGTACGCTGCCGCCGCAGCTTTCAGCCCTCAGCTCCAACATCGAGGGGCTCAGGTCGCAAGTGAAGCAGGCGGAAAAAGACATTGCCCGCAATGAAGGCCTGCTTGCCCAGGGTTTCTATCCGCGCGTGCGGCTGGACGAAGAAAAGACGGCGTTCGAAGTGTTGAAGCGCAGTCTGGCCTCGGCAGAGGCAGAACGCCGCGCGCTTTCGGCCCGCGAAGCGGAAGGGCGTATCCTGGCGCCGGCTGAAGCGCATGTGACGGATGTCAATGTTGTGCGCGGCTCCGTTGTCTCGCCGGGTGATGTCTTGGCGAGCTTTGCAACAGTCAACGGCGTCGTCCGTCTCGCACTACCAGAGCGCCATGCCGCGACCATCACTGAGGGCGAATCCATCTCCCTGAGGCTGCCTTCCCGTTCTGAAGACATCCGTACAGCAACCATCATCAAGATTTATCCGGAACTGAAGCAAGGCTCGGTAATTGCCGATGCCAAGGTGGAAGGCGGGCTTACCGCCTTGTTCGGAGAACGCGTCGACGTGCTGGCGCCCGTGGGTGAGCGACGAGCAATCCGGATTCCCAAGGACTACGTTTCGACCCGCTTTGGCGTCGACTTTGTCCGGGTACAGGTGGGCGAGCGGTTCATCGACGCACCAGTAGCACTGGCAGCTCCGCTGGTGGACGCCGCCGGCCAGTTCGAGATCCTGTCTGGCCTCAAGCCCGGCGACCGTATCGAAAAGCCGGAACAACGTTCATGAAGGCCGATCTCTCCGGCGGGATCACGCGGGCGACCATCCGCTCACCCTTGACACCGCTCTTCCTGCTCTCGGCGCTCGCGGTGGGGCTGATCGCTTTGCTGTCGATCCCGCGCGAGGAAGAGCCCCAGATCTCGGTGCCGATGGTCGACATCATGGTGTCCGCGCCGGGCCTCAGGGCGGCAGATGCTGTTGAGCAGGTGACCAAGCCGCTCGAAAGCATCCTGATGGCGATCCCGGATGTCGAGCACGTCTACTCCCAGACCCGCGATGACGGCGCGCTGGTCACGGCGCGGTTTGACGTGGGGACGGACGCCGACAATGCGATCCTCCGGGTGCACGAGAAGATCCGTGCCAACCTCGACAGCATTCCCTACGATGTACCCATGCCGCTTGTGGTGGGGCGCGGGATCAACGATGTGCCGATCGTGACCCTGACGCTCTCGCCAGAGGCTTCCACCGGCAATATCTGGAATGATACCGCCCTGCGGATGCTCGCTGACGAGCTGCGCAACGAACTCACCAAGGTCGAGGATGTCGGTCTCACCGATGTGATCGGCGGGCGTCCGCTCGAACTGAGGGTGGAGCCGGATGTCCAGGCCCTGTCGGCGCAAGGGGTTTCGTTGCAGACCCTCGTGCAGAGCGTGACTGCCGCTGCGTCTGCGCTGCCCTCGGGCCGGGCGCATCAGGAAGGCCAGTCACTGATCGTGCAGGCCGGTGACCGCGTGAACGCCGTGCACGAGCTGGAGCGTCTGCAGATTCGCGGCGCGGGCGGACGTGTGGTCTACCTCAGCGATGTGGCCAACGTCCGCGTGACAGGCGCCGAAACCGATTCCCGTGTCTGGACGATCCAGCCAGGCGAAGCCGGCACGTTCAGCGCAAGGCCCGCCGTCACCGTCACGATTGCAAAACGCCCCGGCGCAAACGCCGTGGTAGTCGCTAGTGCGGTGCTCGATCGTCTCGAGTCCCTCAAAGGCCCCCTTATCCCCGAGGGCGTGGAAGTGGAAGTGACCCGCGACTATGGCACGACTGCAAACCACAAAGCCAACGAACTGCTGTTCCACCTCGGCCTGGCGACTGTCTCGATTGTTGTCCTGATTGCCTTCAGCATTGGATGGCGAGAGGCGCTGGTTACCCTGATCGTGATCCCGACAACGATCCTGCTGACGCTGTTTGCGTCGATGATGATGGGCTACACGATCAACCGCGTGAGCCTCTTCGCCCTGATCTTCGCGATCGGCATTCTCGTCGATGATGCCATCGTGATCATCGAGAACATTGCCCGTCACTGGGCGATGAATGATGGGCGCAGCCGCGCAGCAGCGGCCATCGACGCGGTATCGGAAGTCGGCAATCCCACGGTCATCGCGACGCTGACCGTGATCGCGGCACTGCTTCCGATGATGTTCGTATCCGGACTGATGGGTCCGTATATGGCCCCAATCCCGGCCAACGCCTCTGCGGCCATGGTTTTCTCGTTCTTCGTCGCCGTCGGCATTGCGCCCTGGCTGATGATGAAGATCGTCAGTAGTGCCCCGGCGGCTACTGGCGGACATGCGCACGGGGGCGAAACCCGCCTGAGTGGTTTCTACCGGCGTGTCGCGGCGCCGGTTGTGGCCTCAAAGAAGAAAGCGTGGATTTTCCTGCTCATCGTGGGCGCTACAACGTTGCTGTCCCTGCTGTTGTTTGTTACCCGCGCCGTGCCGGTCAAACTCCTGCCCTTCGACAACAAGTCCGAAGTGCAGGTGATCGTCGACCTGCCCGAAGGCGCCGCGCTCGAAGACACCGAACGCGCCTTGCTGGCACTTGCAGATGCGATTGTGCCTGTCGAGGAAGTCAAAACGATACAGGCCTATGCCGGTACAGCCGCCCCGTTCAACTTCAACGGCCTGGTGCGTCACTATTTCCTGAGGGCAAGTCCCGAGCTGGGCGACCTCCAGGTCAACCTGACTGAAAAAGAAGAGCGCAGCCGCGCGAGCCACGAGATTGCGCTGGAGCTGCGCGAGCGCGTTTCGGCTGTGCCGATGCCGGAGGGCACCCGCGTCAAGGTTGTCGAAGTCCCGCCCGGTCCGCCTGTGATCTCGACACTGATGGCCGAGATCTATGGCCCGACGCCTGAAGCGCGCCGCAAGACCGCCGCGATCATCGAGAGATTCTTCGTTGAGACCGATTTCATCGTCGACGTGGACAATTCGATAGGGGAGACTGCCCCGCGCCTGACATTTGGCATCGATGAGCCGAGCGCTGCAGATGCGGGCGTATTACAATCAGACATTCTCGATACGATCAGGCTGACCTTTCATGGCCAGACTGTTGGTGTATCACCGCGCGGCGAAGGCCGAGATCCGCTCAATATCCGCGTCTACCTTCCGCGCTCTGAGCGCAGCTGGTCGCAGCAGACGGCAGCAACCCCCGTGCCGCGCCGCCTTGCCGGAACCGATGCGCCACCGGCCGAACTTGGCGAACTGGTAGATCTGCACGAAGAAGCAGGCTCATTGACGATCTTCCGTCGTGACGGCCACTTCGCTGACATGGTGCTCGGTGAACTGGCCGGCCGTTTTGAAGCGCCCATCTATGGAATGTTTGAGATCGAGGACCGCATCAAAGCCTTTGACTGGGCCAGCGAAGGGCTGGAGATGCCATCTGTCAGCCTTTACGGTCAGCCTGCCGACGAAACCCGCACCAGTCTTCTCTGGGACGGCGAATGGGAAGTCACATACGTGACATTCCGCGACATGGGGCTCGCGTTCGGCGTCGCCCTGATCGGCATTTATATCCTGGTGGTCGCCCAGTTCGGTACGTTCCGTGTACCGCTCATCATCCTGACGCCGGTCCCGCTGACGCTGATCGGCATCATGATTGGGCACTGGCTGTTCGGCGCCGCATTCACGGCGACGTCCATGATCGGCTTCATTGCGCTCGCAGGCATCATTGTCCGCAACTCAATTCTTCTTGTGGACTTCATTCGCCATCGCACAGACGCGAACACGCCCTTGCGCGAGGTCCTGCTGGACGCCGGTTCGATCCGGTTCAAGCCGATCGTGCTCACCGCGCTGGCGGCGATGATCGGCGCGGCTGTCATCCTGACAGATCCCATCTTCCAGGGGCTCGCCATCTCTCTTTTGTTCGGTCTCGCATCCTCGACAGCGCTGACTGTTCTGGTAATTCCCGCGATCTATATTGCGCTGCGCGGGCCAGACTGGATGCCCACCCAACCCGCCCCAGAAAGAACCCTACCAGACGTCGGAGAAACGCCACCTAATGCCACGCAAGTCTGAACCAAGTGGCGCCCTCGAGATCGTCTCTGGGCGTGCGACCGAAGCGGCGCATACGCTGAAGGCAATGGCGAGTGAGACTCGGCTTATAATTCTGTGTGCGCTCAGCGCCGGAGAGTTACCCGTGAATACATTGGCTGAGATGACTGGTCAGTCGCAGTCGACAGTTTCCCAGCACCTCGCAAAACTTCGGGCTGCTGGCCTGGTCGACAGCCGGCGAGACGGTCAGACCATCTGGTACAGAAGCCGCAATGGTATTGGCCGCGACCTGATCAACACGCTCTGCCAGCACTATACAAGAACAGACGCCTGATCACGATTGATGGGAAAGCGAAGCAGGACCGTAAGGTCTCAATAGGGCATGAGCAGGTATCAGAGGTTTGGATTGTCGCCGTCCACAGCCGAGGCGAAACTGGCATGCTATGAAGCGCCAGCTAGTTGCAACCGCGCGCCCAATTCTGCGATGCATTGACAATTTACGCTCGCAGATCTCGGACCGGATTGCCCGATTTCTCACCGAAGTGACCTGAGCCCCGATTGGTGTCATATCTGTTTGGAGAATTTGCCCGGAAACCGTCATTCGGCCGTAGGCGGTCAATGACCAATACCGGCGAATTCCTGCCGCCGCCTGCGCTGACGATCT
Source organism: uncultured Hyphomonas sp. (assembly GCA_964643405.1). Classification (GTDB taxonomy): domain Bacteria; phylum Pseudomonadota; class Alphaproteobacteria; order Caulobacterales; family Hyphomonadaceae; genus Hyphomonas. The sequence continues at coordinate 4,111 of CAZXQD010000068.1, read as the reverse complement.
TCAGTCCCCTGTAAAATCCGGGTCGCGTTTCTCGAAGAAGGCTTTGACGCCTTCCTTGAAATCGTCCGTCTGCTGCATGAGGGCGAAGGCTTCGAGGTCGCGGTGGGCGGTGGCTTTGGCGAGGGCGAGCGCGGCGACGTTCACGTCCTGCTTTACCATCTTCAGCGCGGTCGGCGGCAATTTCGCGGCGGTTTCGGCGACTTCGCGGGCCTTCACCAGTGCGCTGCCGTGCGGGGTCATATGATCGACCAGGCCCCAGTTTAGCGCCGTTTCCGCGCTGACCTTCTCGCACAGGCCCGCGATCCGCTTGGCGCGTGCCGGGCCGACGAGGGCGACGAAGCGCGGGATGGAGCCCCAGCTCATGTTCATGCCGCGCTCGACTTCCGGCACGTAGAGTGTGGAGGTGTTTGAGGCGACACGCAGGTCGCACGAGACTGCGAGCGCGGCGCCGCCGCCGACGCACCAGCCTTCGATGGCGCAGAGGGTGAGCGCATCGACCGCCTCCCAGGCCTCGCACATGGCCGGGCCGGTGCGCAGGCGCACGCGGCGCTCGGCGAGGCCGAGGCGGCGCACATCGACGCCTTCCGGATCGCGCAGGTCTGCGCCCATGGTGAAATTATCCGCGCGGCCAGTGAGGATCACGGCCGAGATGCCGGGATCGCCCGCGAAGAGGCGCGCGGCGTCCGTCAGTTCACGCATCAGTTTCTGGCTGAGGGCATTCGCTTTGCTGCCAGTGTCAAAGCTGACCGTTGCGATGCGCCCGCGGGTTTCGATACGGACGAGGTCCATGCCGTTCAGGCCGGATCGGCGGGGCGTTCCTGCGGCAGCAGGGACGCGGCATGGCGGATGAAGCGGGCGAGTTTCTCGGCGCTCTCGGCGCCCTGGACGGCGACGCGGCGATTGGCGATATAGGTCGGCACGCCGGCAATCCCCATCTGGCGGAACGTCTCGGCTTCCTCGCGCACGGCCTCGGTATCTGCGCCACTGGCCAGCAGGCCAGCGACAATGTCCGGGTCCAGATCAATCTGGCGGGCGATGTCCGTCAGCACGCCGTGGTCGCCCACGTCGCGGGCTTCGTTGAAGTAGGCGCGGAAGAGCGCTTCCTTCGCGGCGCTGCCTTTGCCTTGTCCCTGCGCCCAGCGCACGAGGCGGTGCGCATCGAAGCTGTTCGGGCGGTGTGTCACCGCGTCGAAGCGATAGGGAATGTTCTCGGCATTGCCATAGTCGATCAGTGCCTGACGCATCATCGCCATGCGTTCCTTGCCTTCGGGCGAGGAGACGCGGGACGACATGTAGGCCTTATAGTCGACGCCTTCCTTCGGAATGGTCGGGTCCAGCTCATACGGGCGGAACAGGAGCCGCACGTCCACTTCGGGGGCGAGCGCCCGGGCTTCCTCGATCCTCCGCAGCCCCAGCCAGCACCAGGGGCAGACGATATCCGATACCATTTCGATCACGACGGTCATGGGCGGACTATAGATCAGCCCGGTGCGCGCGTCACCGTTCGGAGAATGTTTCCGCCGCGTCCGGATCGAATCCGCGAAGTTCCATCGCCGCGCGGATCTCGCGCACCAGCCAGACATCTGACCGCGTGGCCTCCTGCCGCCGGATTTCGAGCCCGAAAGGCAGAAGAATCCGCTCTGCTCGTGCCGGGGCCGCAATGGCCGGTTCGGGAGCCTTCGGCTTTGGAGCCAGCGCCGTGAGGAGCGATGCGATGATGAAGCCGGCGGCGACGAGCGCGCCTGCCTGGACGTTGGACTTGAACATCGCCAGCGCCGCACCTTCGCCGCGCGATTTCAGCGTCATGGCCTGCCACAGGCCGTGAAGCAGGAAAACCAGCGCGGTCAGCGCGCCGATCCGGCCAGCGCCGTTGGCCATCGCGGCCAGGGCGATCAGCGCGGCGGCGCCGACGTGGAAGCAGAACGAGATCAGCACGGCCCGCTTGCCGAAGAGGCGCGCCGTTGAGCGCACGCCGATCAGGGCGTCGTCTTCCCGGTCCTGCAGCGCATAGATCGTATCATAGGCCACGGTCCACAGGGCTAGGCCGAAATAGAGGAGGTAGACCGGGCCGGTGATTGTGCTGGCGGTCGCGGCGCCGACGAGGACACCCCAATTGAACGTGAGGCCCAGCCAGGCCTGTGGCCACCAGGTGACGCGCTTGGCGAAGGGGTAGACCGCCACCAGCGGGAGCGCGAGCAGGGCGGTGATCTTGGCGTCCAGCGGCAGCACCAGCCAGACGACGAAACCGACTGCGAGCTGGGCGCCGAGAAAGGCGTAGGCCTGTTTCACGGTAACCGCGCCGGACGGGATCGGGCGCTTCGCCGTGCGCGCGACCTTCGCATCGAAGTCCCGGTCCGTAATGTCGTTCCAGGTGCAGCCGGCGCCGCGCATCACGGTCGCCCCCAGCAGGAACAGGGCTGCCCAGCCGATATCGGCGAAGACCAGCCCGGTTGAGATGCGCTGGAAGGCAAGGCCGATCAGGCAGGGAAGGAAAAGGAGCCAGATGCCTACCGGCCGGTCGAGCCGCGCCAGCATGGCATAGGGGCGCCAGGCCGCCGGAAGGCTCTGCAGCCAGCCGGGCAGGGCGGAATCCTGGGGAAAGTGGAACTCCCCTGTTTCGGTGTGGCGTGGCGCTGCTGTCATTGCTTCGGGATATAAATCAAATGCCCCTTGCTCGCATCGGTTGTGGTCGCAAAACCACAACGTGTGACGCGAAAACCACACCTGACAGGCGAGCCGGAAACGGCCTATACCGGCCGCCATGCCGACGACGCCGCGACTCTTTGTTTCTGCTGATCTTTCTGCCGGGCGGGCCGTGCCGCTCGACGAGGAGCAGTCGAATTACCTGCTGCGCGTCCTGCGTCTTGGCCCCGGCGGCGAGGTGCGGCTGTTCAACGGGCGCGATGGGGAATGGGACGCCGCGATTTCGGCAGCGGGCAAGAAGGCGGAAGTCTCGCCTGTCGGGTTGCGCCGCCCCCAGACGCCGGCGGCCTCTCCCGCGATGACGCTGCTGTTTGCGCCGGTGAAGAAGGACCAGACCGACCTGATCGTGGAAAAGGCGACTGAGCTTGGCGCTGCCCGCATCGTGCCGGTGCTGACCCAGCGCACCCAGACGCGGACCGTGCGCCTCGACCGGTTCCGCAAGATCGCGCTCGAAGCGGCCGAACAGACCGAGCGGCTGGATCTGCCGGACGTGGCGGATGTCGCCTCGCTCGACGCAGCGCTCGCGGCTCTGCCGGTCGGAACCGCGCTGATTTTTTGTGACGAGGCGGGAGACGAACCGGGTGCGCCCTGGGGCGGCGAGGCTGGCCGCGCAGGGCCTGTCCGCGCTGTGCTGGAAGGGCTGAAGGGCCGGGACGCGGCGCTGCTGATCGGGCCGGAAGGCGGGTTCACGGCGGAAGAACGCGCTGACCTGCGCAGCCGGGCGGGCACATTTGCCGTCAGCCTTGGGCCGCGCATCCTGCGCGCGGAGACAGCGGCGGTAGCGGCCATGGCCCTGTGGCAGTCTGTTTGCGGAGATTGGGGCTGAGCCCGGGCCACAGCCATTTTTGATTGGGCCATTGGCGTTGCCACTTTTCGGCCTTATCTCCACGGCGAACAGGAACAGACCCCGGAGGCCCGACGGTGACCACGCCTACAAGCGACATCGACGAAGCCTCGCCCCGGATCGGCGGGAAAGCCGAACTCGTCGAATACATGGAAGGGGGCTCCAAGCCCAGGACGGACTGGCGGATCGGCACCGAGCACGAGAAGTTCGGCTTCCTTTGGGACGGTCTGAAACCGCTACCGTACGAAGGCAAGGCGTCGGTGCTGAAGATGCTGGAAGGGCTGCGCGACCGGTTCGGCTGGGAGCCGATCATCGAGGGCGGCCACCTGATTGGCCTGAAGAAGGACGGCGCGAGCGTCAGCCTTGAGCCCGGCGGACAGTTCGAGCTTTCCGGCGCGCCGCTGGACTCGATCCACGACACATGTACCGAAGTCGGCCGCCACCTGACCGAAGTTCGCGAGCTGGCAGAGCCGCTCGGCATCGGCTTCCTGGGCCTTGGCGCTAGCCCTATCTGGAGCCTCGCCGAGACGCCCGTGATGCCGAAGGGCCGCTACAAGATCATGA
>CAZXQD010000067.1:0-19866 GCA_964643405.1 uncultured Hyphomonas sp. | reverse complement strand
CAGCAAGCAGAAAGAACTGCTCCTCTTTATCAATGATCGTATTCGGGAGACAGGTGTGTCGCCCTCGTTCGACGAAATGAAAGAGGCTCTGGACCTCGCATCCAAGTCCGGTATCCACCGTCTGATCACGGCATTGGAAGAACGGGGTTTCATCCGCAGGCTTGCGAACAGGGCCCGGGCGCTCGAGGTCCTGAAACTGCCTGATTCGGCTGCCCCTTCACCGGCGGGCAGGCAGCGTCGTGAATTCAAACCGGCGCTTGTCGCCAATCAATCGACTGACAACTATCGCCCCGGCATGATCCCACTGGTGGGGCGGATCGCCGCTGGTTCTCCGATTTCGGCAATTCAGCAGGATAACGGCCATGTCCCTGCGCCGACCGAAGCAGCAGACGGCGGCGAATATTTCGCCCTCGAGGTCCAGGGGGACTCGATGATTCAGGCGGGCATCCTCAACGGTGACATCGTGATTCTCAAACGGACGAACAGCGCACAGACCGGCGATATCGTCGTTGCACTGATTGACGGCGAGGAAGCAACCCTGAAGCGCCTTCGCCGCAAAGGCGCATCCGTTGCCCTTGAAGCTGCAAACCCGGCATACGAGACGCGTATATTCGGGCCTGACCGGGTCGAGGTGCAGGGGAGGCTCGTGTCTTTGGTGCGCAAGTACGAGTAGTTCTTTAAAAAGTCGGTTTGCGGTGGATGTTTTACCTAGCTGGGCCGCCCCTGGCAGGGATGCCACGGGCGCCGTCCACAAGCTGAGGGTAATCGGACAGCAAAGCTATCGCCTTTGGCGTATAGCGTCAGTCCTCCCGCCGCGGTGACATTCGACCACTTCCAAAAAACTGCGGAAGATGCGTTGCAGTCTTCGGTAGCCAGAGCTTCCTGGAGGATGCACACGAAGGGCTCGCCCTCCGTTTGGATGCGGATGAATTCACCTGCTGCGCCTCTGGTTTCGCAAGTTCCTGCGCGACAGTCCGCCAAGGAAGCGTCTTCGTATCGCAAGGGAGCAAGACCGTCGCCGGACGTAACGTCGATGCGTCTCACACTTTGTTCGCTCTCAATATAGAAGAACGCGCCTGACGCAGACCAATGCGCCACAAAACGTGGAGCCTGGGACCAAGCGAGCAAAGAGGCTGCCGCAAATGCTCCTCCGAAAATGAACCTCGCAATACCCTTCGTCGCGATCACGGCACCCAAGGCAAAAGTAGCAAGGATGACCGCAGCCAGTGGCATGGCCCGGGCAGCATACTGCGCTTCCCGTTCGAACTGAGCGAAAAAATAGGACACCAAAAGAAGAAGTTCGAGGCTATAGCCAAAAAGGCGCAATCCAATATCCGAAAGTCCGAGAGGTACGAGGATCAATGCCAGGGCTGCAGATGGCGCAGACATGAAGGTCACAATTGGCGTCGCAGCGAGGTTCGCCACAAATCCGATCGGCGTAGCGCGATCGAAGTGGTAGATCGCAAAGGGCATAGTCGCGAGGCCTGCAGCAAGCGAAGTGACGGCAATGGATATCCAGCTGAATGCTATTGGTCCCAACACCACTTCTTTGCCGGAACGCTTATTGCGCCAGATTTCAAACGCCGCAATCAGTGCGCCTGTCGCGGCAAAGGACATCAGGAAGCCCGGCGTGACGACGCTGTCAGGCTGCAGCAAGACGACTGCTATGAGAGCGATCGCAAATGTCCGTAGGCTGATAGCGGCGCGATCAAATATGATTGCACCAAAAACGATTGCCGCCATGATGAAGGAGCGTTGGGTTTCAACCGCTGCGCGGGAAATCACAAGGTAGGCGAGGCAAGCCATCAGCGCGACAATCGCGGCGTGTTTTTGCACGGGTACGCGCAGCGCTGTCGGCTCGATGAAAACCAGAGCCCGATTCACGAGCAGAAAAACGAGCCCGCCTACGATTGAAAGGTGCAGTCCGGAAATCGAAACAATGTGGAAAAGCCCGGCTGCGCGTAGCGCCTCTCAGTCCTCAGTCGACATAAAGCTTCGGTCGCCGGATACCAGGGCCGCAGCAAAGCCCCCCGCTCTTTCGCCGGCAGCCTCGTTGACATGGAGGGCCAGGTTCCGCCGCAACGCACCCAGCCATAGCCCTGCCTGACCGGCCATGTCTGACGGCGCGCCGAGCGCACCTCCGCGGCAAGGCCCCTGCACATACCCCACCGCATCAAGCTGTGCGAACCAAGCCTGACGGCGAAAGTCATACTCCTCGGGCATCGCCGGTCCCGGCGGCGGGCGCAGCACAGACCAGCAAAGTACAAATCGCCCCGGCGCGACCTCGAGCCGGCTTGTGTGCGTCAAGCGAACAGTTTCGGGCCACTCGTTTTCCGAAAGGCCGGCAACTGAGTGTACCTTGATCAGTAGCCGCACACCTTTTCGTCCGGGTTCGATTTCCTGCACCCAGCCTTCTACGAGAGCCGGCCCGGTCTCTTCGAGAATCACCTGAGCATCCACGCTCAATGCTCGCAAAGTCGCCGCCGACAGACCAAGCGCAGAGCCAAAGACGATAACCACCAGTGTGACCCAAAAGTCCGAAGTCCACCATCGGCGCGCTACAAGCCAAAGCAGGAATGAACCCGCCGCGGCACCCAGAACGCCCGGCAATCCAGGCTCGAATGGCAGAGAAAAGTAGAGCCCTGCCCCAGCGCAGATTGCGAATGACAACACCAGTGGGCGGGCATCGATGCCTGTCAGAACCAACGCACCGCCAGTCCGGATCGTCCTCCCCCTTGCACTTCGGATCATCCTCGTGTTTCTGCACCCCGTCGGCGGCGGTTCCGCCGCCAGTCCCGGAGATTGCCCTGATATGCGCGTCGTTACGCGATTTGCCCCTTCCCCAACCGGGATGCTGCACATTGGAGGGGCTCGCACCGCGCTTTTCAACTACCTTTTCGCGAAAAGGTTTGGTGGCAGGTTCCTCCTGCGGATCGAAGACACAGACCGCGAGCGCTCTACACCCGAGGCGACAGCCGCGATCCTCGATGCCATGGACTGGCTTGGCCTGACGCCGGACGAACCGCCGATCATGCAATCCGAGCGCGCAGACCGTCATGCGGCCGTCGCTCACCAGATGGTGGCACGCGGCACCGCCTTCCGATGCTATGTAAGCGCAGAGGAGCTCCGGGCGCGCCGCGATCTAGGCGAAGAAAAGCGCGTCGCAGCGCGAGCTGAGGGCCTCAGCGAAGACGAGCGTGCATCCCTGCTTGCCGAGGCAGGCAAACTGCTGGCGCCGTTCCGCTCGCCATGGCGCAATGGTGGAACACCGCCGGCCCCGGACACGCCATTTACAGTTCGGCTACGGGCCCCCGATGGCGGCGACCGGATTGTGGAAGATGGCGTGCAAGGCGCAGTAAAGGTGCATGCCTCCGAGATAGACGACCTCGTTCTGCTGCGCGCTGACGGTACTCCTACCTATATGCTCGCCGTCGTCGTCGACGACCACGACATGGGCGTCACACATGTCATTCGCGGTGACGATCACCTGCGCAACACGTTCCGCCAAATCCCGATCTACGAAGCGATGGGCTGGGAAGTGCCGCATTTTTCGCACCTGCCGATGATCCACGGCAATGATGGCGCGAAGCTCTCAAAGCGACATGGCGCACTGTCGACGACTGTCTATCGCGAACTTGGCTATCTACCCGAGGGGATGAAGGCCTATCTCCTGCGCCTAGGGTGGAGCCATGGCGACCAGGAAATTTTCACCGAGGACGAAGCGATCCGGCTGTTTGATCTCGGCGGCATCAACAAGGCCCCTGCACGGCTCGATCTCGAGAAACTGGGCACAGTCAACGCACACTTCATCCGGGAGGCCGATAATGATCGGCTATTCGTTCTGTTGCAGCCGTTCCTGGAGCAGGAAGGCGACCTCGACGAAATCGCTGCCGAACGCCTGCGGAAGGCTTTACCCTACCTGAAGGATCGCGGCACCACCCTAGTAGAACTTGCTGCGGCGTTTCGCTTTTTGCGAGTGCGGCGTCCATTGGAGCTCGCAAAGAACGCGAAAAAGGCTGCCTCGGCGGAGGGGCTTGCGCGCCTAAGCGGACTACTGCCTGAATTGCGCAACATTGCCACTTGGACAACCGCTAGCATTTCAGAAACGATCACGACATATTGCACTGCAACAGGCCTATCTATGGGGCAGATAGGTCCACCCTTGCGTGCGGCTTTGACGGGCGGGCTTCCTGCACCTGATCTGGCGCCGGTGATGGATTGGCTCGGGCGTGAGGAAACGCTCGGAAGAATAGAAGACCAGCTTCAGGCTGGCGCCTCCTGAGGCGCGTCTGAGCAAGATAGGACAGGGAAAGAGCTGATGGAAAACAAGGTAAAGAACGCGGGCACAGCCAAACTGGAAGTCGGCGGCAAGTCGGTTGATCTGCCGGTTTACTCGGGCACGCATGGCCCGAACGTGATCGACATCCGTAAGCTCTACGCCGAGACCGACCATTTCACTCTGGACCCGGGCTTCACCTCGACTGGAAGCTGCGAAAGCCAGATCACCTTCATCGACGGGGATGAAGGTATTCTGCTGCACCGCGGCTACCCCATTGAGCAGCTTGCTGAGAAATCCAACTATCTTGAGCTGTGCTACCTGCTCCTGAACGGCGAGCTACCCAACAAATCGCAATACGATTCTTTCTCAAAGGAAGTGCGCCAGCACACCCTGCTCCACACGCAGCAAGACCGCTTCTTTGACGGCTTCCGCCGTGACAGCCATCCGATGGCAATGCTCACCGGAGCCGTCGGCGGTATGGCTGCCTTCTATCCGGGCGCCATGGGCAACGAGGACCCGGAAGAGCGCCGTCGGGATTCTATCCGCCTGATCGCCAAGATGCCGACGATTGCTGCGCGCTGCATGAAATACAACCTCGGCCAGCGGTTTATCGACCCGCTGAACAAGTTCTCGTATTCCGAGAACTTCCTGAACATGTGCTTCGCAGTCACAGCAGAAGATTATGAAATCAACCCGGTCCTTGCTCGCGCCATGGACCGCTTTTTCATGCTTCACGCCGACCACGAGCAGAACGCTTCGACCTCGACAGTACGTCTCGTGGCCTCGTCGGGCGCTCACCCCTTTGCGGCTATTGCCGCCGGCGTGGCGAGCCTTTGGGGCCCGAGCCATGGCGGCGCGAACGAGGCCGCCCTGCGTCAGCTGCGTGACATCGGTTCGCTCGACAAGGTCCCCGAGTTCGTGAAGATGGCCAAGGACAAGTCCAGCGGCATCCGCCTCATGGGCTTTGGTCACCGCGTGTACAAGAACTATGACCCGCGCGCGAAAGTGATGCAGAAAACCTGCCACGAGGTGCTCGACGCGCTCGACCTACGCGACCACCCGCTGCTTAAGGTCGCCATGGAACTGGAACGCATCGCTCTTCAAGATGATTATTTCGTCGAGAAAAAGCTTTATCCAAACGTCGACTTTTATTCGGGCATCATCCTTGAGGCGATGGGCTTCCCGACCAAGATGTTCACGGTGCTGTTTGCGGTCGCACGTACGGTCGGTTGGGTATCGCAACTTAATGAGATGCTTGAAGACCCGACCCAGAAGATCGGCCGTCCGCGGCAGATTTACACTGGCGCAGCTAAACGCGACTATACGCCGATCACTGGCCGCTGAGCCTAGCTGAGCTCGAGCAAGATGGCGTCTGCCGCGATTTCAGCGGCAGGTTTGCCATCGTGGATTAGAGCCTTCAGTGCTTCAGCCTGACGCGCTTTCTGTGCGGCGAGCTCCGTTGGGTTAGCCAGCCATTTCAGCGCTGCGGCTGAGATCAATTCGGGTTTCAGCCGCGTCTGCACGAATTCCGGGACTATCTCCTGATCACCGTTCAGGATGTTCAAAAGCGTGATGTGGACCTTCTTGTAGAGAAGGCCGCGCGCCAAGGCCCACGTGATCCAACCTGTCTTGTAGCCCACGATCATCGGGGTACCCTGCATGGCCACTTCGCTCGTGACTGTACCCGAGCAGGCCAATGCCAGATCCGAAGCCGCGATAACGTCATACCTGGCAGCAGGATCAGTGATCACCTCGGCCCATGTGTTTACATCAGGAAACCGAGTCGCAAACGCGTCCTGTATGGTTGCGGCAGGCTGGACCAGAACGCGTGTTGCTGAACGCTTGTCTTTGATCCTGCGCGCTGCCTCCAGGAGTACTGGTGCAACTGAAGTAATCTCGCTGCGGCGGCTGCCCGGCAGGACCAAGATGACTTCTTCGTCTTCACCAATACCGCGCGAACGCCGGTATGCCGCGCCGTTCCCCCTCCCGCTGCGCGTCAGCGCCGGATTGCCTATGACTGTCACCTTGAGGCCGAAAGGCACGTAGTACGGTACCTCGATGTCATGCATGCAGAGGAGATGATCGACCGTGGCAGCAAGGGTCGCGGCCCGGCCGGGTCGCGTCGCCCAGACTTGCGGGCCGATCAGCTTGACGAGCCTGATCCAAGGGGCACGCGCGCGGACACGCTGCGCAACTCTCAGCATGAAACCCCATGAGTCCACGAGAACGACTACGTTTGGATTCTTGAGGCAGATATCGTCAGCGGCGGCGTCTGCGAGATGCACCACGTCACCATAAGCGCGAATCCCTTCGACAAATCCGAGTACGGACAATGGCGAGATATCGATCGGCGACCGGATGCCGATTGCGGCAAGCTCATCTCCGCCTATTCCGTCTATGCGCGTACCCGGCGCCTTCAGGCGCACCCATTCAGCAACCTCCCTGGCCAGCAGGTCTCCGGAAGGTTCTGCGGCAACAAGATACAGGGACATCAGTTTTGCGCACCGAGCGCTGGCGGAAATCCGTACAGGAACAATCCGAGCGCTGCGGCTTTCGCTTCCATGGCCGGGCGGTTGAGCATCAGCGCGCCACCAGCCTCTACACCGATGCCCGCGAGGCCGGCCGCTGCTGCGAGCTCAACGGTTGATACCCCCGTTGTCGGCAAATCAATCCGTCGTTCCTGGACCGGCTTGGGCCGTTTCACGAGGACGCCTCGTCTGGCCCCGGGGTTCCCGCGGATTGTCTCGGGAAGACGGGCGCAGCGCCTCAGCATTTCGTCCGTGCCCTCTTGCGCTTCTACCGCCAGCACCAGGCCATCACAAACAACGCAAGCTTGGCCAATATCGAGCGCTCCGCTCGCGGACGCGACCCGTGCTGCGACCTCAAGGTCCGCCATCAGTGCTGCATCCGGTTGCGGGCCGGCAATAAGCCCAGCTGGAGCAAGCAGGCTCGCATGAGCCTGTTCGCTTCCAATAACGTTGAAACCGTTCTTCTCGAACTCACCGACCAGAACGCGCAGTAACGCATCGTCACCACGCCGGGCTTCGCTCAGCACTCTCGGCAACAGTGCCGCGCCTTTTAGATCCAGCTTCAAGTCCGAAAAATTCGGTCGGCTGACATTCCCAGCAAAGACTAGGTCGCGGCATCCTGCTTCCTTCAGTTTGCTGATGACCGCGCCAACCTCACCCAGCCCCACCACACTTCCCGGATAGGAAGCGAGACGTGGTTCTTCAAAGCCCTTCAAACGGAGCACGTGGACGCCCTGCCCCGTAGCAACAGCATTCTCGGCGATGGCAACCGGCAGGTCACCCAATCCTGCTATCAAGCCAAGCGGCGCCGGCATAATGTCACCCCGGCTTACAAATCGGACGGTCACCGCCCTCGCGGATGAAATCGATCAGCTCCATCGCAAGCGCCTGACCTTCGAAAGTGATCGCCGCGGTCGCGAGGCGATCCTTGAATAAGCCTTCGCCCTCGAAAACAGCTTTGTAAGCCGCACGGATCTGGTGCAGGTCGGCTTTCGTGAAGCCGCGACGTTTCAGGCCGACTGTATTGAGTCCAGAGAGCTTCGCGTGGTTCCCCACCACCGAGCCAAACGGGATCACGTCTTCAACGACGATGGCACCGCCGCCAATGAAGGCGTTGCGTCCGATCCGGCTGAACTGGTGGACCGCAGCGAGACCACCGAACCACACATTGTCGCCGACGTGGATGTGTCCCGCGAGAGAGACATTGTTGGCCATCACGACATTGTTGCCGATATGGCAGTCATGCGCGACATGGGCGCCGATCATGATGAAACAGCCCGACCCGATGGTCGTCAGGCCGCCGGTCTTTGCCCATCCGGTATGGGCCGTTGCATATTCACGGAACACACACTTGTCGCCGATTTCGAGACGCGAGTCCGGAGATTCCTCGACACCGATCACCTGCGGCGCGCCGCCAACAGCAGCATGGGGGTGCAAGACGCATTCTTTGCCGAGCCGCGTAGTCCCACGTACGCTGGCGTGGGAAATCAGGCGAGTGCCTTCGCCGAGCTCAACATTGGGGCCGACGTGGCAGAATGGGCCGATGAAGACGCCGTCGTGCAGCTTGGCGCCTGCCTCGATTACAGCCGTGGGGTGTACGGTCGTGGACATGGATTTCCGTTAGCAGCGGTTGCGGCGCGGCGCCACTGGTCAATCCCGCTTCTTCGGATTCGACTGCTTGTTGAGCCAGGCCACCTCACGCATCCACTGACGGATGGGCTTGGCCGGCGTGCCGCCCCAAGTTTCGCCCGGCCCAACATCGCGGAAGAGCCCGGCGGACGCAGCCAGACTGACCCCCTCGCCCAGGGTGACGTGGTCAGCAATGCCCACCCGCCCACCGAGCATGGAGCCGTCACCGACTTTCACGGAGCCAGAAATGCCCCCAAACGCCGCAACGATGACCGAGCGGCCCAGAACGACATTGTGCGCAATCTGGCAAAGGTTATCGATCTTGGTGCGTTCGCCGACTATCGTGTCTTCGAACACACCGCGGTCTATGCAGGAATTGGCGCCAACCGAAACGTGATCCTGAAGGATCACTCGGCCATAGTGAGGTGCGTCTTCCAAACCGTTAGGTCCGGGCGTCACGCCGAAACCGGTCTCGCCTATCCGCGCCCCCGAAAGCAGCGTTACATGATCGCCGATCAGAGCGCAGTGGATGCTAACGCCCGCCCCGATGTTGCAATTGCGACCGATCTGAACACCTGGACCGACGACCGAATTGGGCCGGATCACCGTCCCTTCGCCGATGGCAGCACCCGCACCGACCACGACGCCGGGACCAACGATCGCCTTGGGATGGATCTTTGCGGATGCAGCTATTGCAGCGGGCCCTTGCGCCTGAAGATGGCGAGGCTGGAACAAGGCGCGAGCGATAAGGCCATGGGCGTACCGAGGTTGGCGAGACACAAGAAGCGCGACGCCATCTGGCACGCGGGCCTTCGCCGCATCGCTGATGAGCGCTACATTGAGCGCCGGGCTGAGCACCGCCTGGGCGCCATCGCCCTCAAGGAACGCCAGATCGCCTTCTCGCGCCCGGTCAGGCGCTGCGATGCCGGTGATCTCCATATGTGGATCACCGGCGATTTCGGCGCCCGTCAGAGCGGAGGCCGCTTCCAGCGTCAAAGCCCCCAATGACGCATAGAAGCGGGTATCGACAGTCACAGTCTCTCAGGTCCCTGAGCGCTTACTGCGGCGCTGCAGCCGGCGCGCGTTGACGGACAACCGTGATGGCCGGCGTACGCTGGTCGAGTTTCGAGACAATTGCTGGCGTGCCATCGACCGTATCGGACGAAAACACGGCTTGGCTCTTCGACAGCACGACCTGAGCGCCCTTCTCTTTCACGACCTCAAGCAGGACTGGCTCCAGCGCCGTGTTGAAGTCGATGAACGCCTTCTGTTCAGTCGCGGCATACTCCTGCGAAAGAACGCTGCGCTTCTGAGCGAACTCGTTCGCTTTTTTCTGGAAGTCCTCGATTTTCTTGACCAGGGCTGCATCGGCCATAATGGCCTCGCGGGTCTTGCCGTCGACCTGCGTTGCGAGAGCCGTGCGGTCAGCCTCAAGCGCGTCCCGAGGCGCCTTGAGCTCGCCGTTGATCTGCGTTTCGATGTTCTTGAGCTTGGTGAAGAGGTCCTTGCCCGCCTTGCTGTCGGTCAGGATTTTGCCTTCGTCGATGATCATGACGACCGTACCTTGAGCGAAAGAAGCTTGGGCAAACGTCGTCGAGAATGTCATGGCCAGCATAAGCGCGGCCACTATCATGCGTAGTTTGGTCATTGGTATTTCCTCGTTGGGGCTGTCGAGATCAGAAACGGGTGGACGTCGAGAAGCGGAACGTCTCGGTCTGGTCATAGTCTTCCTTGCGCAGGATCTGCGAGAAGTCGAAGCGGATCGGACCGAACGGAGAATCCCAGAATACACTGAGACCCGCCGATGCGCGGAGCGCCATGGCGTCTTTCGGAAGGCGCACTGCGCCCAGTCCGAAGTAGCCAAGCGACGAGGCGTCCGGGATCACTACCGGGCCACCTTTGTCGATATCCTCGAGAAGACCGAGCGACCCGACATCCATGAACAGAGCGCTCTTGATGCCATACTCTTCGGGAAGGAAGTTCGGCACGGTCACTTCGAACGTACCTTGATAGTAGGCGTTGCCGCCGAGAGAGTTCAAACGCAGCGTCGTCAACTCTTCGCCAGTATTGGGATCGTAGATCCGGTAAACTTCGCGGGGGCCGAGACCTGCCACGTCAAAGCCGCGGAACGTGCTGCCGCCTCGGAAGAAACGGTTATTGATCCGGACGCCTTCGTTCTTATCGAGTGGCAGCACATACCCGCCGGAGAAGCGCGCCGACGCGACGATGTCGCGCCAAATGCCACGATAGAATGAGGCACCCGTCTCTGTACGGACGTATTGCACATCACCGCCAAGGCCCGCGATGTCCTGACTGAAGCGGAAATCAAAGCCACGCGTTGGCGAGACCGGATCGTTCGACTGATCCCAGAAGAAATTGTAACCTACGATACTGGACAAATCGCTGCGTTCGGACCGGCAGATGGTATCACGCAGGAGGAAAGCCGGATCACAGCGGTCAACAAGCAATTCGCCAGCGCCTGCGTCACCGGGCTGAACTGGCCGGACCACGTCATCGCTGAAATCGTCTGGGGTATCCGCGCCCGCAATCTGCGTCACGGCTCTCAGGAATGCGCCGTTGGTGTCGATGATGATATCCTGGTCAGAGATGCTCACATCATCCGTCTGCAGACGATAGCTGAGACCAAGTTGCATCCGGTCGGTCAGCGGGAACGCTGCGCGAACACCGCCGCCGATGGTCTCGCTGGTAAAACCCGTGAACTCTTCAAAGTCCTGGCGCGTGGCAAAGAGATCAACGCCTGCGGAAAGGTTGCGATCAAGGAAGCGCGGCTCAGTGAAGCGAAGGTCGACAACCTGTTGGCGGCTCGACAGCGACGTGCGCGCAACAACGGACTGCCCTCTGCCGCGGAGGTTGCGCTGAGAAGCACTGAGATCGAAGAGATAGGCGTCAACCGACGAGAACCCGGCAGCAAAGGACAGCTCGCCCGTCGATTGTTCCTCAACCGTTACGTTGACGATTGTCCGGTCGGGCTCCTCAGCCGGCGTTTCTTCGATCTTCACATCCTTGAAGAAGCCGAGCGCACGAATGCGGTTTCGCGAACGGTCGAGCAGGATTCGGTTGAATGCATCGCCCTCGGCAATACGCAGTTCACGACGGATCACACGATCAAGCGTTTGTGTGTTGCCGACGATGTTTATGCGATCAATGTAAACCCGAGGACCCTCGTCGATGGCGAAAGTGATATCAATGCGTCCGGTTTCTTCGTTCACGCTGATCTGAGGCCGGATGTCCACAAACGCATAGCCCGCAACGCCTGCCGCATAGGTCAGGGCGTCAATCGTGCTTTCAATCTGATTGCCTCGGAAAAGCTCACCTTCCTGAATGGGCACCACCGCCCGCAGGATATTGGCATCAAGTTTCTCGAGGGCGGTTTCGACTTTGATCTCGCCGAAATCATACTGCCGGCCTTCATCAACCGTGAAGGTGACGTAGAAGTCCTTTTGATCCGGCGTCAGTTCTGCAACCGCAGACGTGACACGGAAATCATAATAGCCGTTGTTCTGGTAGAACTCGCGCAGCTGTTCGCGGTCAAACTCCAGGCGCCCGGAATCGTAGTTGTCGTTCGAGCTGAAGAAGCGCCAGAAGCGTGACTGGCGGGTCACGATCTCGCTTCGCAGACGCGAATCCGAGTACTCCGTGTTGCCGATGAAGTTGATGGCGCGCACGCCAGTCACAGGGCCTTCCGTGATCTCGAAGATCAGGTCGACACGGTTCTGCTCGAGCGGCTTGTACTGCGGTTCGACCTTGGCAGCGAATCGGCCCGAACGGCGATACATTTCAAGAATGCGCTGGACATCGCCCTGGACGCGGGCGGCGGTGAAGACGCCGCGAGGTGAAGCCTGAATTTCTTCGCGTAGTTTCTCGTCCTTCAGGGCACGGTTACCCTCGAAGATCACGCGGTTGATGATCGGGTTTTCGACAACTCGGACGACAAGATCATCCTCCCGGCGGTCAATCGACACGTCGGCGAAAAGATTCGTAGCGAACAGCGTCTTCAGTGAAAGGTCGATCCGATCCGGATCAAAAGCATCGCCCGGCTCAACAAGAAGGTAGGACTGAACCGTTCGCGCCTCGATACGTTTGTTGCCTTCGACAACGATCGACCGGATTGTACCACCGTACCGGGCGTCTTCCTGCGCTTGAGCAGTCTGAAGCTGTCCGCCCGCGCCGAGCGCCAGAGCGCTGGTCGCGAGAACCGTTGCTGCGAGGAATTTACGCATTCTCGAATACACTCTCGTTCCTGAAGCCGACCTGCGTCAGCTGCTTCCCCGTCCGAAAACGCCGGTTTCAAGAATGTCCCCCCAAGTGATCACGATCACCATCGCCACCAAGACGAACACTCCCACACGCAGCGCCATTGCCTCTATCTGGCTTGGCATTTTTGAGCCTATCAATGCTTCGTATGCATGAAAGACAACCCGCCCGCCATCCAGCACTGGCAGTGGCAACAGGTTGAAAAAGCCTACCCCCACCGAGATAGCCGCGCACAGGCTGAGCAGCACCCAGAACAGGTGATCCAGCCTCGCCATCAGCGGCACTTCCGGCCTGTCCATAACTGTGTTGACCACCCGCCGGGACACATCTGCCACTCCGACAGGCCCTGAGAGGGTGTGAAACGACATGTTGCCGGTCACGATACGTTTCAGCATGATGACGGTTCGCTCGATGGTCTCACCTGTCTCGCGCACGCCGCCAACAACTGATTCGACCGGGCCATACCTGAGCCTTTCAAAGGTCTCCGATGGGTACATACGGATCCCCAGCGTGCTCTGAGGCACCATCTGGCCGAGCTCGTTCACGCGCACGACTTCCTGTGGCGTAACAGTGATGTTTATTTCGGTCCCCTGGCGGTCGACCAAAAGGTTTAGCGGCGTGTTGGGACTCAGCATCACCGCAACGGTAACGTCCGTCGAGTTGCGGATTCTCTTTCCATTGACCGCGAGGATCTGATCATCTGCCAGCACCCCTGCCCGCTCGGCAGGCATGCCGGGCACTATCTCCGCGATCTTGATCGACTGGACGACAATGCCATGAACGGCAATGGACGCAGAAAAGATCACCGCTGCCAGTACAAAATTCGCGAATGGCCCTGCCAGACTGATCACGATCTTCTTGAGCGGGCCGACATCATCGAAGGGCACGCCCTTGGGTGCGTCTGCATCGCCGGCGCCCGCCTCAGCCGCCTGTTTGTCGATGAAGGCAACGAAACCGCCCAGCGGGATCCAGTTGACCCTCCAGCGTGTTCCATTCCGGTCCTTGCGTTCGAACAACGGCTTGCCGAAACCGACCGAGAAGGATTCGACGGCAACGCCAAAGACCCGGCCAGCCAGATAGTGCCCGAGCTCGTGAACTACGATCACGATGCCCATAAGGAACACAAGGCAGGCGATAAACAATGGGCCCTGGCTGATCACGCCTTCCAAGCTGACATTCCTCCTGCCCGGCTTGGGGCTTGTTTCAACGCGTCCCCGGCCACACGGCGACCGTACTGGTCCAGGAACGCGACTTCTTCCAAGGTTCCGCACTTGGTAGAGGCGAATTCCGAGGAAGAAAAGCGGTCGAGTGCGGCTTCCACAGCCCATCCGATGTCCAGAAAGCCACATTCGCCTCCCACAAAGGCCGAAACCGCTGATTCATTAGCAGAATTTAATATGACCGGCCCTGCTGGACCAAGGCTGAACGCTCGCCGCGCAAGCTCGATCGAGAGGAATCTGCTAGTGTCGACCGGGCCGAAATCGAGTTGTGCGATCTGCGCCAGATCTAGCCGGTCGACGGTCGTTTCTATCCGGTCCGGCCAACCCAGCGCCAGTGATATCGGCGTCCGCATATCGGGCGCGCCGAGCTGTGCAATCACCGAGCCGTCGTTAAAATGAGCCATCCCGTGAACGATGGATTGCGGGTGAACCAGCACATCGACGCGGTCGGCCGAGACCTTGAACAGGATGGCGGCTTCGATCAGCTCCAGGGCTTTGTTCATCAAGGTTGCGCTGTCGATGGATATTTTCAGCCCCATGCTCCACTTCGGGTGTGCAGCCGCCTGAGCCGGTGTCGCCCGGGCCATCTCCTCGATCGAGGTCGTTCTGAATGGACCGCCCGAAGCGGTCAACGTTAGCTTTTCGAGCGAGCGTCCATCTCCAAGGCACTGAAAGATCGCGCTGTGTTCCGAATCCACCGGAAGGATCGACACACCGGCCTTTTCGGCGGCATCGATCAGGATCGCGCCAGCACAGACAAGGCTCTCCTTGTTCGCCAGGGCGAGGTGGTTGCCCGCATTAACTGCTGACATCGTTGAGCGAAGCCCTGCGGCGCCTACGATCGCCGCAAGGAACCGGTCGCAGGGTCTTGCCGCCGCCTCAACCATCGCGGTTTCGCCCGCCGCAGCCTCGATACCGCTCCCCGCCAACCGATCACGCAATTCAGGCAGTTTTGCCTCGTCGGCGATTACTGCGATCTCGGGCCTCAACTCCAAAGCCTGCGCCGCCAGGGCGCTGGCATTGCTGCCGGAGGCAATTGCTACGATCTCAAAACGCCGATCATGACGATTTGCATGGCGGATGACATCAACGGCCGACCGGCCGACTGAGCCGGTTGAACCGAAAATTGAGACGCGCCGGATGTTTGCCATGGCTCAGAGACCTAGCAGGCGCGGCAGACCCGGAACACTCAGAAAAATCAAAGTTGCACAGATGCTGACGGCCCCCAGTCCATCCACTCGATCTAATAAACCCCCGTGTCCGGGCAGGATCGAGCCGGAATCCTTCACTTTGAACCGGCGTTTTAAACCGCTTTCGAAGAGATCACCGGCCTGTGCGGTAACCGAAATCAGCATCCCGGCGAATACCCACGGCAAATAGGCCGCTTCCTGCCAACCTGCGGCAATGACCCCGCAGAGCGCGCATGCGATGACAGCAGATATAGCCCCACTCCAGGTCTTGTTGGGGCTTTCTCGCGGCAAAAGGCGCGGCCCCCTTATCATCCTGCCAAAGAAATAGGCAGCAGCATCCGACGCCCAAACAAACGACATGAAATACAGCGCAACGAGCCGGCCATCCCAAGGGCCTTCCCGCAACATGTAAAGTCCGAACACCATCGCAAAAACGTAAATGACGCCAAACATGCCAGCGACGCGCGCCGCAGGGTCGCGCTGAGCTGAGAAGAGGCCCAACGCAGCGGCGGCTCCGAAGATGACCCAACTGATTCCGGTGTCATGCAGGGCAAGGCTGAGGCCAAACAGGGTCGCGAGACCAGCGAGCAAAACCTCGTTGCGCGTTGCACTCATCCGGCACCATTCCATCATCATGACGGCGCAAAACGCGGCACACCCGGCTGCCAGCCACCAGGAACCCATCCAGACGGCAAACAGCGCGAATGGAATGAGGACGAGGGCAGTTAGCAGGCGTCGAGGTAACTCGGAAAACCGCTTTTCCGGCGGTGTCCAATCGCCCATCAGGTGGCTCCAGGCGCAACCGCTCCGTAGCGGCGTTCACGCTCGTGATACCGCGATATGGCGCTTTCAAGGTGGTCGCGGCCGAAGTCCGGCCAAAGGACATCGACAAACAGCAGTTCGGCATAAGCAGCCTGCCAAAGCAGGAAGTTGCTGATGCGGTACTCCCCACTTGTGCGGATCATGAGGTCCGGATCAGGCAGGTCGCGCGTATCCAGATAGGCCGCAAACCCCTCGTCGGTCAGATCCCCTGTAACCTGCCCTGCTGCCACTGCTTCGGCATAGGCGCGTGTAGCTCGGAGGATCTCGTTGCGGGATCCGTAGTTGAACGCGATTGTAAGGTGGAACTTGCTGTTGCGCGCAGTTTCCCGCTCCGCACGGTCAACGAGCTCCGCAATATCCGGCGGCAGCCCCTCACGCTGGCCAATCACCCGCACCCTTACACCGTCCTGCTTTAGGCGAGAGAGATCCCGCTGAACGTAAGCCTTGAGCAGCCCGAAGAGGGTGTTTACTTCAGCGGCGGGACGACGCCAGTTTTCGGTCGAGAAGGAAAAGACCGTCAGGTACTGAATTCCAAGATCGCCCGCCGCCTCGACCGTCCGGCGCAGAGCCTCGACGCCTCGTTCATGACCGGCCGTACGCGGCAGCCCCCTCGCCTTAGCCCAGCGGCCATTGCCATCCATGATGATTGCAACGTGCCGGGGTGCCGGTGGATCTCCGCCAGGCTGGGAAGGTTCAGGGGATGTCCCGGTGCGGGCCATTACACCTGCATGATCTCCGCTTCCTTCGCTTTGACCATGTCATCGACACGGTGCACGAAGGCATCCGTCAGCTTTTGAACTTCCTCCGACAGCGACCGGGCACGATCCTCACTGATCTCGCCGGCCTTTTCCATTTTCTTGAGAGCGTCCATGCCGTCCCGGCGGACATTGCGCACGGCAACGCGGGCGGCTTCGGCATACTTGCCCGCAATCTTTGTCAGCTCCACGCGACGCTCTTCATTCAGCGCCGGGATCGGGATGCGAAGCGTCTGGCCGTCCATGATCGGATTGAGACCAAGACCCGATTCGCGGATCGCGCGGTCGACAGCGCCTACCACCGTCTTGTCCCAGACATTGACGGACAGCATGCGTGTATCGGTTACAGTGACCGATGCGACCTGGCTGAGAGGTGAGACGCCGCCATATGCCGATACAGTGATGGAATCGAGAAGGTTCACGGAAGCGCGGCCGGTTCGCAGGCCAGAGAATTCTGTCGCGAGAGACGTCAACGCGCCTTCCATCCGCCGTTCGATGTCCTGTTTGCTGTAGCTCATTCGCTCGTCCCTCCGTTGGTAGAGATCGTCGTGGAAGTCCCCCGGCCGTGCAAGACGTTGAGAAGGGAGCCTTCTTCCTTGAGGGAGAAAACGACGATCGGAATATTGTTGTCACGCATCAGGCTAACCGCGGACGGGTCCATGACCCGAAGGTTCTTGATCAACAGCTCGTCATAGGCAACCTGATTATAGCGCGTGGCTTTGGAATCCAGTTTCGGATCAGCGGTGTAGACCCCGTCGACCTGTGTGCCCTTGAGCAGCGCGTCGCAATTCATCTCGATAGCACGCAAAGCTGCGCCCGTGTCTGTCGTGAAGAACGGGTTGCCGATACCGGCGGCGAAAATCACCACTCGGCCCTTTTCCATGTGCCGCTGTGCCCGGCGACGGATGTAGGGCTCGCAAACGGCATCCATGTTCAACGCGGACTGAACGCGCGTCGGCACACCAATGCCTTCCAGCACGCTCTGCATAGCCAGTGCATTCATTACGGTGGCCAGCATGCCCATTGAGTCGGCTTGTGCTCGCTCCATGCCCTTCGCAGCGCCGGCAACGCCGCGGAAGATGTTTCCGCCGCCGATGACAAGACAAATCTCCGCGCCAGCTGCGCGTGCATTGGCGATGGCCTGGGCAAAATGGATGCAGGTCGGAATGTCGATGCCGAACTGACCGGGTCCCATCAGGGCTTCACCGGAGAGTTTCAGAAGCACACGGCGGTACTTCAACGGGCTCTTTTCAGTCTCATCCGCCGGCATTCTTTCCACCGATCTTTCTCAATCTCTGTCGAATATTTCTCGGATTCTATCAAAAAAATCCCGGCTGCGGAAAACCGGCAGCCGGGATTGTTCAAAGCCCCTCACGGGGAGAAAGGCAAGCCTGATCAGGAGCCTTTTGTCATGGATGCGACTTCCGCCGCGAAGTCGGATTCTTCCTTCTCGACACCTTCGCCCAGCTTGAAGTGCACGAATGCCTTCAGCGTTGCGCCCTGCGCCTTGAGGAACTCGCCAACCGTCTTGTCGGGGTCCATGATGAAGGGCTGCTCGACGAGCACCACTTCCTTGTAGAATTTCTGCATGCGGCCAACGATCATCTTCTCGATGACCGCGTCCGGCTTGCCGCTTTCGCGGGCTTGTTCGGTAAGCACACGCTTTTCCGATTCGATGAGCGCAGGATCGAGTTCAGCCGTCGTTGCTGCTGCCGGCGAGGTCGCAGCGATGTGCATTGCCACCTTGCGGCCAGCGTCTTCGAGATCGCCCGAGCCTTCCAGCGCCACAAGTACGCCGACCTTGCCCATGCCGGGCGCCGCAGCGTTGTGGATGTAGGATGCGACGCGGCCCGACGAGGTGAGCTTTGCGGCGCGGCGCAGCGTCATGTTCTCGCCGATGGTGGCGATCATGCGCTTGACCATGTCGTCAACCGAGCCCTCGCCATCCGGCGAAGCGGCAGCCGAAACGGCGGCCACCGAACCGTCGGTGTTCAGGGCGACGTTGGCGATACCGTCCAGAGCCTTCTGGAAGCTCTCGTTGCGGGAAACGAAGTCCGTCTCTGAGTTCAGTTCGACGATGGCGCCGGATTTGCCGTCGGCGGAAACCTTGACGGCGACAAGGCCTTCAGCCGCAGCGCGGCCGGACTTCTTGGCAGCCTTCGAAAGGCCTTTCGCACGCAGCCATTCAACGGCTGCGGCTTCGTCGCCATTGTTCTCAACAAGCGCCTTCTTGGCGTCCATCATGCCTGCGCCGGTTTTCTCGCGCAGTTGCTTTACGAGTGCCGCTGTAATCTCAGCCATGGCTTTGATCCTTTAGTTAAATTTTCGCGCCGGAGCGCTTTATCAGGCTTCGGAGGCTTCGCCTGCGATCTGTGCGTCTGCATCGGCCATCGAGCCGACGTCCGACAGGGCGCCCAGATCGACACCGAGACCGGCGGTCGATTCTGCGAGACCATCGAGCACCGCGTCCGCAAAGAGGTTGCAGTACAGCGAGATTGCGCGTGCCGCGTCGTCGTTGCCCGGGAAGCCGTAGTCAGCATCCGCCGGATCGCAGTTCGTGTCGAGCACGGCCACAACCGGAATACCAAGTTTGCGGGCTTCCTGAACGGCGATTGCTTCCTTGTTCGTGTCGATCACGATGATGGCCGACGGCAGGCCACCCATGTCGGCGATACCGCCCAGTGACTTCTGGAGTTTCTCGCGGCGCCGCTGGAGGTCCAGCAGCTCTTTCTTGGTGAGGCCCGAACCGCCGCCCGACTCAAACATCGTGTTCAGCTCGCGCAGCTGCTTGATCGAGTTGGACACGGTGGTCCAGTTCGTCAGCGTGCCACCAAGCCAACGGTGGTTCATGTAATATTGCGCGCAGCGCTGAGCTGCCTCTGCGACCGGATCCTGCGCCTGGCGCTTGGTGCCGACGAACAGCACACGGCCGCCCTTGGCAACCGTATCCCGAACGAAAACAAGCGCTTGGTGCAGTGAGGGCACCGTGTGTGAAAGGTCCATGATGTGGATGCCGGAGCGCTCGCCGTAGATGTACGGTTTCATGCGCGGGTTCCAGCGGTGGGTCTGGTGACCAAAGTGAACACCAGCCTCGAGCAGCTGACGCATCGAGAAGTCAGGAAGGGCCATCGATTTTCTCCATCCGGTTGGCCGTCGCAGGGTGGAACT
>CAZXQD010000066.1:0-20147 GCA_964643405.1 uncultured Hyphomonas sp. | reverse complement strand
ACGCATCCGGACATCAAGGCCGTCAGCTTCGTCGGATCGTCCGACATCGCACAATATGTCTACGCTACCGGCACAGCGCACGGCAAACGCGTGCAGGCAATGGGCGGCGCGAAGAACCACGGCATCATCCTGCCGGATGCGAACATGGACCAGGTCGTCAAGGACATCGTCGGCGCCGCTTACGGCTCGGCAGGTGAACGCTGCATGGCGCTGCCGGTTGCCGTTCCGGTCGGCAAGAAAACCGCCGACGAGTTTGTCGAGCGCATGATTGCCGAAGCGCGGACGCTCAAGGTCGGCATCTCCACAGATGCGGATGCGCATTACGGCCCGGTCGTCTCTGCCCAGCACAAGGCGAAGATCGAAAGCTATATCCAGATGGGTGTCGACGAAGGCGCCAAGCTCGTGCTCGACGGGCGCGGCCATACACTGCAGGGCCACGAGAAGGGCTTCTTCATCGGTCCGTCGCTGTTCGATCATGTGAAGCCCGGCATGAAATCCTATCACGAGGAAATCTTCGGGCCGGTGCTTCAGGTCGTCCGCGCCGAGACGCTGGAAGAGGCAGCAGCCCTGCCGAGCAATCATCAGTACGGGAACGGTTGCGCAATCTTTACGTCCAACGGCCGCGCCGCGCGCGAGTTTGCGGCGCAGGTGAATGTCGGCATGGTCGGCATCAACGTGCCGATACCGGTCCCCGTGGCGTATCACACCTTCGGCGGCTGGAAACGTTCCGCCTTCGGCGACACTAACCAGCACGGCCCGGAAGGCATCAAGTTCTGGACCAAGATCAAGACGGTGACCCAACGCTGGCCAGAAGGCGATATCGGCGACCAGGCGTTTGTCATTCCGACGATGGGGTAGGGCGCGCCGAACCGGATGCCCCACCGCTTGTGGGGTTTCCGGGCCTGAGCTAATCCGGTGGCCGCAACTTTCGAAACCGGGGAGGGTTTCATGACGTCTGCCAACATCTCTGCCCCTGTGGCGGATGACCGCCGCTTTTTCCGCAACCTCGCAACGGGAATGGCCATCATTCTGGTATCGGGGTTCGTCGTCCAGCTCGCGATGGGCAGGTCCAGCTTCAATGCGCCGATG
This sequence comes from uncultured Hyphomonas sp., assembly GCA_964643405.1. Classification (GTDB taxonomy): domain Bacteria; phylum Pseudomonadota; class Alphaproteobacteria; order Caulobacterales; family Hyphomonadaceae; genus Hyphomonas. The sequence continues at coordinate 19,058 of CAZXQD010000066.1, read as the reverse complement.
ATCGTGCATGCCCATGCGGTCGTGTTCATGGGCTGGGTCGGCATTGTGCTCACACAGGTCTGGCTTGCTGGCGCGGGTAACATCGCGTTGCACCGCCAGGTCGGCAAGCTGGCCGCCATCTGGGCCATCGGCCTACTCATCTTCGGAACCTTGGTCACGATCGCCACGGTGCAGACCGGCCGCACACCATTCTTCTTCCAGCCGCAGCACTTCATCGTGGCCAATCCGATTTCGCTCTATGCGGCCATCGGCCTGCTTGTTGCGGCCTATATAATGCGCAAGCAGACCGACTGGCACGCGCGCCTTCAGATCAGTTCTTTCGTTATGCTCATGGGCCCCGGCTTCGGACGGCTCCTGCCGATGCCATTCCTGCCGCCCTATGCCTTCGAAATCGCAGGGCTGGTTGCGCTTATCTTCCCCGCCATCGGCATCTTCTACGACTGGCGCACCCACGGGCGGCCGCATCCCGCCTGGTTCTGGGGCATCGGCGTCCTGCTGGCAGTGGTCATTGTGGCTCGCCTCGTAGGCTTCTCGCCTGTCGGTGAAGCCGTCTATGACGCCGTCGTCGCCGGAACGGCGCTTGAGGGGGTTAGCGGTCTCGCTTATCCGCCGCCGCCCGGTCCGCCTCCGGCGGCTCTCTGATTTTCTCCAAGCACAGGCTGTCCCATGTCCCAGTATAAGACCATCACCTTCGAACAAAAAGGCCGCGTGGCGATCGTCACCCTAAACCGGCCGGACAGCCTGAATGCGCTCAATGCGGAAATCATGCGCGAGGTCGTCGATTGCTTTGCTGCGATTGACCGGAACAAGGACATTGCCGTCAGTGTGCTGACAGGTGCTGGCCGGGCGTTTGCAGCGGGCGCGGACATCAAGGAGATGCAGCCGCAGAGCTTCTCCGACATGTATGTCGAGGACTATTTCGCCGGTTGGGACCGGTTTGCCGCCAGCCGCAAGCCGGTGATCGCGGCGGTCAACGGCTTCGCGCTCGGCGGCGGCTGCGAACTTGCGATGATGTGCGACTTGATCATCGCCTCCGACAAGGCGAAGTTCGGCCAGCCGGAAATCAAGCTCGGCGTCACGCCAGGCATGGGCGGCTCCATTCGCCTGACAAAAGCTGTCGGCAAGGCCAAGGCGATGGACCTCGTGCTCACCGGCCGGATGATCGATGCGGCGGAAGCCGACCGGATGGGCCTTGTTTCCCGCGTCGTGCCGCATGACACGTTGATGGAGGTCGCGCTTGCCGCCGCAAACGAGATCGCCGCCTTCTCCGTGCCGTCGCTGATGGCGGCCAAGGAAATGGTTGCCCGCGCACTGGAACTTCCGACCACGGAGGGTGTGAAGTTCGAGCGCCGCCTGTTCCAGGGGCTCTTCGGCACCGCCGACCAGAAAGAAGGCATGGCGGCCTTCAGCGAAAAACGCGCCGCGAAATTCGAGGACAAGTAACATGACGAAGATCGCCTTCATCGGCCTCGGCAACATGGGCGGCGGCATGTGCGCCAATCTCGTGAAGGCTGGCCACACCGTCGCGGCGTTTGATCTGAACACGGAGGCCGTGAAAGCCGTTTCGGCCAAGGGTGCCCGTGCGGCGTCGTCGGTGGCGGATGCGGTCAAGGATGCCGAAGTCGTCGTATCCATGCTGCCGGCGGGCAAGCATGTCCTTGGCGTATATTTCGGCCCGGAGGGTGTCTCCGCCAATGCTGCGCGCGGCACGCTGCTGATCGATTGCTCCACGATCGCGGTCACCGATGCGCGGGAGGCGCACCGGCAGGCAGACCTCTCCGGCCTCATCATGGTCGACGCGCCGGTCTCGGGAGGGGTTGCGGCCGCTGAAGCGGGGACGCTGACCTTCATGGCGGGCGGCACGGCGAAGGCCTTCGAGAAGGCCGAGCCGATCCTGAAGGGGATGGGCAAGAACATCTTCCATGCCGGCGGTCCGGGGAACGGGCAGGCGGCGAAGATTGCCAACAACATGCTGCTCGGCATCTCGATGATCGGCACTTGCGAGGCCTTCAACCTTGCCGAAAAGCTGGGGCTGGATGCGGAAACCTTCTTCAAGATTTCGTCTGTCTCTTCCGGCCAGTGCTGGTCGATGACCTCGTACTGCCCGGCGCCCGGCCCGGTGCCGACATCGCCCGCCAACCGGGATTACAAACCCGGATTTGCAGTCGCGATGATGCTGAAAGACCTGCACCTTGCCGCCGAAGCGGCGCGTGCTGCGGGCGCCGAGATCCGGCTCGGGGAACATGCTGAAAGCATCTATCAGGCGCTGTCCGAGAAGGGCTTTGACGGCCTCGATTTCTCTGGCGTCATGAAGGACGTGAAGGGCGAACTCCCGCGCTGAGTGCCGGGCGTCCTCTGGTCTGATTCCGGGGATTTTTCCGTCTTTCCGTTGGCGGAGGTGTTGCGCAAGGTTTGGCCGCGGATCTGGTAACTGGTTGATCGCGCAGGTTTTATGCTTTCGCGGCCCTGTTCCGGGTAGGCGCAAGTCACCTCATGGCGCGCGAAAACGGTCTGAGCCTGCCTCAGGCTTTGCACATCTGTTGTCCAGTTTTTCTCATCTGTTCTCTTTTTTTATCACTTTTTATCGGTCGGTTATCGCTGGTTCTCGGGCGCGGCTGACTTCGACCTTTGGCCCCGATCCGGCCAACAGGCATGGGGATGGTTGAGTGTAACCCCGGCCGACAGGGTGTTGCGCAAGTTCCTGCGGAAAAGCTTCCAGGCGGCGGATGGCGCTGCAGACGCGGTGTGACAGCAGGCGGGGCAGGGCCCATGCCCGCTGCGTTCGTGATTACCCCTTGCTTGCCTTCGCGGCAGGTCCGGTCGATTACGTATTGAGGCGCCTTCCTCCCGGGCGAAACTTGCAGGCATCATAAGTTTGGCTCTCCGGCGCATCGGACGAGCGGGAGGAACAACATGGCAGATACCGCAACCCTTCAGACTTCAAAGGCCAAGGCCAAGACGGAACATTTCGATGTGCTCATCGTGGGCGCGGGCATTTCGGGGGTCGGCGCGGGGTATCACCTGAAGACGCAGACGCCGAAGAAGAAGTTCGTCATCCTCGAAGCCTACGATACGTTCGGCGGCACCTGGCACATGCACAAGTATCCGGGCATCCGCTCGGACTCGGACCTCTACACGTTCGGCTATCGCCACAAGCCCTGGGTCGGCCCGCCGATTGCGAGCCGCGACGAGATCCTGAGATACATGAACGAGGTGATTGCGGAGAGCGACCTCGCCCAGCATATCCGCTACCGTCACAAGATCACGTCGGCCAGCTGGTCGAGCGCGAAGAAGCGTTGGACGGTGAAGGCCGAGCGCCTCGATACCGGCGACGTGCTGACGTTCACGGCCAAGTTCCTCTGGATGTGCCAGGGCTATTACAAGCATTCCGAAGGCTACACGCCGGAATGGAAAGACATGGACAAGTTCCGTGGGCAGATCGTCCATCCGCAGACCTGGCCGGAAGGCCTGGACCTTACCGGCAAGAAAGTGGTCGTGATCGGATCAGGGGCGACGGCGGCGACGGTTGTTCCAGCGATTGCCGGAAAGTGTGAACACGTCACCCTGCTGCAGCGCTCGCCGACCTATTTCATCCCCGCGCGCAACGAGAACCTCATGGCCGACGAGCTGCGCAAGCTGGGCGTGGACGAGGCCTGGATCCACGAGATTGTCCGCCGCAAATACCTGTTCGAGCAGGCCGAGTTCACGCGCCGTTCGTTCGAGGAGGCCGAAGCGCTGCGCAACGAGCTTCTGGAGGGGGTGAAGGCCTGCCTGCCGGAAGGCTATGACATGAAACATTTCACGCCGAGCTACCGCCCCTGGCAGCAGCGCGTGGCCTTTGTTCCGGATGCGGACCTGTTCGAAGGCATCAAGGCCGGCCTCGCCAGCGTCGTGACGGATCATATCGACCGGTTCACCGAGAAAGGCATCCTGCTGAAATCCGGCCGCGAACTGGAAGCCGACGTGATCGTCACGGCCACGGGCTTTAACCTGTCGGTCCTCGGCGGCATCCCGTTCGAGGTGGACGGCAAGCCGGTCAACTGGGCGGATACGATCACATACCGGGGCATGATGTTTACCGGCGTGCCCAACATGGTCTGGGTGTTCGGCTATTTCCGCGCCAGCTGGACGCTGCGCGTCGACATGATGGGCGATTTCGTGACCCGCCTGCTGAAACACATGGACGCCAAGGGGGCCAAGCAGGTGGACGTGGCGCTTCGCCCGCAGGATCACAACATGCAGATCCTGCCCTGGATCGACGAGGACAACTTCAATCCCGGTTACCTCGCCCGGTCGATGCACGAGATGCCCAAACGCGGCGACAAGCCGGAATGGGGCCACTCCCAGAACTACTGGAAGGAAAAGGACGAACTGCCGCTGATCGACCTCGACGCGCCGGAATTCCGGTATAGCTGACGTTGCGCCGGTCTGCCCTCTCTTGCCGGGGCCACCCAACCCCGGCATGAGAGGCGCCGATGACCGAAACCAGCGCCCCCACGCCAGAAGAGCAGGGAAAGATCGATCTGGTCTTCCTGCATGACCTCGCCGACGCAGTCGACGAGCGCGATGTTCGTTGGCTGTCGCGCACCCTGAAGCGTATGCACCCGGCCGATGCGGCCGACGCGCTTGAGGCGCTGGATTATGACACGTTCGAGGAAGCGGTCGAACTGCTCGGCGGCGAACTGCCGCCCGAAATCCTGATCGAGCTGCGCGATTCCTACCGCGAAGACGCTGTCGACATGCTGCCCGACCAGGCGGTGGCGCAGGCCCTCGACGAGCTGGATTCGGACGATGCGACGACCATTCTCGAAGACCTCGAGGAAGACCGGCGCGAGCGCATCCTCGAAGACCTCGCGCCGGTTGACCGCGCCGAACTCGAGCGCAGCCTCGGCTATGAAGAGGAAACGGCCGGCCGTCTGATGCAGACGGAATTTGTCGCGGTGCCGGAATTCTGGACGGTCGGCCAGACCATCGACCATGCCCGTAACCTCGGCACCGAGCTGCCGGAAGTTTTCTACGACGTCTACGTGATCGACCCCGCGCATCGCCTTCTCGGCATCGTGTCGCTGGCGAACCTGCTGCGCCAGCCGCGCGAGACGCCGCTGGAAGACATCATGCAGGAGCCGACGACGACGCTGGATACGTCAACCGACCAGGAAGACGTGGCGTTCCAGTTCCAGAAATACTCGCTCGCCTCGGCCCCGGTCACGGATACGGCGGGGCGGCTCGTCGGGATGATCACGGTCGACGACATGGTCGACGTCATGCATTCGGAACATACCGAAGACCTGCTGGCGCTTTCCAACGTGTCGTCGGCGGATGCGTCCGATACCGTGTTCGAAACGGTGAAGGCGCGGCTGCCCTGGCTCGCGATCAACCTGTTCACCGCCTTCATCGCCTCGGCCATCATCTCGGTGTTCGAAGGCGCCATCGAGCAGGTGGTGGCGCTGGCCATCCTGATGCCGGTTGTGGCGGCGCTCGGCGGCAATGCGGGCAGTCAGGGCCTCGCCGTGTCGGTCCGCGCCATCGCGTCGCGCCAGCTGGGCGGCGCAGCGGCCCGGCGGGCTGTGCTGAGGGAGTTCATGGCCGCCGCGATCAATGGCCTGCTGATCGGTGCCGGCGTCGGCCTGATTGCGATGTTCTGGTTCGGGGATACGGGACTTGGGCTGGTGATCGCCTTCGCGATGTTCGGAACGTTCCTTTGGGCGGGGCTTTCCGGGATCCTCGTTCCGCTGGGCCTGAAGAAACTGGGTGCAGACCCGGCTGTAGCTTCGTCGGTTTTCGTATTAACTTTGACCGATGTCATGGCGTTCTTCAGCTTCCTCGGCCTTGCGAGCCTTGTCCTGTTGTAAACAGACGGATTTTCAGCCGAATCTCGCGCTGGAGGCGAATGGGCGCGCGTTTTGCAAGGTGCGCCTGTAGGCATTTTGCCGAATGTATCACAACGGGAGCTATCGGGTTTGGCCCGTCCCATGCGCACGTCAGCACAGGGTCTCGAGCTCATCCAGAGCTTCGAGGGCTTCCGCCCGCGGGCCGCGCGCCTGCCGGGGGGCGGCTGGCTGATCGGCTATGGCCATACGGCGACCGCCCGGGCCGGGCTGCAGATCACCCCGCGCGATGCAGCGCTGATCCTGCGCCACCATGACTTGCCCCGGTTTGAACAGCAGGTCGCCGAGCAGGTGCTGACCCCGCTCAGCCAGAACGAGTTCGACGCGCTGGTTTCGTTCGCTTTCAATATCGGCCTTGACGCGTTCGCCGGATCGGACGTGGTGGCTGCGCTGAATGCCGGGGATCGCCCGCAGGCGGCCAATGCGATGTGGGCCTGGCGGCTGGCCAATGTTTCGGGCGAACTGCGTGTCGTGGATGCGTTGGCCCGGCGCCGCGCCGCTGAGATTGCCCTGTTCCTTGAGCATCCGGCCGGGCGCGCCGCCATTCCGGGCGCACTGGTCCGCCCGCTGGCGCAGCAGGGCCATGATGACGAGGAAACCGGCGCGGGCACGCGATCGGTGACCATCGGCCCGCGCGTTGCCGAAGCAGCGACGCCGACGGCGCCTGAAAACACGACACAGGCCGCCGCACGCGCAGTCAGCGAGCGCATCGCCCGCATCCTTGGCGAGGCGCCGCGCCAGCCAGCCGCACCGCCGGCGCCGCCCGCCGCCCCGGGCGATGGCCCGACGCCGGAGGAGATTACCGACGCCTTGAAGGCGCTCGTCGGCGACGAGCCCGTAGCGCCGCCGCTGACGCCGGTCGCGCCGCCGCCGCGCGCCAAGGGACCGCCAGAGGGAATCGAGCGCCGCCGCATGCCGCGCCCGGCCAATGCACCGGCTGCCGACGTGTCGCTGCCGCCCCTGCCGCCCGCTGAAGGCGTGGTGGTGGATGACCTCGAGATCGTGCAGGTCGACCCGCGCGACCTTGAGCGGGCGATCCAGGAAAATGGCGACCTCGACACGACGGTGGTCCGGAATGTCGGCGCGTGGCTGCCGTATGCGGTTCTCTCCGGGCTGGGCCTTGTGGGGCTGATCGCGGGCGTCGAGCGGTTCATCTCGCAGGCAGCGCGGCCAGTCGTGCGCAGCAGCGACATCTATGCCGGGCCGGTGCTGGCGCTGGGCGGCGGCTTCCTGTTCCTGATTGCCACTTATTACCTCTACCGGGCGATGACCCGGCAGGACTGAAACGGTGACAGGCCGGGGCGCTCTTGCTAGGGAGGGCGCATGATTCCGAACACATATCCCACGCTGAACTTCGATCTCGGTGAAACCGCGGACATGATCCGCGAAACCGTGAAAAACTTTGCCCAGAACGAGATTGCGCCGCGCGCGGCGGAGATTGACCGCACGGACAAATTTCCGCGCGATCTCCTGCCGAAGATGGGCGAACTGGGCTTGCTCGGCATCACGGTTGAGGAAGAGTGGGGCGGCACGGGTCTTGGCTATCTCGAGCATGTCGTGGCGATGGAGGAGATCTCGCGGGCCTCGGCGTCGGTCGGCCTGTCCTACGGCGCGCACTCGAACCTCTGCGTCAACCAGCTGCGCCGCTGGGGCAATGATGACCAGAAGGCCCGCTACCTGCCGAAGCTGATTTCCGGGGAGCATCTCGGCTCGCTCGCGATGAGCGAGAGCGGGGCGGGCTCGGACGTGGTGTCGATGAAGCTGCGCGCCGACAGGAAGGGTGACCGGTATGTCCTAAACGGCACCAAGATGTGGATCACGAATGCTCCGGATGCGGACACTCTGGTCGTCTATGCCAAGACCGATCCCGAGGGCGGCTCGAAGGGCATCACCGCCTTCCTGATCGAGCGCGGCTTCAAGGGTTTCAAGGTGGCGCAGAAGCTCGACAAGCTCGGCATGCGCGGATCGGAGACCGGCGAGCTGGTGTTCGAGGATTGCGAGGTGCCCGCCGAAAACGTGATGGGCCCTGTCGGCGCAGGCGCGCGCATCCTGATGAGCGGTCTCGATTATGAGCGTGCCGTGCTGTCGGCTGGCCCGACGGGCATCATGCAGGCCTGTCTCGATGTCGTGATCCCGTACATCCACGACCGCAAACAGTTCGGCAAGTCGATCGGCGAGTTCCAGCTGGTGCAGGGCAAACTCGCCGACATGTATGTGCAGATGAACGCGGCGAAGGCTTACGTCTACGCCGTCGCCAAGGCCTGCGACCGGGGCGAGACGGCGCGCAAGGATGCTGCGGGCGCGATCTTGTATGCGGCGGAGACGGCGACAAAACTCGCGCTTGATGCGATCCAGCTGCTCGGCGGCAATGGATACATCAATGAGTATCCCACAGGCCGCCTGCTGCGCGATGCGAAGCTTTATGAGATCGGCGCCGGCACATCCGAAATCCGCCGCTGGCTAATCGGGCGGGAACTGTTCAGCGAGACGGCCTAGGCGCGTCGTGGGCGGTTTGCCTGACTTTCGGGTTGCAACGCCGGATGATGCCGAAGCCATTGCGGCCATTTATGCGCCGTTCGTGCGCGATACCGTGATCTCCTTCGAGACAATAGTGCCTGACACAGCCGAAATGGCTCGTCGCATTGGCTCGACGCTGGAAACCCATCCATGGCTTGTTGCAGAAGAGGCTGGGCGCGTCGTCGGCTATGCCTACGCCTCGCAGCACCGGACCCGCGAAGCCTATCGCTTTTCCTGTGACGTTACTGTCTACCTCGCCGAAGGCGCGCGCGGCCGCCGCCTCGGAACCCATCTCTATACGGAGCTTTTCCGCCTCTTGGCGGCCCAAGGCTTCCGGAATGCTTTCGCGGGCATCGCGCTACCTAATCCCGCCAGCGTCGCACTGCACGAAAGTATGGGCTTCCGCCACCTAGGGACTTACCGCGATGTAGGTTTCAAGCTGGGTGCGTGGCACGATGTTGGCTGGTGGCAGCTGGTGCTTGACGATACGCAGGCGGCGCCCGCCGAAATCATCCCGTTCAAGAACCTGGTGAGATAAGCCCTATTTGAACCGGTCCGGCTGTTTCGCGATCAGCGCTTCCAGCTTTGGCAAACCCTCCACCAGCCCCTTCGTCAGCTGACCGGTAATCACGCCGCCGAGGAAGAGTGGCGCGCTCGCCTTGCCGCTCCAGCGCAGTTCGCAGCCGCCTTCGACGGGGACCAGGCGGTAGTCTTCAACCGCTGCCGAAACGGGCAGGGTGGAGCGCTCGAACCGGAAAGCCATTCGCTTGCCTTCTTCCCAAGCGAAGAAGGTCTCCTCGATGATCTGGGGGCCAACTTCGACGGTGCGCGTCGTGCCGGGGCCGAAGGGCTTCAGGCTCGTCCAGGTCACTTTGGTGATCGGCAGCCACTCGGTCCAGGCCGGGCCGTCGAGCAGGGCATTCCAGACCATCTGCGGCGGGAAGGGGAAGCGGTGCACGGCGCTCGCCTGCTTCGCTGTGGCGAGGTATTCCTCGCCGACCTGCTTGTGGGCTTTGGGTGTCTTGGCCATGAGTGATCTCCTCTGCGCGTTGGCGCATCAGGTGCCAGTTTTTCGGTAAACCGTCTACGGACAATCAGGCCGCAACAGGCTTCACCCCGCGTCAGCCTGCCTGCAGCAGTGTGTGCGTCTCTTCATCCGGCAGGCTCAGTATCTGGGTGATCGCGGTGACCAGGGAGCGCTCGTCTATCGGCTTGGAGACATAGCCATCGAAGCCCTTGGACAGGAACTTCTCCCGGTCGCCATGCATGGAGTCTGCCGTCAGGGCGATCACCGGCGTCAGGCGATTGACGCTGCCGGACGTCCGCAGGCGCTTGAAGGCCTCCGCGCCATCGAGACCTGGCATATGGATGTCCATCAGCACGATGTCGAACTTGTCCTTCGACAGGACTTGCAGGGCGTCATTACCGTCGGCGGCTTCGCTGATGTGCAGGCCATGTATCTCGAGGAAGGAGCGGGCCACGCGGCGGTTGATGGCGTTGTCATCCACGACCAGGGCGCGGCAGCCCGTGAGCCCCACGCGCTGCTTGCGGGCCGGCGCCGGGATGACGTTTCGGACGGTCTCGCTCATGACGGAATTGTGCGCTTCGGCCATGAATGTCAGTGTAAAGACAGAGCCTTTGCCAACTTGGCTGACGGCCGTCACATCGCCGCCCATCATCCGCGCCAGCTTGCGCGTGATCGACAGGCCAAGCCCGGTGCCCCCGAACCGGCGCGTCGTGGAGCCGTCTTCCTGCGCGAAGGATTCGAACACGCGGTCCATCTTGTCGGCGGCAATCCCGCAACCGGAATCGGATACGTGGATCGTCACCTTGTGCTGGCCTTCTTCCACCTGCTCGCTGGAGACGACGATCAACACTTCGCCCTCCGCCGTGAACTTGATCGCGTTGGAAACAAGGTTGCCGACGCACTGGCGCACGCGCACGGGATCGAACATCAGGCGCGAGGGCACGCCCGGATGGACGAACAACTGGATCTTGATGCCCTTCTCGCGGGCGGCGGCTTCATGCAGCTTGAAGAGGCCGCTCAGCTTGTGACGCAGGTCGCTCGCCACGGCCGAGACTTCCATGCGTCCTGCTTCGATCTTCGAGAGATCGAGGATATCATTCAGCAGCACCATCAACGTGTTGCCGGAATCGAGGATGACGCCGACCTGTTCGGCCTGCGCCGGGGTCAGGTTGCTGTGCGACAACACCTGCGCCATGCCGAGCACGCCGTTCAGCGGTGTACGGATTTCATGGCTCATGTTGGCGAGGAATTCGGATTTCAGGCGCGTTGCCTGCTCGGCGCGGTGCAGTGCATCACGAAGCTCATGCGCCTTGCGGCGCTCCTCGCGCACATCGCGCAGCACGGTGATGAACAATGTTTCACCGGTGTCGCCCCAGGGCGCGCTCGAGGTCGAAAACTGGACCTTGATCCGCTCGCCGCTTTTCGTCACCGCCTCCGCGTCGCGTTCCACGCGGATTTTTTCGCCGCGTTCGATTTCGCTGATCGTGCCCTGGCCGAAGGCGCGCACCGCGTCGAGCGTCTTCACGCCGAACAGGACGCCGATATTCTCGCCGATGACTTCCTCGGGTGCGTACTCCAGCAAGTCTGAAACCGCACGGTTGACGTACAGCACCTTGCTGTTGATGTCTGACAGGATGATGCCGTTCAGCGCATTGTCGCAGGCAGCGCGCGCGAGTTCAAAACGGCGGCGGGCATCGTCGCGCTCGGCGGCAATGTCAGTAATCTCGTGCGAGCAGGAAAGGGCACCGCGCTCGGTCGGGATGATCATGGTCTTCATGACCTTGCCGAGCATCTTCGCGGCGCGGCCCTTTTGGGTGACCAGCGTGCGAGGCTCGCCTGTATTGATCACCTCCAGCACGCAGCGCACCATCTCGGAGTCGCGGTAGGCCGGGTCGAACTCGAAAATCCGCATGCCGACAATGCTGCCGCCGCCGGGCAGGATGGATTCGTTCATCAGCTGGTTGGCCGCGATCCATTCCAGATCGATAATCTCACCGGCCGAGTTGCGAACGGGGGCTGTTTCGCAAACCACAATCGGCAGTTTGTCGAGCAGGTCCGTGTCCATGCTGCGAGCCCTCCAGAAAGTTCATGAACTTCCCGGGATTCCTCGCCCAACATGCTTAATGTACTGTTTATATTGCAGCAGGCAGCCCGCCTAGGCGGGGCAGCAGAGGGCGCCGATGTCGCTTGTTTCCAGCGCGGCCTTGGCGGCCACGTAGCCGGCCTCCACAGCGGCGTCATAGGCCGTCCAGTCCCGCAATTCGATGCCCGGGAGGTCCGGCAGGATGATCAGGTCGGCCTGGTCGTGACCAAATTTGGGGTCGTTGCGGACGGTTGCGGCACGCATCAGCAGGCCCGCAATCGGAGGTGGCGAGGAAAATCCGTTACGCGCGACCCACTGCCAGAAGTTCAGCGGGCGGACGAACTCTTCCTTGTTCAGGCCCTCCGGCTGACCCGACACATCCGAGCCGATGACGAAGCCCTGTTGCAGGTCGCGCATGCAGTCGACCGGGAAATTGTTCAGCACGGCGCCGTCGACCAGGATGTCCTCGCCGTCCACCACGGGTGGCAGGATGCCGGGCAGGGAAATCGTTGCGCGCAACGCCGTCCGCAGTTTGCCGGAGCGGTGGATGTGCACTTTGCCGGACGTGAGGTTGGTCGACAGGGCAAAGAACGGAATTTTCAGGTCGCTGATCTCGGTCTCGCCGAAATGCTCCTCAAGGCGCGCGTTGACGCGCTTGCCCCTGACCATGCCGACCACCGGCAGGTTGTAGTCGCCGAGCGGATTGCTCTCCACGAAGGCCTTGCGGATCCGGTAGTCGATCTCGCTATCGCTCCAGCCCATCGCGACGCAGGCTGCCAGCACGGCCCCCATCGAGGCGCCGCCTGCAAAGTCGATCGGGATGCCTTTTTCGCGGATGGCGCGAATGGCGCCGATATGACTGTAGGCCCGTGCCCCGCCGCCGGACAGGACGATGCCGACCGACCGGCCAGCCATCACGCGGGCGAGGCGCATAGCGTCTGCATCGGAATCGCCAAACCAGTGGAACAGCCGGTTGGCCCCCGCGGCGGCGAGCCATTCCTGCGGATCAGCCGCCCGGCGCTCCGCACCCGGATGAAGCAGCAGCACGTCCACCAGCTTCAGGCGCTGAGCCGGGGAAGTCTCTTCCGGCATCAGCGGCACGGAAGGACGCGCATCGCCGCGCGCCAGAACCCAGATGCGGTCTGCCTGCCGCGTTGCCAGCTTGAACCAGGACGTATCGCCGATCGCGGCAATCAGGATCACCGTGTCGTTGTTCTGCTCGAGTTCGTCAAAGAAGGCCGCCGGTTTTTCGTGGCCCTGGACCTCGTCGATGATGGCCACCTTCTGGCCAAACCGCATCAGCGCCTCGCGCAGCGCCCGCGCCCGCAGGCGCAGGTCGATGGTCGGCGAGGTAGCCAGCAGCGTGTAGACTTTGGGTACGGTTGCCACATTGCGCTGGCCGGTACGGCCGAGGCGGCGCAGGATGATCCGGATCATGCCTTCCAGCAGTTCCGGCTCGGATTTCACAAGCTTGTTCCAGCCTGCGCGGGACAGGGCCACCACTTCGGAATCGCGCAGCGCATAGACCGAGCCCGTGTGCGGCTTGTCCTCGCGCACGCCGTCGCCGTTCTGGTCGGTGCCGCCCAGGAACAGCGCCATCTCGCCCACCGGTTCGCCGGCGCGGATATGACCCACAAAGTCGTTGCCGGGTCCGAACGCACCGAGGGCGCCGGATACCACGAAATAGATCGAATCAGCCAGCTCACCTGCCAGGAACAGCGGTTGCCCGGCGGGGAGCGAGAACCAGCGCGCCTCTTTTCCGGCAGACCGCATGGCGCGCTGCGAGATGTCCTTCAGCAGCGGAATCGTTTTCAGATCAGGATTGAGAGGGATCTGCATGTCCCGTTTCTTGCGCGCTCTGACTGGTGATTGAAAGCCGTCCATGGTCCCGGTTTACCATAAATCGGTTACCGAACCGGTGACATGGCCGTGAGCGGCGGCTAATCCAAGGCCCAAGTGTTAAGGAAGATCGCATGCCTGTTCTCAAATCGGCGCTGGATGTGTCCGGGGCGAAGTTTGCCGCCAACCGCAAGGCCATGCAGGCGCTGCTGACGGAGTTGCAGGCGAAGACCGCGCAGGCGGCCCTCGGCGGGCCGGAAGACTCCCGCCGCCGTCATACCGAGCGCGGCAAGCTTCTCCCCCGCGAGCGTGTCGAGCGCCTGATCGACCCCGGCAGCGCCTTCCTCGAGATCGGCGCGCTGGCCGCCAACGGCATGTATGACGGCGAAGCGCCCGGCGCCGGCCTCATCACCGGCGTTGGCCGCGTGGAGGGCAGGGAATGCCTGATCGTCTGCAATGACGCGACCGTCAAAGGCGGCGCCTATTTCCCCGTCACCGTGAAGAAACACCTGCGCGCGCAGGAAGTGGCGATGGAAAACCACCTGCCGTGCATCTACCTCGTCGATAGCGGCGGCGCGAACCTGCCGCACCAGTCCGAAGTGTTCCCGGACCGTGAACATTTTGGTCGCATTTTCTACAATCAGGCCCAGATGAGCGCGAAGGGAATTCCCCAGATCGCTGCCGTCATGGGCAGCTGCACCGCCGGCGGCGCCTATGTGCCCGCGATGAGCGACGAAACCGTAATCGTGCGGAAACAAGGCACCATCTTCCTCGGCGGCCCGCCGCTGGTGAAGGCCGCCACCGGCGAGGAAATCAGCGCGGAAGATCTCGGCGGCGCCGATGTTCATGCCCGCCGATCCGGCGTGGCCGACCATTACGCAGCCCACGATTCCCACGCGCTCGCGATCGTGCGCTCGATTGTGCGCACACTGAACAAGCCGAAGCCCCAGCCCTTCGAACTGACGGCGCCGCAGGAGCCGCTCTACGATCCCGCCGAACTCCACGGCCTCGTGCCCCAGGATGTGCGCGAGCCCTATGACGCGCGCGAAGTGATCGCCCGTCTGGTGGACGGCTCCGATTTCCACGAGTTCAAGCAGCTCTACGGCGAGACCCTCGTCTGCGGCTTCGCGCGTCTCTATGGCATGCCTGTCGCCATCCTTGCTAACAATGGCATCCTGTTCTCCGAGAGCGCCCAGAAAGCCGCCCACTTCATCGAACTGGCCGACCAGCGCCGCATCCCGCTCGTCTTCCTGCAAAATATCACCGGCTTCATGGTCGGTTCGAAATACGAAGCCGGCGGCATTGCCAAGGACGGCGCCAAGATGGTCACCGCTGTCGCCACCGCTTCCGTGCCGAAATTCACCGTCGTCACCGGCGGCAGCTACGGGGCAGGCAATTACGGCATGTGCGGGCGCGCCTATTCACCACGCTTCCTCTTCATGTGGCCAAACGCGCGCATCTCCGTCATGGGCGGCGAGCAGGCGGCCTCCGTCCTTGCCACCGTCAAGCGCGACGGCATCGAGCGCAAGGGCGGCAAATGGAGCGCCGAGGAAGAGCAGGCCTTCAAGCAGCCGATCCGCGACCTCTATGAAGCTGAAGGCAACCCCTACTACTCCACGGCCCGCCTCTGGGACGACGGCATCATCGACCCCGCCGACACCCGCCGCGTCCTCGGCCTGGCGATGTCCGCCGCCCTCAACGCGCCCTTTGGCGAGCGCGGCTTTGGCGTGTTCCGGATGTAGAAAGACCCCGCACCCATCTCCCGGGTGCGGGGCCTTTCATCGGGACTGAAGCGGGGGGTCAGAGCCCGAATTCCTTCGTCTTGCCCATGTCCGGCGTCGTGCCCGTAAGGTTCGCTTTCGCGACCTCGTAGAGGAAGCCGATTGTGGATTTGTCAGACGCCCACACCGCCGCATCCTTCGGCTCGAACTTCAGCATCAGCAGCTTGGGGTCGGTCTTGCCGCCCGGATACCAGGCCTCGACCACGGGGTTCCAGAACTTGTCGATGGTGGCCGGGTCATTGTGCGGCATCAGCATGCCTTTCACGCAGGCCTGATAGTCCTTCTCGATATGGCAGAGGTGGACGCTGGACGGGCGCGCCATGATGGCCTCGCCGAGTTCGCTCGTATTGTCCGAGTAGAAGTAGATCACACCGGCCTCGACTTCCACCTGCGGGGCCATCGGCTGCATGTGCGCGTCCGGCGCAGGCGAGCCCAGCATCACGCATCGTGCGCCCTTGATCTCCTCGAGCAGCTGGCGCTGGGGATTTTCTTCAAACTTCTTGAGATTTGCCATGACAGGCTCCTTTGCATCTGCCCACCAACGCGCCGCATTCCGGTGCGTTCCGCTCCGCCGCGTTACATCGCCGTAGGCCACTGCCGCCCAAGCCCTCTTTCGCGCGCCCGCGCATCTCTCTAGACAGGGCCACGCCTTATCCGGATGCGCCTGCTTGAACATTTCGGCCACCAACCGCTTTGACCTGATCCGCTTCCTGCTGGCGGCGGGCGTGTTCGCCTACCATGCGATCGTCCTGTCGGCGGCGATGCCTGGCAGCGAGATGGAGCTTGCCTTCGCGGACCTGGCGGAAGTGTGCATCCAGGGCTTTTTCATTGTTTCGGGCGCCCTCGTCGCCGGCTCGCTCGCGCGCGCCTCCGGCCTCGCAGATTATGCCGGCAAGCGTGTGCGCCGGCTCTATCCTGCCTATGCCGTCGTCCTCGCCATTCCGGCGATCATCAGTCTGGCGCTTACACAGGACATCGGCGGCGTCCTGCGCTGTCTCGCCGCCAACCTCGCCTTCCTGAACTTCCTCGAGCCGAACCTTCCGGGTCTTTTCGGCGCCAACCGCTTCACCGAAGTCAACGGCGCGCTCTGGACCCTGAAGATCGAGGTGATGTTCTATGCCGTACTGCCACTGATCCTCCTTGTGCTGACGAAGCTTGGCCGCTTCTGGTGGGCCGGTATCCTTGCGCTCTATGCAGGCGCTGTCGCCTGGGCCGCGCTCGTGCCGCTCGCCGTGGACGGGCAGTTCGGAGATTCGCTCGCACGCCAGT
The DNA here is from genome assembly GCA_964643405.1 of uncultured Hyphomonas sp. Lineage (GTDB taxonomy): Bacteria > Pseudomonadota > Alphaproteobacteria > Caulobacterales > Hyphomonadaceae > Hyphomonas. The sequence goes on along the minus strand of CAZXQD010000066.1, from coordinate 2,654 downwards.
TGCCCGGCCAGATGGCCTTCTTTGCGATGGGCATCGTCCTCTGGAAAATCGAACCCCAGCTGCGCCGCAGATGGCGCGGGCTCGCCGTCTCGGGAACAATCCTGCTCGCCGCCACGCTGATGCACCCGGCGCTGGAGCCGCTGCGCGCCTTAGCGCTCGCCGCCGTCATCGCGGGCGCCGCCTTTGCGCCGGGCCCGCCGCTCAGCCCGGCGCGTTTCGGCGATATATCCTATGGCCTTTACATCACGCATTTCCCGATCCTGCAGGCCATGGCCGCTGCCGGTCTTGTGGCCACGCTCGGGCTTGCCGGCTTCCTGGCGCTCGCCACGCTGCTCGTCGCCCTCGCCAGCCTCGCCCTTTGGCACCTCGTCGAGAAGCCCGCCTTGCGTCCGACCAGCCACTACCGCAAAGTGGCGGCAAAATAGACCACGCAAGAGGAAACACGGCCATGCGCGATTCCGAGTACAATCTCATCAAGTTCGACGCGACCCGCGAAGGCCTCGCTGTCGTCACGCTGAACCGGCCGGACGTTCATAACGCCTTCAACGCCGAACTGATCGCGGAGCTGACGGATGTTTTCACGCTGATCTCCGAACAGCCCTCCATCCGCATGATGATCCTGCGCGGAGAGGGGCCGTCCTTTTCCGCCGGGGCAGACCTTACCTGGATGAAGCTCGCGGCCCTGAATTCGCGCGAAGACAATGAGGCCGACGCCCAGCGCCTCGCCGAGATGTTGCAGCGCCTCTACGAGATGCCGCAGATGACGCTTGCCCTGGTGCAGGGCAATGCCATGGGCGGCGGGGCAGGGCTGGTCGCCGCGTGCGATGTGGCGATTGCCAAGGCCGGTACATCGTTCCGCTTCTCGGAAGTGCGCCTCGGCCTGACACCCGCCACCATCAGCCCGTTCGTGATCGAAGCCATAGGCCCGAAATGGGCCCGCGCCCTGTTTGTCACCGCCGAAACGTTTGACGCGGAATTCGCCCACCGCATCGGCCTCGTTCAGTACGTTGCTCAGACGGCGGATGAAATGGCGGAGCTTGAAGAACACGTCGCCAAGCTCGTCTTCGCGGCGGCGCCGGGCGCCGTGGCGGACTCCAAGAAGCTCGTGCGCGATGTTGCCGGCCGCCCGATCGACCGCGAAATTGGCCACAAGACAGCAAAGCGCATCGCCGCGCGCCGCGCCTCGGCCGAAGGCAAAGAGGGCGTCGCCGCGTTCCTTGAAAAGCGTTCGCCCGGCTGGAAAACGTGAAGCGCTAGTCCAGCGGCGGCAGGGGGATTCCCCACCCGGTCAGCGTCGTGTGCACGGCTTCGACCGGGTTGATGCCGGTCATTCCCTCTATGGGGTCGCGGAAGATGTAGACCACCAGCCCCAGCATGATGACGTATACTACGAACTGCATCGCCGATTTCAGCACGAAGGCGCCCGCGCTGAACGCGATCATGCCGACAGCGCCGAGGATCAGCGCGCCCTGGACCGGCGGCATGCCTTCCGCAATCGCGTAGTTGTAGCCGAAATAGGCGCCGAGTCCGCCGCCGACGATACCGGCAAGGCCGGCCAGTTGAACGCCTGAGTTATAAGCCATCGGACTCCCCCGTCTGGTTTGCCTGCCCCATGCTTACGCCATCCGGCGGGCCCCACAAAGCCTCAAAATCACGCGGGCATGACCTGCCTTGCGCCTTGTTTTGGCCTGCAAACCCGGCGATCCAATTTGCCCATGAGCCCTGCCGCCACTGCCGCCGCGCGCATCCGCGCCCGCCTTCACGCGGAACGCGAAGCCCTGCGCGCCCGCTGGGTGAAGGGCCCTTGGACCCTCGGCCTCTTTGAATTTATCAGCTTCGGCATCAAGCAGGCCTGGGCCTGCCTGTTCGGCGGCGTCATGCTCGCCCTGCTGCTGGCCACGCACCTGTTCTACCCCGAAGGCGCCGCCCTCTCGCGCTACGATTTCCTCGTCCTCGCCGCGCTCGCGCTGCAGGTCTTGCTCATCCTCTCCGGCCTCGAGACCTGGGAGGAGGCGCGTGTCATCCTCGTCTTCCACGTGGTCGGCACCATCATGGAACTGTTCAAGACCGCTCATGGCAGCTGGATTTACCCGGAAGACAGCTTCCTGCGCATCGGCGCCGTGCCGCTCTTCTCCGGCTTCATGTACGCCGCTGTGGGCTCCTACCTTGCCCGCGTCTGGCGCATCTTCGAGTTCCGGTTCGACCGGTTCCCGCCGCTCTGGCTGCAGGGCCTGCTGGCCGCCGCCATTTACGTGAATTTCTTCGCCCATCACTGGCTGCCGGATGTGCGCCTCGGCCTCTTCACCGCCACCGCTCTGATCTACCTGCGCACTGTCGTCTGGTTCCGCCCGGACGAGGTCCACCGTCCCATGCCGCTGCTCGTCGGCTTCTTCCTCGTGGCCATCTTCATCTGGTTTGCCGAAAACCTCGGCACCTTCGCCCGCGCCTGGTCCTATCCGGGCCAGGAAGACGGCTGGGAGATGGTGTCTTTATCCAAGCTCGGATCATGGTATCTGCTCATGATCATCAGTTTCGTCCTCGTCGCCACCGTCCATCGTGGAGGGCGCCGGGGCAGGGGAGAGACCCAGAAGTGAAAATTACCAAACTCCTCGTCGCGAACCGGGGTGAGATCGCCGTCCGGATCTTCCGAACCT
>CAZXQD010000065.1:0-20243 GCA_964643405.1 uncultured Hyphomonas sp. | reverse complement strand
CTTCCTGCAGGGCGACCTTGATGTTCTTCACGCCGCTGTCGCGCAGGTTCAGCGCGTGGGCATGGCCCTGGCTGCCATAGCCGACCACCGCGACCTTCTTTTTCTGGATCAGCGAGATGTCGGCGTCTTGTTCGTAGTAGATTTTCATGTGCGTTCGTAAGCTCCGCTAAGGGGTAGGGGGAAGTGGCGATGGAGGGATCCGTCAGGAGGCGCTGCAGACCCAGTCGGGACTGACATTGGCGACGCCGATGACGAGATTGTTGAGTTGGGTCACCGGATCATCCGATCCGGCATGGCGGGAAAAGCTGCGCTCGCCGGACGGTGTCCGGGCGCGGGTGATGATGTCATGGCTGTCGATCACCAGCCGTACGCTGCGCGAGCCATCGGCGTTGATCTTCACGTCCTCGCGCGCGCCATAATCCGGCACCGCGGCGTCTGCAGCGGTCACGAGCAGCCGCGCAATTGCATTCGCCGTATCATCTGAAATCGCGGCCTGCAGGCGGCAGCGCGGCCCACGACCGTCGGGCACGGAACGCGCGTCGAGGCGGAGGTGGGTTCCCTCATTGAGGACGTTGTAGATATACGCTGCGCCGCTTGGTGCGGCGGTGTCAATGATCTCGACCTGCGGATCGAACTGGATGCCATACAACTTGCGGGCGCGTTCGCGGATCTTGGTGGCACGCTCAAGGTCGCAGTTCATCTGCGCCTCGTCCGGTGAGGCTGACAGGCCTGCATTGGACAGGCTTGCGCTGCAGCCTTGCGTCTCTGCCCCTGCCGCGAAAGGCAAGGCGATGACGGCAAGGCCCGCCAGACCGGCGCGCCAGAGAGAGATGATCATCCCTTCTCCTTCCCGCGTTTGATCGACAGGACGCCCGTGCGGCTGACTTCGACCAGGCCCAGCGGGCGCATGAGGTCGACAAACTGCGTCAGTTTCTCGGAGGCGCCTGTGACCTCGAAAATGAAGCTCTCGTTGGTCGTATCTATCACATGCGCGCGGAATATCTCAGCAATGCGGAGCGCTTCGACGCGTTTTTCGCCGACGCCGGCCACTTTCACGAGCGCAAGCTCCCGCTCGATACCGCTCTTGGAATTGGTGATGTCGATCACTTCCGCGACCGGCACGATGCGCAGGAGTTGCGCTTCGATCTGCTCGAGGATGTGCGGGGTGCCCTGCGTGACGATGGTGATGCGCGAACGGTGCTGGCTGGCGTCGACTTCGGCGACTGTCAGGGAATCGATGTTGTAGCCGCGACCCGAGAACAGGCCGACGACACGGGCGAGCACGCCCGGCTCGTTGTCGACCAGCACGGCCAGCGTCCGCCGCTCCACGGCTTCTTCCGAATGAGAAATGAAATACGCCGATTTCGGCGCATTCCCGCCCGTGGGTGTGGTCCGGTCGTTCATTGCAGTCTCTGGTTCGGGGTCGCCGCGGCGCCGAAGGCGACACCAGGGCGGCGGGTTTCAAGTTTGGTTTTCAAGGCCTGCGACTTGGCGATGGCATCCTTGCGGTCATCGCTGTCCTGATCGTCGTAGCGCTCGACGACCTCGTCCTTGCGACGCGGGTCGAGATAGGATTGCAGCTCGGAGACGAGGAGGCGGCGGCATTCGTCGAAGAAAGCGGCGCTGTCCTCGCCGGAGGGGCCGCCTTCGCGGGTCATCGCTTCCAGTTCGTGATAGGCCCACATCAAGGCATCCAGCACCGGCGGGCGATGGCCGCGATAGGCGCCTTCCTTCTCGGCGCCTTTCTTGTCGGGGTTGAGGTTCGGGAAGAACATCCGTCCCCGGTCGACCAGGGTCGAGAGGGCGACCATGAGGTTTGCCTTGTTGGCGAGGAAGGCGCCTTCGTTGGCCTGCAGGTGGCGCGTGCGGGCAAACATGGCGGCGCGGGCCAGCGTGTCGATGGCGCCGTTGCCCCAGTCGAGGCTGGCGGCATCGATGTTCTGGCGCAGGCTCTCAGTCTGCAGGCGGCGCTGGCGGCGGGTTTCGCCCCGCGCGATCAGGGCGCTGACTACGGCAACAAGCGCCGACAGGATGGCGATGATGGCATCGCCATAGGCCTGCCCGAACGAGAGCAATTCCGTCAGTTCCATCACCGTCCCCGCATCATCCGGCTTTGCGCCGTGTTGTTTCAGACGAGCTTGCGCCCGGCCTCGCCGATTTCGTTACCCGTTATCTCGCCGAGAATCATCTGGTTGTGCGCAGAGCCCGACGGGATCATCGGCAGGCAGTTTTCAGCCCGTTCCACCCGGCAGTCGAACAGGACCGGGCCCGGATGATCGATCATTTCAAGGATCTTTGCGTCCAGCTCCGCCGGGCTGTCGCACCGGATGCCGTGACCACCGAGCGCCTGCGCGAGCAGGACGAAGTCCGGCAGGCTTTCGGAATAGGAGTGCGAATAACGCTCGCCATGCAGCAATTCCTGCCACTGGCGCACCATGCCCATCCATTCATTGTTGAGGATGAAAACCTTCACGGGCAGCTTGTGCTGAACGGCGGTGGAGAGTTCCTGCATCATCATCTGGATCGAGGCTTCGCCGGCAATGTCGATGACGAGGGCATCCGGATGCGCGGCCTGGACACCGACAGCGGCGGGAAGGCCGTAACCCATCGTGCCGAGCCCACCGGAGGTCATCCACCGGTTCGGCTCCTCGAAATGGTAGAACTGCGCGGCCCACATCTGATGCTGGCCGACTTCGGTGGTGATGTAGGTCTTGCGATCCTTGGTCAGCGCGTAGAGGCGTTCCACAGCGAATTGCGGTTTGATCACGTCATCCGAGTTCTTGTAGGCAAAGCACTTGCGCGCCCGCCAGGCATCGATCTGTGCTCGCCAGGGCGACAGGTCCGGCAGTTTGCGCTTCAGCGCCTTGATCTCGGTGATCAGCGCATCAAGCGCTTCGGCGCAGTCGGCGACGATCGGCACGTCCACCCGCACGATCTTGTTGATCGAGGAGGCATCGATGTCCATGTGGATCTTCTTGGACTTCGGCGAGAAGGCATCAATGCGCCCGGTCACGCGGTCGTCGAAGCGCGCGCCGACACAGATCATCAGGTCGCAGTCATGCATCGCATTGTTGGCTTCGTAGCTGCCGTGCATGCCCAGCATGCCCAGCCAGTCCGGATGCGAGGCCGGGAAGGCGCCGAGGCCCATCAGCGTGGAGGTGACCGGAAAGCCCGTTAGTTCCTGCAACTCGCGCAGCTTTTCCGAGGCGCGTGGGCCGGAATTGATGACGCCGCCGCCGGTATAGAAGATCGGGCGCCAGGCCTTGGTCATCAGCTCGGCGGCCGCCTTGATCGCCTCCCGGTTCGGGGTGCGCTGGGGCACGTAAGTCGGCTTGGTGATGCCTTCCTTGCCGATATAGGGACCGGTCGCGAACTGGATGTCCTTCGGGATGTCGATGACAACCGGGCCGGGCCGGCCGGAAGTCGCGACATAGAAGGCCTCGTGCATGATGCGGGCAAGCTGGTTCACGTCGGTGACGAGGTAATTGTGCTTGGCGCAGCTGCGCGTGATGCCGGTCGTATCGCATTCCTGGAAAGCGTCGGTGCCAATCAGGTGGGTCGGCACCTGCCCGGTGATCACGACCATCGGGATGGAGTCCATCAGCGCATCCGTAATCGGCGTCACCATGTTGGTCGCGCCGGGGCCGGAGGTGACCAGCGCCACGCCGCAGGTGCCGGTTGAGCGCGCATAGCCTTCGGCCGCATGGCCGGCGCCCTGCTCATGACGCACCAGAACGTGGCGGATCGTGTCCTGCCCGTAGAGCGCGTCATAGATCGGCAGCACGGCGCCGCCCGGATAGCCGAACATAACCGTGACGCCCTGTTCGCGCAGCGCCTCCACAACGATCTGGGCGCCCGTCATCATGCGGGGGCCGGTGGTCTCGGCAGTCGCGGCGGCGGGCTTAGCCTTGGTCTTCGTCGTCATCTGGGGGCTCGGGGTCTTTTCGGGGTTCGGAAGGAAGAGTGGGAGAGGGTATGGGCCAAACAAAAAAGGGCCCCCGAGAGGAAGCCCTTTTCTGTGCGCACCCGCAACCGCCTGAAGGAACAGGCAGCTACGGGCGCCGAAGCTGTACTACGGTCATTTTGCGCAAGTGGCGTTTCCTCGAATTCGTGCGGTCAGGCATAATCTTCCGCTTGGGCAGTGTCAATCTCCCTGTAAAGGGCAAAAATCACCCTCAAACGGTCGCTCATCTCGGGCGAAGGGATGCGTGTCCAGAACGGAAACTGCCGCCCGATCCAGGTGAATTGCCGTTTTGCATAGCGGCGCGTGTCGCGTTTTGCATTTTCGGCGGCTTCTTCCGGGCTCATCTCGCCCCGGGCAAAGGCGGTCAGCCACGGCATTCCGCAGGCCTTCATCACCGGCAGTTCGGGATCGAGCCCCCGGGCCACCAGCGCCCTTGCCTCGTTCATGGCGCCCTGCATAAGCATGCCTTCGAAGCGCCGGTCGATCTTCTTGTAGAGCGCGCCGCGCGGCGGTGTGAGGGCAAAGCCCGTCCATTCGCCGGGCTGCAGCACCGGCGGCTGGCGTTCGGTCTGGAAATCCGACAGCGAGCGGCCCGTCGCCAGCCAGACTTCAAAAGCGCGGGCAAGGCGCTGCTTGTCTCCGGTGCCCAGCCGTTCGGCCAGTTCCGGATCATGCGGCATCAGCCGGGCGCGCAGGCCATCGGCGCCCTCCGCCTCGCTGATTGCGCGCACTTCCGCGCGGATCTCGTCCGGCACCGGCGGAATGTCGGACAGGCCCTGTGTGAGCGCCAGCAGGTAGAGCCCCGTGCCGCCCACGAAGACGGCGCGCTTGTTCTGGCGTTGCAGCTTCTTGATGACGGCGCGGGCCGCTTCCAGCCATTCGCCAGTGGAGTAACGGGTGGCCGGGTCGACATAGCCGAACAGGTGGTGGGGCACGCCGGCCATCTCTTCCTCGCTCGGGCGGGCAGAAATGACCTGTACCTCATCGTAAACCTGCATCGAATCGGCATTGATGACCTCTCCGCCGAGCCGCCGGGCGACTTCGATGGCGAGGGCGGATTTTCCGCTGGCCGTTGGGCCGTGAATGAGGATCGCAGGATGCATCCACCACACCTAAGGGCTTGCCCGCCCTGAGGAAAGACTCATACAGACGAGGCCGTCATCCGGGGAGCCGCCAGCCGTGACAGAACAGTGGATTGTTGCCGGGGTCTGCCGGGAAGGGGCCTGCGACCTGCAGGCCATGCTGGCGAACCTGGTGGGCCTCGCCCGCGCGGTTCCCGGCGGCTGGATCGAACTCGCCTCCGGCAATCCCTTTATCTCCGGCGCGATGCCTTTCGAAGGCACGGCGAAAAAGGCGGCCCGGTTGCGCGCAGCCATCGCCGAGCACAACCTGCCGATCGATGCCGCCGTAATGCCGCGCGCCCGTTTCGGCCGAAAGCGTCTGCTGATTTCCGACATGGACTCCACCATCATCGGCCAGGAGTGTATCGACGAGCTGGCGGATGCGGTCGGCCTGAAGCCGCAGATTTCCGAAATCACCGAACTCGCCATGCGGGGCGAGCTGGACTTTGAAGCCGCGCTCACCTCCCGCGTCGCCATGCTGCGCGGCCTGTCGCTGAACGAGCTCGACCGGACGCTGCGCGAGCGCATCACGCTGAACCCCGGCGCGCGCACGCTGATCGCCACGATGAAAGCGCATGGCGCCGCGACGCTGCTCGTCTCCGGCGGTTTCACCTTCTTCACGTCGCGTGTGGCGCAGATGGCTGGCTTCCATGCCGATCTCGGCAATACCTTGCGCGACGATGGAGTCGCCCTCACCGGCGAAGTCGGCCGTCCGATCCTCGGGCGCGAGGCAAAACGCGAAGCGCTGATCGAAGCGGTCACCCAGCTTGGCACCTCGCCGGAGGACGCCATCGCCATGGGCGACGGCGCGAATGATCTCGACATGATCCGCGCCGCCGGTATCGGCGTTGCCTACAAGGCGAAGCCGCTGGTCGCCGCCGAAGCGAATGCCTCCATTCAGCATACGGACCTTGTGGCAGCGCTGTTCTTCCAGGGCTACCGCGCCGCGGACATTGTGAAGGCCTGAACCGGATGCCCACGCTGCGCACGCTTGCCTTCCAGGCCTGGTTTCGGATCAGCCGCCCGATGACGCTCGGCGTGCGCGCGGCGGTGGAGAATGCCGAAGGCCGGGTCTTCATGGTGCGCCACACTTATACGCCCGGCTGGTTCATGCCCGGCGGGGGCGTCGAGCATGGCGAGCCGGCGCTGGAAGCGCTGCGCCGCGAACTCGTTGAGGAAGGCGGCATCCGACTCACGGCCGAGCCGAAAGTCTTCGGCTTCTATTCAAACCATCACAATTTCCGGAACGATCACGTGCTGCTCTATCATGTGCCGTGGGGCAGCTGGGAGCAGGTCGGCGCCACCAGCGCCGGCGAGATCGCCGAAACGGCCTGGGTCGATCCGCTGGCACCGCCGGAGGGAATCACTGCCGGCAACCTGCGCCGCCTTGAGGAACTCTATCGTGGTGCGCCGGTCTCCCCCTACTGGGCGCCCAAGACCTGATACGCTTTCCCGGTGACTTTCACCTTCGGCACGCGGGCAGTTTCTTCGAACTGTGCCCAGGCGGGCGCGAGGCTCGACCAGAAGGGCAGGTGCTCGCTGCCCCACTGGGCGGCGAGGTTCTCCTCGGTCATGGCGAAGGGAAAGACGTGCACGTCCACGGACGTTTGCCCGCCTTCAAAGGCGGCCTGCATCAGCGTCCAGATTTCCTCGATCACCGGATTGGTCATCGCGAAGCAGCCGATCGACACGCAGCTGCCATGTACCATCAGGAAACTCCCCGTACGCCCATTGGCCTGGTCGAAAGCGTTCGGATAACCAAGGTTGAAGGCAAGGTGATAGTTCGACGCGGGGTTCATCTGCGCAGGTTTGATGCGGTAGAAGCCTTCCGGCGCCTGCCCGTCGCCTTCGCGCATCTTCGGCCCGAGTGTTCCGGACACGGAACAGACAGGCCAACTGCGGAACGGCTTGAATGCGCCGTCTTCGCCGCGCACATAGGCGGTCAGTTCAGCGGGCTGTTTGGTGATCCGCAGGTAGACCGGGCTGCCCAGCTGTAGTCCTTTGTCGGCCAGATCCTGTTCCAGTACCGGCTTCTGCACCGCATAGGCCGTATCGGAGCGCCGCGTGGAGGGTACGGTCTCCGCTTCGGCAAAGGCCAGCAGGGCAGGCAGGCACAGGAAAGCCAGCGCCGCCAGCAGGATGGCAAGGAGATTTGGTTTTGGTCCCGCCCGGTATCTCATGACGACGAACCTCGAAGCCAATCATGGCATCAGTCGGGCAGCACTGGGCCGCGCCCGCGGCGGTACGTGAATTTTCCGTATGCCGACGGTCAGCCTGCCCGGATCACGCGCACATACTGCGCCGCCGTGATCAGTGACAGGGCAGCTGCCAGCCAGAGGAGGCCAACCAGCGCCGCCGCGCCGGCCAGTGCCAGAGGATCAGCTTTTCCCACGGCCTCCAGGCTCGCCGGGATCAGCGCATGCGGCAGCATCAGGCCTGCAATGGCCCCCATCTCGATACCGGTCTTCAGCTTGGCGAGGCTGGAGGGCGCGACAACACCCGCCGCTTCTGGCCGGGTGCGCAGCCAGGTCATGAAAACATCCCGTGCGATGATCAGCGCGGCCGGCAGATAGATCAGCCAGGACTTGAGCGTCATGGCGATCCCCAGCAGCGCAAAGCCCACAAGCAGCTTGTCGGCTATCGGGTCGAGCCAGACGCCAAACCGGCTTTCCGCCTTGAACTGGCGCGCGGCCCAGCCATCGAGGAAATCCGTCAGTGCGCCGGAGATGAAACCGAGCAGGGCGAACTGGTGCCACAGCTGTTCCAGCGTCGCATGGCGCAGCACCTCGTCGCCGGTTGCTGCCCGCATGGCCTCGGCCGAGGCCGCCGCATTCAGCGCGCCATACAACACCAGCACCGCGAACAAGCAGCGCGAAATCGTCAGGGCATTGGGGATCCAGGTAAACATCGTCGACAGCCATAGCGATCCGGGCCCGTGCCCGGCAAGCGCTGAGGCTCAGTGTTTCAGGCGCAGGTCCGAAATCGAGCGGGCAATCGTGCGGTAGACCTCCACCAGCTCGGCCCCGTTGTCAGCGCTGAACGCATGGCCCGGAGAGGTGGCGCAGTATTGCAGGATGGTACGCCCGTCGCCGGTCTTCTGCACAGTGGACGGCACCTGGAAGCCCACGGTGAAAATCTGGATATTGCTCGGCAGTGATTTCATCGCATCGCACAGGTCCATCGACTGCTGGAAGGATGAACGTCCGGCAGTCGGGTGCTGGATGTTGAAGTCGCCGTCCGTCATCAGGATCATGAACTTGCTTGTGCGCGGCGCGCCGTAGAGTCGCGGCGTGGAAGCTTCCGGCCAGATGCCTGTCCAGTTGGGAGACAGGAGATACCAGCCCCAGGCGATCCCGAGATGGCCGGCGGTGCCGCCCTCGGCGACGAGTCCGTTCACATGCGCTTTCAGCGCGTCCTTGTCATCGGTCAGCGGCACGGGGCCGGAGGGCTGGCAGGTGCCGTGGCGGCCTTCATAGGCACCGACGCCGTAGCCGGTAGCTCCGCTCGTTTCAACATTGCGCCAGCCATCATACTTGTTGGCGGAGCTTGCCGAGAAGTTCCAGCGCGGATTGCCTGCCCCGATCCAGCGGCCGGAGGTGGGTGCCGCATCGGTCGCCGCATGCGCGCCGGTGCGCTCATAGACGCAGCTGTCCGACAGGCCGGTATCTTCGAAAAAGTAGCGGCGCGTATTCCAAGTGTAGCTCGAATTGCGCCCGCAAGGGCTGCCGCTGGTGCACGTGCCGCGCTGGTAATAGAAGAAGCGCTTTCCGGTCGCCGCGTCGATCATGCGTTCGTCATTGTACGCATTATAGTTCGACTGCGCCGTGCTGTTGCTGCCATCCGCGCTAAGCGTCTGGTCGTCGGTCACCGTATTGATGTAAGGGCCGGCATTCAGTGAATGGTTGTAGCTGGCAATCGCGATACGTACCGACCCATCGGCGGGCCTGTCGTCCGGCAGCAGTTCGTCAAACGCCGCCACCGCTGCCTCCTTCAGCTGCGGAAGGCGGTTCATGCTGTTCATCGATCCGGACACGTCGAAAATGAAGGATACGTCCACCACGCCGATGCCATAGGTCGACGTGGCGTCGACCGTGAACTCCAGTTCGTCATAGCCAATCAGATGCGTCAGGTAGGTCGGCTGCTCGCAATGCACGCTGCCGGCAATGTCCTGGCTTTCGGGATCAAAGGTCACGGTCACCGGATCGCAGGTCAGCCCGCCGCCCTGTTCGGCAAACATTGCCTCGGCATAGCGCTGCACATCGGCGCGCACGGTTTCCTCATTCATGCCGCGCTGGCGCTGCAGGGCGCCGGCCAGCACCGCCGAGTCGAGCGAGGCCTGAACCTTGGATTTCTGGCGCACGGTGTTCTGGGTGTCGACGGCGATGCCGACCAGCGCCAGGATTGCCGGGATCAGCATGGCTGTCAGCATGGCGACGTTGCCGCTATTGGCTGCGCCGAAGCGCTGAATTCCTGATTGCAGTCGCGTGTTCATGGACGGGCCTTCTGACGCCGCTTGAGAACCGGTTTACTTGACGAGGCGCACTTCGTTGATGTCGCGGCCGATCTGGTTGAACACCGACACAAGCTCTGCCGAGCCGCTGGCGAAGTAGGCATACTGCGAGCTGGTCGCGCAATTCGTCAGGGCGTTACGCAGCGTGGTCGAGCTGCCGACTTCGAAGCCAACCGTATAGACCTTGACGCCGGCATCCTTCATGGCGCTGCAGTATTCCTGCACCTGCGTGAACGAATTGCCGTTCTCCGAGTTGCAGTTGATCTGGTCTGCCGTCGAGCCGGAGCCGGAGGTGGATGTCTGCGACAGCACGCCTTTGCAGAATGAGGAGTTGAAGTCACCATCGGTCATGAACACGGCGAACTTGTAGAGTTTCGGTCGGCCGAATGCGGCAGGCTTGCTCTCAGCCGGGAAGATGTCGCCGAAATCCGACGAAAGTGTATAGTAGCCCCAGGCCGCGCCCATATGACCGGCGGTAGAGCCACCAATCTGAAGGTCGTCGACGGCGTCAATCAGGGCGTCCTTGTCCGACGTCAACGGAAGGATCGTGCTTACCGGGCAGGGGTTGGCCGTCGAAAGGTAGCCGCGGCCAACATACGCGGTTGAAGGCGCAACGTCCGTGTACGCATTGGCGCCGGTACGCTCAGTGGCGCATGTGCTGATGCGGTGCAGGCGCTGGGCGCCGCTGCTCGCGTTGTTGAAGCGGAAGTATTCGCAGCCTTCCTCCGTGCAGTACGACGTTCCGCCATTGGTATAGGCGTTGTAGTTCGGCCCGACCGATCCATCCAGCACGTAGGTATTGGTCGTCGTTCCCGAAACCTGCCAGGTCTGGTGCGTGGTGCGGTTGATCTGCGTCATGCCGTTGACGCCCGTGATCCAGACATGGTCGCCGTTATCAATTCCGTGATTGTTGGCCGTAACGGTCACTTCGCAATTGGTGTTGATGCATTTGCGAATGATCCCGCCGCTCGAATAGTTCGACCAACCGGAGCTGTTGGTGCTCTGAAGGCGGAACGTGTTCGTTGCGACGTTCGAGACCGTGTAGACCTTGTTGTTGACCTGCGTCATGCCGCTGACGCCGCTGATCCAGACGCGGTCGCCGTTCGCAAAGCCGTGACCGTTCGACGTAACCACGGCAGGGTTTGCTCTGGTGATGCCGGTGATGTTTTTCTGCGCGCCGACCTGCCAGGCCGCGCCACTGATCGGGCGTCCACCCGTGATCGGTCCACGGACCTCTTCAGCATAGCTGCCAACGTTCACGGCAACCGAGTACGGCACCATGGAGACTTTCGAGTAATAAGGGTCCTGCTCGTCCTTGACGACGATGTTGACGAGGTCGGTCGCCGCTTCCTTCAGCGCCGTGATCCGCGTGCCGGACATCGAGCCCGTGATATCGAGGATCATCGCCACTTCGATATCCGCGCCGCCTTCCAGCGCGTCGGACCGGACGGTGACGTCGACATACTGATGGCCCATGATCTTGGCGAGCGTCGTATTGACCGAGATGTGCGTGACCAGCGAGATGCGGCCTTCCTCGTCCTGGGTCAGTTCGTACGTGATCTCGCGGCCAAGAACTTCCTCGAGGTGGTTGAGGTGGGCTTCCACGACGGACGTACGCTGGTCAACGGACATGAACGCATCATGTGCCGCGGCAAGGGCGGCGGCGTCGGTCGCCTGCTGCAGCTTGTGCTTCTCCACCATCACCCGTGACAGGTCGATGGCAAACCCGACCAGCGGGAAGATCGCGAGACAGGACAACGCGAACAGCATCGCCACGTTGCCGCGGTCATTCCCGGCGAACCGGCGCAGAATTGCAAACTTCCCAGACATAGCCCACGTCCTCTTGGCGGATTTCCGCGCAATACCTTCGCAGGCTTATGACAGATCGGGCTTGAAAGACGGTTTCCGGGTTCCGGCAAATTGTGACTCGCCGGGCAGGGTCCGGTTAACCTATCATCCTGCCGATTCGCCGGCCCGCGAGAGGACCCCGTCATGCAGCAATACCACGCGCTCCTGCAGGACATACTGCAGAACGGCCATGACCGGGCCGACCGGACAGGCGTGGGTACGCGCGGCGTATTCGGCCGCCAGATGCGGTTTGACCTTGAACAGGGCTTTCCGCTGCTGACGACGAAACGCCTGCACGTGCGCTCTATTATCGTCGAGCTGCTTTGGTTCCTCAGGGGCGAAACAAATATCGCCTGGCTGAAGGAGAACGGCGTCTCGATCTGGGATGAATGGGCCGACGAGAAGGGTGATCTCGGCCCGGTCTACGGAAAGCAGTGGCGCAGCTGGGCCGCGCCGGACGGGCGCACCATTGACCAGATCCAGTGGGTGCTGAACGAGATTCGCACCAATCCGAACTCCCGCCGCCTCATCGTGTCGGCCTGGAATCCGGCAGACGTTAACGACATGGCCCTGCCGCCCTGTCATTGCCTCTTCCAGTTCAATGTCATCGACGGGCGCCTGAACTGCCAGCTGTACCAGAGATCGGCGGATGTTTTCCTCGGCGTGCCGTTCAACATCGCGTCCTATGCGCTGCTGACGCACATGATGGCCCGCGCCACGGGCCTGCGCGCCGGCGACTTCGTGCACACGTTCGGTGACACCCACCTCTACCTGAACCATCTGGACCAGGCGCGCCTGCAGCTGACACGGGAACCGCGCCCATTGCCCACACTCTGGATGAACCCAGAGAAGACGGACCTGTTCAGCTGGACGTACGAGGACTTCCGGATCGAGAACTACAATCCGCATCCGCACATCAAGGCCGAAGTCGCCGTCTGAGGCGGCCTACTCGGACTTCAGCGTGCAGTGAACCGTTGCGCCGGTCTCGACCGCGATCGACAGGTACTCGTCAGCCTCGGTGCACGTGATGGCCGCCTCGGCCGTGTAAGCGCGCACCGGGAATGCCATCACTTTCACGCGCGCGTCGCCGGCCACCTCGCGCGCCACCCGCGCCGCATCAACCTGCCCCTTGAAGGTCAGCGATTTCTGGCCGGGATCAATCGTCAGCATCTCGCCGCCGAGCCAGACGCCAAGATCCGGGTCCAGCCCCGGCGCGCGGGGATCCTTCGGCGCGCCGTAATAATCTGCCGAAACGCCAAGATCAGCGTTCGTCTCGCGCATCATCTCGCGGGCGCCGTCGCTGAAGCTTACATCCACCCGGAAGGGCAGGGATACGATCTTGGACTCGGCCGCCGTTCCACCCGCGGCCGCCGGTGTCGAAGTCATCGGGGCGGGCACCGACAAGGGCGGCTCTTTCGGCGCATCTTCGCCATTCGAACCGCAACCCGCCAGCAGTGCGGCGGCAAGGGCCGTCAGGGCGAGGGTCTGTGCAGGCGTCATGGCAGTCATCTCCGGGCCGGTTCAGTCTGGTTCAATGTCTTGCCGTATCGGCCTGCCTTGGCAAGACCGGCTGCGCTGCCGCTTGCGGGCGCTTCCAAAGCCCGACATGGTTGAGTTCCGTGCCGAGGGGGACACGCAAGATCCGCCCGGACGGATTATCTGGAGGCACCACATGAAAGTCTTCGCGGCCGAGCTGATCGGCACCTTCACCCTTGTCCTTCTGGGCTGCGGCTCGGCCGTCCTTGCCGGCGCCGAAGTCGGCCAGCTCGGCATCGCCTTCGCCTTCGGCCTCGCCATCGTCGCCATGGCCTATGGCATCGGCCCCATCTCGGGCTGCCACGTCAATCCGGCGGTGAGCTTTGGCGCCTTCGTCGCCGGGCGGATGCCGATGGGCACCATGCTGCAATACTGGGCGGCCCAGTTCATCGGCGCCCTGCTGGGCGCCGGCGTGCTCTATCTCATTGCCAGCGGAAAGGCGGGCTACACCCTTGCAGCCGGCGGCCTTGGCGCCAATGGCTGGGGACCGGGCTATCTCGGCGAGTACAGCCTTGTCGCGGCCTTCGTCTTCGAGGTTGTCGCCACGTTCCTGTTCCTGGTCGTCATCCTCGGGTCCACCCAGAAGTCCGCCCCCGGAATGCTCGCCGGCCTTGCCATCGGCCTGACGCTGACGGTCATCCACATCGTCGGTATCCAGGTGACCGGCGTTTCGGTGAACCCCGCCCGTAGCTTCGGGCCCGCCATCATCGTCGGCGGCACGGCCATCTCGCAGCTCTGGCTCTTCATTATTGCGCCGCTGATCGGCGCGGCGCTGGCGGGCCTGCTGTTCAAGCAGAAAGTGTTGGAGACGGACTAGGTTTCGACGTGTTCCCCCCTTTCCCTCGGCCATGAGCGGGAAGGGGGGGCGCCTGCTGGTTCTTACGCGTCCTTGGGATCGATAAGACCCCTGTCCTCCCGGTAGCGGATGACGCGCGAGACGATCACCGCGCCGACCATCTTGCCGATGACGAACACGACCCAGTTCCAGGGGTGCAGCGAATTGCCGGGATCCATGCCCAGCTCCATCTGCTTGGCGAGGTCCGCGCCATACAAGAATACGGTCGTGTCCACCGGCGCCGCCACCGCACTCGAAATCAGGATACGTGTGGAGAGGCGGTACTTCGTGAAGGTGAAGATCAGCCAGTCCACCCCTTCGGAAATGGCGAAGGCAATCCCGCTCGCGAGTGCGATCACCGGCCAGGCATAGAAGAAGGACCAGGCCACGGCGATCGCCATCAGGATCAGCACCCGGTGGCCCATCTCGCGCTGGACGAAATCGCGGATCACGAACACCATGCCCGTCACCATCGTCATCGGGTGCAGCGCAACGCCTTGCGGGAACACCGCATTTTCGCCGGGCGCCAGCACGTTGAATTCCGGGATGATGCCGAAGCTCCAGTTCAGGAACGGGATCAGCACCACGTAGAGCAGCGCCCAGGCGCGTCCCTGCAGGAACCAGATGGCCGCAAATGTCAGCGCCAAAGCGCCGAGCGCCGGTCCCAGCAGGCCGGACTGGCCGTTGGTCAGGACCGATACGATGTCAAAGCCCATGCGCGTCGTCCCCCGGTCTCGCGAAATGCAGTTGCGGCTGTGATTGCAGCTTGCCCAACAGACTGCAGGCGAGCAGGAACCCCGGCCTGATCTGAAACATAGTTAATCGCGCCGGGGAAGGTGCAACCCTGTCCCATCCCCAGGCCGCACGGAACCCAGACCCATGACTGAACCCATCCGGCTTAGCCTCATCGTCGCTCAAGGCCGAAATAGAGTGATCGGCAATGCCGGGCAATTGCCGTGGCGCCTGAAGGACGACCTGGCCCATTTCAAGCGCACCACCATGGGTGCGCCGGTCATCATGGGCCGCAAGACCTGGGAGAGCCTGCCAAAGCGGCCGCTGCCCGGACGGCCGAATATCGTGGTGAGCCGTGACTGGAATTATGATGCTGCCGAAGCGCGCGTCTATTCCAGCGTTTCGCCGGCCATCAACGCCGCGAAAGCGATGGCCCTGCGTGCCGGGCAGCCGGAGGTTTTTGTGATCGGCGGCGCGGCGATCTACGAACTCGCCCTGCCGCTGGCGGACCGCATCTACCTGACCGAAGTCGACGTCGCGCCTGAGGGCGATGCCTTCTTCCCGGCGTTCGACTCCCGCAGCTGGTCTGAAAGCTCGGTCACGCGGTTTGCGGCAGGCGATGGCAATGACCATGCCTTCACGCTGCGCATTCTCGATCACGTCACCGCGCCGGCCTGAACGCCCGGCTGACCCGGCGGGAGCCGTGGACGCGCCCCAGCCGCAGGCGTAGCCTTCCGGAAAATATACCGGGAGGAAGACATGAATTTCGAAGTGATCGGCTCCGGCCTCGGCTTTCCCGAAGGCCCGGTGGTGATGGCGGACGGATCCGTCATCATCGTTGAAATCCAGAAGGGCGCCATCACACGCCTCTGGAACGGCAAGCGCGAAGTGATCGCGACGCCGGGCGGCGGGCCGAACGGGCTCGCCATCGGTCCGGACGGGGCCCTCTATTGCTGCAACAATGGCGGGTTCGAGTATCACGAGGTCGGCGGCCTCACGATTCCCGGTAACTGCCCGCCCGACTATTCCGGCGGCCGCATCGAGCGGATTGACCTGTCCACCGGCAAGGTCGAGCGCCTCTATGACGAAGTGGACGGCAACAAGCTGCGCGGGCCGAACGACATCGTGTTCGACAGGGCCGGCGGATTTTACTTCACCGACCTTGGCAAGGGCTTCTCGCGCAACCGCGACCATGGCGGCGTCTACTACGCCAAACCCGATGGCAGCTTCATCAAGGAAGTGGACTATCACCATATTTCGCCAAACGGATGTGGTCTGTCTCCGGACGGAAAGACACTCTACTTCGCCGACACGATGACTGCGCGTCTCTGGGGTTTCGCGCTGACAGGCCCCGGCGAATATACCCCGCACAAGCCGCCCTTCCTGCGCGGCCGTGTGATTACGGGGCAGACGGAGCTTTGCTATTTCGACTCGCTCGCCGTCGCCGCTTCCGGAAACGTCTGTGTCGCGACAATCCTGAAAAACGGCGGCATGGGCGGCATCACCACGATCTCGCCGGATGGCAAGTCCAGCTTCACCGAGATCGCAGACCCCTTTGTCACCAACATCGCGTTCGGCGGGAAGGACATGCATGACGCGTACATCTGCGCCTCGGGCACGGGCCAGCTCCTGAAGACGCGGTGGCCGGAGGCGGGGCTCAAGCTGAACTTCAACGGCTGACGGCGCTGCGCCAACCGGGGCTCAGATCCGGAAAACGCAGCTTTGGTTCGCTGGTACCTGCCTTCTCAAGGCACGTGCTGAGAAACAGGGGTTCGGGATTCTGCTTTTCTGGCGAAACGCTTCCGGTTGCGTTCGCCCGTCAGGGCGCGATGCAGGCTCCGCCTTCCTGGCGATATGGGCGGTTGCACTGCCATCCGTCCCCTGAGGAATTGAGGTGGGAAAATTTCGGCAGGATGATCTTCGCGCAGACCGAGGCCTTGGCCGTGTAGCCGCGTGCGCAGGACCAGCCCGGCCCGGTCGTGCTGTCGGTCAGGTAGGCATTTGCCGGCAGGACGATCTTCTTGCAGGTATCGCGTTCGGGCCGGAAGCCGCGTTCGCAGGCCCACCCCGGGCCATAGCTGGAGTTGGTGAGGTAGCCATTGGCGGGCACTTTGATCGCGGTGCAAAGCTGGCCCGCGCGCTCAAAGCCACGCTCACACTCCCAGCGTATGCCGGACCCGTCAAGGAAGGCATTTGCAGGCACCTTCACTGCCTTGCATCCGTTGCCGGATTTCTCGAACCCGTAGTTGCAGTCCCAGCCCGTGCCGTAATTGCCGCCGGTCAGATAGGCGTTTGGCGGGACGGTCACCGCGTCGCACGCGCCATCAGCCTCGCGGTATCCCTTGTCACAGGCCCAGCCGCTGCCATAGGGCTTCGACACCGAATTGGCGGGTGATCCCGACGCCGAGGTTGCGCCTTGCGCCATCGCCGGCATAGCCACCAGCGCCGCATAGACGATCAGACAGAAGGCCAGCATCTGCAGGGGTGGCCCGCGCCGCATCCAGTGCAAGGCGCGGCCAAGGCGGGCGCGCGCAGGGGCGACGGCCGTCCGCATACGAACGTCCTCAGGCTTTCTCCCGGGGCGTGCGGCGGGCGGCGCCCTCCGGCAACATGCACTGCAGGACGCGCGGCGCCGATGGTGCGGCATAGCGCTTGCGTGGCGGGCTCTTCGGCGCAGCATCCTGGGCGGCGATCTCGTTGATCGCGTCCAGGGTCTCAGATTTTTCGAGGGACATGTGGGCACAGCCTTTCCGGCAGGCGGACGCAAGCGTCGTTGACGCTCCCTATGCGCCATTTGGTGTCAACATGCAACTCTTTGATTGTATTTATATTTTATGCCAAGAATATTCGCTGTTGAATCAGGGCGTGTCAGTCCTCGAACACGATTTCAGGCGCCGGTTTCGTCACCAGCTGGTCCAGCGCAATCGCCACATTCCGCGCCAGCCGCAGGAAGACGTCCGCAGGCTGACCGCCTGAGAGCGCCGAAGGCGTGCCTGCATCGCCGCCTTCGCGGATCGCCTGCAGCATCGGGATCTCGGCCAGCAGCGGCAGGCCGAGGGCTTCGGCCATCCGGCGCCCGCCACCTTCGCCCATCAGGAACTGTTTTGCGCCCGTGGAATCCTCGAACCAGCTCATCGTCTCGACGAGGCCGATCACCGGCACATGCGTCTTGGCAAACATCGCCGCCCCGCGCCGCACATCGGCGAGGGCGACTTCCTGCGGCGTCGTGACGATGATGGCGGCGGTAACCGGCACCTTTTGGGCGATGGCGAGCTGCGCATCGCCGGTACCGGGCGGCGTGTCGATGATGAGGATGTCGAGCGGCGCTTCACGCGTGCCCCATTCGGCGTCGTTCAGCAGCTGCGTGATGGCCGACATCACGATCGGCCCGCGCCAGATCATCGGGGCGTCCGGATCAGATAGATAGCCTATCGAGAGTGTTTTCATGCCGTGTGCCACAACCGGCACGAGTTTCTTGTTTTCCGAGGTCGCAGGCTCCGCGCTCACGGTGCCGAGCATCGTCGGGATCGACGGGCCATAGATGTCGGCGTCCAGCAAGCCGACCTTCATGCCGGCCTTGGCCATCGCGGCGGCGAGGTTCACCGCCACGGTGGATTTGCCAACGCCGCCCTTGGCGCTGGCGACGACGAGTATGCGGTCGATGCCGGGGACGGGTTTCAGCGCCTGCGCGGGGGCGACCGTGCCCTGGCTGATCGCCTCGTCTGAAAGCCGCGCGCCCTTGGTCACGCGGCGCAGGCCCGCGACGGGGGAGGGCGTGGGCGGGGCAGGGGCATGGCTGTGGCCATGGGTGCCGCCCGGTCCATGCGAATGTGCATGGCCATGGGCCTCGCCGCGGCCCGGTGCGCGCTCGGCGGTCAGCACGCTACGCACCACGGTGATGCCCGGAATGCGGCTCGCATAGTTCTCGGCTTCAATTCGCCGCGCCTCGGCCGTGCCGGCGTCGCCGCCTTCGGCGCGGATCACCAGGAGCGCCTTGCCGTCATCGTCGACGGTGACGGATTCAAGCCAGTCTGCGCCGCCGAGGGCCTCCCGGATGGCGCCGGCGAGCTTTTCACGCGTCTTCTGCTTCGAGCCAAACATTGATCCCGGACCCCGGTCTGTAAACTTTTCCGCTGCGGCCTACTCGCGCTGAGAGCGAAACCGCAAGCATCCAGTTAAGAAGTTGCTTCATTTTACCCTGTTAGACAGGGCGAATCGACGTGCAGACGTCAGAAGACGCCCTATATAGGCCCCACTCGAAGAATTCAGGAGGCATGATTGCCCTGGGAAGAAAACAATAAAGGCTCCGGCGGCCCGTGGGGTGGCGGCGGCGGAAAAGGTTCAGGCGGCGGTGAGGGCGGTTCGCCCTGGAACCGTCCCGGCAGCGGCGGCTCCGGCGGAGGTTCCGGCGGCAATGGCGGCGGCAAGAAGGACGAGTCGCCCGATCTCGAAGAACAGATGCGCCGGATGCAGGAGCGCTTTCGCCAGCGCCGCGGCGGCGGTGGTGGCGGTGGACGCCGCCGGGGCGGCGGTGGTGGTGGCGCGCAGATGCCGACCCTCGGCCCGCTCGGCGCAGCGGTCATCGGCGGTGTCGTGCTGCTGTCGTGGCTGTCGACCAGCGTCGTGGTGGTTGACCCCACGCAGCAGGCGGCGGTGTTCCGCTTCGGCAAATGGCAGACGAATTTCGGGCCCGGTCTGCACTTCCACCTGCCCGCGCCGTTCGAGAGCCATACGCTGCTGAACGTCGAGACCCGTAACGAGATCAGCATCGGCACCAGCGATCAGGAAAGCCTGATGCTGACGCAGGACGAGAACATCGTCGACATCCAGTTCTCTGTATTCTGGAAGATCGACACCGCGAACCCGGAAAACTTCCTGCTCAACGTGCGCGATCCTCAGGCTGCGGTATCCCGCGTCGCCGAGTCGGTGATGCGCGAGGTCGTCGGCAAGACGCGCCTGCAGAACATCATCACGACCGAGCGCGACGCGGTCCAGCAGGCGGTTGCTGCCCAGACCCAGGCGCTGCTCAACGAGTATAATGCCGGTATCGAGATCCTGTCGGTCACGATCGGCAAGTCCGATCCGCCGCAACAGGTGATCGAGGCGTTCAACGACGTGAACGTCGCCGAACAGGACGCCGAGACGAAGACCAACCAGGCCACCCAGTTCGCCAACGAGATCGTGCCGCAGGCCCGCGGTACCGCTCAGCGCCTGCTGCAGGAAGCCGAAGCCTACCGCGACCGCGTGATCGCCGATGCAGGCGGTGAAGCGGCGCGCTTCGACCAGATCTACGAGGAATACCGCAAGGCGCCCCGCGTGACCCGCGAGCGCATGTACCTTGAAACCATGGAACGTGTACTCGGCCGAACGGACAAGATGATCCTTGACCAGAATTCCGGCGCCGTTCCCTACCTGCCGCTGGAGCGCACCCGCCGCGCGCCGACGCCTGCGAACACGGGAGACCAGTAATGCGTGCTTTCGGATGGCTCATCCTGATCGTGTCCTTCCTTGGACTGATCATCGCCTCGAACGTCTTCTTCATCGTGCGCCAGTCGCAGCAGGCTATCGTGCTCCAGGTCGGCCGTCCGGTCGCCCTGATCAACGAGCCCGGCAAGAATGAAGCTGGCCTGCATATGAAGATCCCGATCATCCAGCAGGTCGAAATCATCGACAAGCGCAACCTCGGCCTCGACATCG
>CAZXQD010000064.1:0-20687 GCA_964643405.1 uncultured Hyphomonas sp. | reverse complement strand
TGGATGCGAGGTCCAGAGCCTCTTTCATCTCGTCGAACGAGGGCGACACGCCTGTCTCCCGAATACGATCATTGATAAAGAGGAGCAGTTCTTTCTGCTTGCTGGTGAGCATGGGGCAGGGCCTTCCCGGATGATTCTATGTTCACACTTGTTCTACGTGTGTTCCCGTTTCGGGTCAACCATTTGTGGAAGGTAAAGGTGCGTCGGCGCACAAAGTCTTGTGTCAAGCCGTTGTGCGAAGTGTGCGCGTGAAGGCTTTGCGGTCCGCGCGTCGCATCAAACTCTCACCGATCAGGAAGCGCCGGATCCCAAACGTTCTGAGCCAATGGATATGGTCAGGCTCGGAAATCCCGCTCTCGGAGATCAAATGCCGGTCGGCAGGCAAGCGCGGCGCAAGGCGCTCGCTTGTGCCGAGATCGGTCACCATACGTTTGAGGTCTCGGTTGTTCACGCCGACGAGCGGAGACGGCAGGCGCAGCGCCCTTTCCAACTCTGCCTCGTCATGCGTTTCGACAAGCACGTCCATGCCAAGATCGAAGGCTGTCCGGGTAAGATCTGCGGCGCAGGCATCGTCAACGGCGCTCAGGATCACGAGAATACAGTCGGCGCCGTGGGCGCGGGACTCAATGATCTGCAGAGGATCAATCATGAAGTCCTTGCGCAACATCGGCAGGGCAACTGCCCGGCGAATTTCCGCGAAGTCTTCAAGATTGCCGCCGAAGCTTGGCCCGTCGGTCAGCACCGACAGGCAGGCTGCACCTCCGGACTCGTAGTCTCGCGCGATGTCGCCCGCTTTGGCGCCAGGCAAAATGTCGCCGGCGCTCGGAGACTTCCGCTTGATCTCGCAAATCAAAGCATTTTCACCTGCATCCGCGACGCAGGACAACGCAGCAGCGAAGCCGCGGGGGCGTTCCTGCGCCTTTGCCTCTGCAAGGAGCGATGAAGCGCTTTGCGCAGACTTCAGTGCACGCACTTCTTCGGCCTTATAAGCGAGGATCTTGTCTAGTGCAGTTGTCATCGAGGCGCCTCGCCCTGAGAAATGCGGCGAAGTGAATTCAGGGTGTCACGGGCCTTACCTGAATCGATGGAAGCGCCAGCCATCGTCACGCCTTGTCTCAGGTCTGTCGCGAGGCCGAGGACAGTCAGGCCCGCCGCAGCGTTAAGCAGAACCGTATCCCGGAAAGGTCCGGACTGGCCGTCAAACAATTCCTCGATGGCGCGGGCATTTCCGGCCACATCAGTACCTTCAAGAGTTGACAGCGGATGCGTGCGCAGACCCGCATCGGCCGGCTCAACGACGAATTCACGGACGCCCGAAGGCGTTGCTTCGCAAACGAGTGTCGCACCCGAGATCGAAATCTCGTCGATGCCATCCAGCCCATGCACAACCCAGGATCGTTTGGTCCCAAGTTCGCGAAGCGCGTCAGCGACGGGGCGAACCCACTCCTTGCTGAACACGCCAAGTACCTGGTGCTGTGCGCCTGCAGGATTGGTAAGTGGACCAAGCAAATTGAAGATCGTCCGTATACCTAGTTTCGTGCGCACTGGCGCGACATGGCGCATCGCTCCGTGGTGCAGGCGCGCAAACATGAAGCCGACGCCGGCTGTCTGGATACATGCTTTCAGTGTCTCTTCATCAACCTCGAGGTTCACGCCAAGCGCTTCGAGTACGTCCGCCGAACCTGTTTTCGGCGGCACGGAGCGGTTACCGTGCTTTGCAACCCGACCGCCTGACGCCGCGATCACGATGGCGCTGGCGGTCGACGTATTCAGACTTTTCCATGTCAGACCGCCCGTACCGCAAGTGTCGAGCAGGGGGCCGTCGATCTCGACCTTGCGCGCATGGTGCCGCATGATGCGCGCACCGGCGACCAACTCTCCTGCTGTCTCGCCGCGCACGGCAAGCCCCATCAGGAATGCGCCGATCTCTTCTGGCGCAGCATCTCCGGTGAGCAGGGCATGAAATGCTTGTTCGAGCAGCTCGCCGGGCAGTGCCTCGCCGCGCGCGATCGCCTTCAACGAAGTCGTAAGTGGGCCATCATTCATTTGGGGATCTGCGACAAGAAGTTACGCAGCAGAGCATGTCCGTGCTCTGTGAGGATGCTTTCGGGGTGAAACTGAACACCAAACACCGGCCGCGTGATGTGGTGCAGAGCCATGATCTCACCATCATCCGTGTACGCATCAGCGGCCAGGACCGGCGGCAGAGAAGAAGGGGCCACGGCCAAGGAATGATATCGCACGACAGAGTATTCCTGGGGCAATCCTTTGAACAAGACGCCGTTGGTGTGCCGGATACGGGATAGTTTGCCGTGCCGGATTTCTCTTGCGCCCACGACATCGCCTCCAAACGCCTGGCCAATAGCCTGGTGTCCAAGGCAGACGCCAAGGATCGGGAGGTTTTCGGGCGCGGTGCGCAGGAGTTCAAGGCAGATGCCGGCTTCGTTGGGTGTGCAAGGTCCCGGCGACAACAACACCGCATCCGGCTTCAGCGCCAGCGCGCCCTCAGCCGTAAGCTCATCGTTCCGGATGACATGCGTCCGGCTGCCGAGTTCCTCGAGATAGTGAACGAGGTTCCAGGTGAAGCTATCGTAGTTGTCGATCACGAGGATCATTGGTCAAACTCATATGCGGCGGAAAGCTCGGCGGCGCGCCGCAGGGCGCCGGATTTGTGGACGGTTTCGTCATACTCGTACTGAGGCACGGAATCGAGCACCACACCGCCCCCGGCCTGGATGTGCAACTGACCATCCTTGATGACGGCCGTGCGCAGCGCGATGCAGGTATCGAGATCTCCATTCCAGCCGAAATAGCCGACCGCTCCGCCATAGATGCCGCGCCGGGACGTTTCTACTTCGTTGATGATCTGCATGGCGCGGATCTTCGGCGCTCCGGAAACGGTGCCCGCCGGAAAGCCCGCAAGGAGCGCGTCGACTGCATCGAGCCCTTCACGCAAATCGCCTTCGACATGGCTGACGATGTGCATGACGTGGCTATAGCGTTCGACAACAAAGCTTTCTGTTACGGTCACAGAACCATACGCCGCAACGCGGCCTACATCGTTCCGGCCGAGATCGAGCAACATTAAGTGCTCGGCTCGTTCCTTCGGATCCGCCAGCAGATCGGCTGCGCGCCGTGCATCTTCTTCAGCGTCACCACTACGCGGGCGTGTTCCTGCAATCGGGCGGATAGCAACCCGGCCGTCGCGCACTCGCACAAGGATTTCCGGGCTGGAGCCAACAAGGCAAACGCTGCCAAGGTTCATGTGGAACATGAAGGCCGAAGGGTTCAGTCGGCGCAGAGCGCGATAAAAACTTATCGGTTTGCGCGAAAAGGGCGTCGAAAAGCGTTGGCTCGGCACAACTTGAAAAATGTCGCCGGCCTTGATGTAGTTGCGGCAGGTCTCGACAATCTCGAAATACCGCTCCTTCGTCGTGTCTGACTCAAGCGGAACCGGCTGAGCAGCTCCGTCTTTCGGCGCCAGCGACGCCAGTCGTTCCAGCCGCCGCTCCACGTCGTCGAGCAGGGCTTCGATAGACGCGGCGTCATTGCCTTCCTGTCGGCCGACAAGCAGCAGTTCCTGGTAAAGATGATCGAAAATGACAACAACCCGAGGGACAAGCAGCAGGGCTTCAGGCACACTCAACACGTCCGGAGCAGTGATGGAAACTGGCTCGACATACTGGATCATGTCATAGCCAAGATATCCGAACGCTCCTGACGCCATCGGCGGCACGCCTTCTGGCGCCTCCGCACGGGCGGAGGCTACAAAACGGCGGAGCGCTTCTATCGGTGTTCCATTCTCGCGGGTGGCGCCTGTAAAATCCGCATTCTGACTGGTTTCTGCAACGCCGCCGATAATGCGGAACCAGCGACCGGGTTCGATGCCTATGAAGGAGTACCGTCCAAGGCGTTCCCCGCCTGCAATTGACTCAAACAGGAAACTTCCGGGCAGTTCATCACCCAGCTTGAGCATGGCGCCAACGGGTGTCTCGATGTCTCCAATCCGCCGCCGGATGATCAGCCGCGCGGTCATTGGTTGTCCGAAATCGTCCGCTTGTAGGCCGCCAGCGCTGTGTCGTTCGTGCGAACCTTGAGAGCTTTGGTGATTTCACTCTGTAGGGCCTGCATCATATCCTGACCGAGGGCTGTCGTCGCAGCTGTCGAGATTTCCGCGCCGATGCCGGCACGGACGGATTCGCTGGGCGGCTCGATGCTGTCCACTTTTAGGATCACGTACGTGTTCTGCGTCCCCGTGGCGAGGTTCACGACCTTGCCAAGTTGGGTGCTGAACATCGCCTGCTGTATGGGCCCAGGAATGCCGAACTGACCGGCATTAATGCGGGTGACGGGTTGCGGCAGGGTCTCGACCGTTGATGCAGCCGCAATGGCTGCCTGTTCAAAGGTTGTCTTTCCGGCATCGATATCCTCGATGAGCGTGTTCACTGCTGCCAGTGCAGCATTGCTGCGACGTTCCGCGATCAGCGCGGCGCGTACATTGTCAGACACTTCCTCAAATGCGGGTGTCGACGGGGGAACGATTTCACGGGTCGACGCGATGAAGATGGCGTTCTGAGTATCAAACCGGCTTGTCAGTTCGCCTTGGCCGAGGCGGAATGCCTGCGCCACGGCATCCTTTGCCTCCGTGAGTACGCTGAACTGCTGGCCGCGTTCGTTGACTCCATTCGCGTCCACTGGTCCGAAGCTGAGCAGCGGCAGCTTCAATTCTTTGGCGATCTGCTCAAGGTCATATCCAGCCGAGATGATCTCATCGAGACGGTCCATCTTCTCTGTCATGAGTTGCTGCGCGCGTTCCCCGGCAAGTTCGCCTTGAATTTGATCGGCGACCTCCTCGATCGGCTTAACGGCGCCTGGCTGCACGGAAATCAGTCTCGCAACCATCCACTGGCCGTTGACTTCGCGCGGGCCGAACATCGCACCGCTCTGTTTGCCTGCGCCGAACATGGCGTCGCGCAAGGCAGCATCCTGGACTTCGGAGGCCTGGCTCGTCTTCAGTACGTTGGATGTGGCGCCGCGCACGGTATTGAGGTCGCCGCCACCGGCCAGCAGACCGAAGGCCGTGCGAGCCGAGTCACGGTCTGCAAACATCAGTTCGGCGTAGGTGCGCTGGTCCGGTGCCGAAAAGCGCTCCGATTTTGTGGCTTCGTAGATCGTGGCGACTTCCTGGTCGGTCACTTCGACTTCGCCGAGGAAATCCTCAGCAGACATGCGAAGCAGGTCGATCCCGCGCCGCTCGGGTTGCTTCAGCTGTTCCAGGTTCGAGTCGTAATAGGCGCGAACTTCCTCGGCCGTGGGATCGGCGAGATTTGCATCCTTCAGCGCGTCAAAAAGGAACCAGGAAACGTTCCGTGCTTCGCCGTAGTAAAGGATCTGAATATCGCTGAGTACGGCAGGCGCAACGACTGCCGAACTGGCTGCGCCCTGCATTGTCTTGATCATGAGGTCATCGGCAACCTGATCTTCGAACTCGCTCAACGTAAAACCGAGTTGTTGAAGGCGTTGCCGCAAGAGGGTGGGGTCCAGTTCGCCTGTCAGGGGGTTCTGGAATGCCTCGATGGAGCGAGTTTCAGCCAGTACGGCATCAGTTGAGGGCGCAATGCCGAGGCTTGCGCCGTAGCCCAGCGCAGTGATGCGCGCCGTTTCACTGGCCACGATCTGGTCAACGATACCATTCTCGAGCGCTTCTGTCTTGGTCACCGGCTTCTCGGAGGTTGCGTTCATGTTGCGCAGAACGCTTTCGACCCGGCGATCAAGGTCGGTTGGGTCAAAGCCTCGCGATCCAGCCTGAGCTATATTTGCACCGAGTCCGCCACGAATCTGGTTGAACATCTGGTCAACGCCCCACAGGGCCATGCCAGCCACGATGATCATGAGAACGGCTTTGCCGAAGACCGAGTTCGTCAGCCGTTTCATCAAGGAAATCATCTTGAACGTCTCTTTGGAATGGTTTGCCGGTTGGCTCACAGCTTGCTAGGCGACCGACCGGTTACTTGCAAGATAGGGAACGCGGCATGAACCGGAAGCTGATCGCTGGAAACTGGAAGATGAACGGCTTGCGCGCCGACCTGCCGACAATACGGGAGGTTGCGGTCGCTGCCACTGGTCAGCCAGGGGCGCCTGAGTTGCTCCTGTGTGTTCCTGCGACACTGCTATCGGAAGCCTGCTCCATCGCTAGCGGATCCGCTCTCGCGGTGGGTGGGCAAACCTGTCACGTATCTGAGAAAGGGGCTTTTACGGGTGACATTTCCGCGCCAATGCTGCGGGAACTCGGGGCTACGCATGTCATAGTCGGGCATTCCGAGCGCCGCACCGGCCATGGCGAGAGTGACGAAATTGTCGCAGGACAAGCCCGGACCGCCCAGAAGGCAGGCCTGATCCCAATCATCTGCATCGGCGAGACCTTGGAAGAGCGTTCCGCCGGCCGGACGCTCAATATCATCAAAGGCCAGCTGTCCGGGTCCCTCGCCGGGCTGGAATCAGCAGCGAACCTCGTGATCGCCTATGAGCCGCTTTGGGCGATCGGCACAGGGAAAGTTGCCACTCCTGCGCAGATAGAAGAGGTCCATGGATTTATCCGCAGCTTCCTGAAAGAGCGGTTCGGAGACGCCGGAAAAGGCGTCCGTATCCTTTACGGTGGCAGCCTTAACCCAGGAAATGCTCCGGAAATCCTGCCAATTCCCAACGTGGATGGCGGACTTATCGGCGGCGCAAGCTTGAAGGCGGCCGACTTTCTCGCCATTTATGCGACGGCGCGCGCACTTTCCGTGTGAGCGCCCGGCTTGGCGAATGCCCCTAAGCGGGATAAGCGAGCGCGAAATCCCTAAGCAGCCGGGCCCGATCCATGCAGAACGTCATTCTTGCCATTCATATTCTCGCCTGTCTGGCGATGATCGGGCTTGTGCTTGTCCAGAAATCGGAAGGCGGCGGCCTCGGCATTGGCGGAGGTGGGGCAAACTCGTTGATGTCCGGTCGCGGCGCGGCTGGAGCCATCGTGCGCACGACCATCATCATTGGCGGCATTTTCTTTGCCACCAGCCTGGCGCTTACCTCAATTGCAAACCGTTCGGCTGGCAACGGGTCAGGCCTGGAACGTGCTCTCGAAGAAACCGCCCCGCTGACGCCGCAGGGCGAGCCGGTCGACCTTTTCGATCCGAGCGTTAACCCCCTGGCAAACGAAGATACCCCGTCAACGACGACCGGGCCGGCTGAGGTGATTGACCCGACCTCGGTCATCTCCCCGCCGGCGACAGATCCGGTGACCACACCGGAGACCGCCACGACTACCCCGACGCCCGCACCGGCCAGTCCGGCGCCGGAACCCGCCGAGACCAATCCCCAGTAATTTTGGCCGAACCGAGTCATCGCGGGCAGCCGCAAGCGCGAATCATTGCAAGAATGTGATCCCATGATCCGCTACATTTTCATCACCGGCGGCGTGGTGTCTTCTCTGGGCAAGGGCATCGCTTCGGCGGCTCTGGGCGCGTTGTTGCAATCGCGCGGCTACGGCGTTCGCCTCCGCAAGCTCGATCCCTACCTCAACGTCGATCCCGGCACCATGAGCCCGCGCCAGCATGGTGAGGTGTTCGTGACTGATGACGGCGCCGAGACCGACCTCGACCTCGGTCACTACGAGCGTTTCACAGGCGTATCGGCCCGGCAGTCAGACAACATCACGACTGGCCGCATCTATTCCAACATTATCGAGCGCGAACGCCGCGGCGATTATCTGGGCGCAACCATCCAGGTCATCCCCCACGTTACCAACGAGATCAAAGCCTTTGTCCTCAACGATCCGGGGGAGGGGGTTGATTTCGTCCTCTGCGAGATCGGGGGTACGGTCGGTGACATCGAAGGCCTGCCCTTCTTCGAAGCCATCAGGCAGCTCGGCCAGGAACTCGGGCCTCAGCGCGCGGTGTTCATCCACCTGACGCTTCTGCCCTACATCCCGGCGGCCGGCGAAATGAAGACCAAGCCGACGCAGCACTCGGTCAAGGAGCTGCGCTCCATCGGTATACAGCCGCAGATCCTGCTGTGCCGGTGCGACCGCCCAATTCCGGAAAATGAAAAGGGCAAGATCGCCAGCTTCTGCAATGTGCGGCCGTCGAGCGTCATCGAGGCGCGAGACGTCGGCCACATCTACGATGTGCCGGTTGCTTACCACGCTGAGGGGCTCGACACCGAAGTCCTCGCGCACTTCGGAATCAGCGACGCCCGGGAACCGGATCTGTCGGCCTGGCAGCGTATTGCCCACACCATCCGTAACCCGGACGGGGAAGTGTGCATCGGGCTTGTCGGCAAGTACACGGACGTTCCGGATGCATACAAATCCGTGATGGAAGCGCTCAACCATGGCGGTCTCGCCAATCAGGTAAAGGTCGACATCCGCCTGATTGATTCAGAGCGCTTCGACGATGAAATCGCCCCGCTCGACATTCTCGAAGGCGTCCATGGCATCCTGCTGCCGGGTGGCTTTGGCGAACGTGGCGCACATGGCAAGATGCGTGCGGCGAGGTTTGCACGTGAACGCAAGATCCCCTGCTTTGGGATCTGCTACGGAATGCAGCTTTCGGTCGTCGAGGCCGCGCGCCAGCTTGTTGGCATCAAGGACGCCTCAACCAGCGAGTTTGGCCCGACCAAAGAACCTGTTGTCGGACTGATGGAAGAATGGACCAAAGGAAACGAGAAGGTAGTCCGCGATGCGAACACCGATCTCGGCGGCACGATGCGCCTCGGCGCCTATCCGGCGCGGTTGGCCGAGGGCAGCCTTGTCGCCAGCATTTACGGCGCCAGCGAAGTCTATGAACGCCACCGTCACCGTTACGAAGTGAATACCAAGTACATTCCGGCATTGGAAAAGCACGGGGTGCACTTTTCCGGAATGTCGCCTGATGGCCGTTTGCCGGAGATTTTCGAACTGAAGGAACATCCCTGGTTCGTCGGTGTACAGTTCCACCCGGAACTGCGCTCACGTCCGTTCGAACCCCATCCACTGTTCGCAAGCTTCATCGCCGCTGCCGTCAGGCAGTCGCGTCTCGTCTAAACGGCGCCTGCCTTGGTCAGCTGAAACTGCCCGACATTGATACGGCCGTCGCTGAACCCGGCTTCGCAATAGCTGAGATAGAAGTTCCAGAGACGCCGGAATTGCTCATCAAATCCAAGCGTCTGGATCTCTTCCCATCGGCCATTGAAGGCGCGGGACCATTCGCGGCAGGTACGCGCATAGTCCTGACCGAAATAGGCTACGCCATCATGGCGCAAGCCCGCTTCGGCGAGTTGCTCTTTAAGCACCTTCTCGCTGATCAACATCCCGCCGGGAAATATGTGCTGCTGGATGAAATCGACACGGCGGCGATAGCTCGGGAAAAGATCGTCATCGATTGTGATGATCTGAAGCGCAGCGCGTGCGCCTTCCTTCAGCGACGAAAACACCTTGCTGAAGTAACTCGGCCAATAGGGCTCACCAACCGCCTCGAACATCTCGATGGATGCAACACCGTCATACGTGCCGACATGATCGCGGTAGTCTTCAAGCCGTATTTCGACCTGATCGGACAGACCGTTTTGGCGCATGCGTTCTTCCGCATAGGCTTTCTGCGCAGGCGATATTGTAAGGCAGGTCACCTTGCTGCCGCGATGCTTGGCGGCATATTCGGCAAAGCCGCCCCAGCCACACCCGATTTCAAGGATATGCGAACCTGGCCCAGCTTGTATGCGCTCGCAGATTTCCTTGTACTTGTGCATCTGCCCTTGTTGAAGGGATTGGTTGGGACTCTCGAAATAGGCCGACGAGTAAGTCATGCTCGGGTCCAGCCATTTTTCGTAGAAGGCGTTCCCGAGATCGTAGTGCGCCATGATGTTCTTGCGCGCGCCAGCCTTTGAATTGCGGCGGCTCAGAGCATGGCGAAGCATATTCATTGAACGGACGAAAATGTTTCCGCGAGACAGCTTCGCGGCAGCATCAAAGTTTGTCGAGAAAAAACGCAATACTGCGGTCAGATCCGGCGTCGACCAATCGCCGTCCATATAGGATTCCGCAAATGCAACATCACCGCCTGCCAATGCGCGGCTCACGAAGCGGAAGTCGTGAACATTGATTGTTGCCTCAGGCCCATCTTGTTCGTTCCTGAAGTGCAACTGGGTACCGTCCGGAAGCATGAAGGTCAGTGCGCCCTTGCGCGTGCGCAAAAGCACCATGGCGCCAATTCGGAAGCTGGCCGGAACATGCTTCAGTTGTCGTATTGTTTGCGGCGTCGCGATGATGGTCTGCGTCATGTGCGTGGCTCCGGGCGGATCGCCGCGCGTGAGTTATCAGGAAGGGCAACGGTTGCAACGCGGGCGGGCTTGACCGGCCGTGAAAAATACTTCGCGCCCCGCATCCAGATCAACAGAGCCTGCCAGTGGATGCCGGCCGATACGCCGAGTGTAGACATTGGATTCTTCAAGGCCAGCCTCATGAAGTTCGATGTTGTTGCTGGAAGCATACGAGCTTTGATATTGGCCAGATGTGTCCGGCTGCCATCTTTTACATTCTCTACCACAACATCGAGAGTATTGACTGGGTCGCGCAGGGTAAACCGGTACTGCCCGCTCACGTCGAAGAAGGGTGAAACGTGGAATGACTTGTCTGCGAAATGGACCGAACGCGCGCCATCTGCACGCGCCACGTAGCAGTGCCGTTCGCCAAATGTGTTGCGCACTTCATAGATGATGCCTCGCAGCACACCGGCACAATCATAGCCATACCAAAGGGAAAGGGGCGCAAATTTGTAAAAGAAGTGCCGCGGGAATGTCACCAGCCGGATCGCGCCGCCGGGTATTGATACTTCCGCCTTCGAGAAAATCTCTTCCGCCCAGGCACGCAGGCTGACTTTCCGCTCCGGTCCGCCATGATCAGCCTCATAGAATGAGAAAAGGCCTGCCCGGTTGACCGCAAAGAGTTTCGACACACGACCGGCCTCTTCCAGCCGATCAATGTCTACATCGATCAGGACAAGTGCGTAGCGAAACTCCCGTTCGAACGGTACGAACCGCTTGTGCAACGTCTGCCCTGACCAGAGCCTCAGCGGCGGTGAACTCAAGCAGATACCTCGGCCTTCAGATCAGGTTCCGAAGTGTTGCGGCGGATCGCACAGATGTCCACGCCTTTCGCGTCCCACGTAACCTTTCCCCCTAGCGACAACGCAGGTGAAAGTCCGGATTTCAGTCCGTCTTCATGGAAACCGCGGCCCATCCACGCGCCGGCGAACCACAATCCGTTGTCGCCCTGAATACGCTTCAGCGAGCGCACTGCAGCGTCAGCCGCTGCGTCAAACTGGGGGTGATCGAACTCGTAGTAGTGGAACGTAAGGTCCGGCCTGGGCGGTGTCTCCGGATTGAGCGTGATGAAGACAGGCCGCGCGGGATCAATGCCCTGCAGTTTGTTCATCCAGTAAGTCAGGCAGATATCGCCATTGCCCTGCTTGAGCACATTCCAGCTGGCCCACGCTGATTTGCGCAACGGCATCAACGCGGGATCGCGGTGCAGGTAGATCCGGTTCGGACGGTACTTCACAGAGCGCAGGAAGAATGCTGCGCTGTTATAGTCACGCTCGACCAGCCTCAGTGATTGGTCGGAATGGCATGCGAAGATCACATGATCGAAGAGTTCTGTTGCGCCTTGCTCTGTCACCACCGCAACCCGGTCGCCAAACGGATGCACGCGCGCGACGCCGCAATTCATCCGTACACGGTTGCCTAGTGAAGCGGCGGCCTTCGATACGTACGACTTGCTGCCACCATTGACGGTGCGCCATTTGGGGCGCTCCTTGTGCATAAGCCGGTGGTTATCAAAGAACTGGAAGAAGCTTGATGCGGGATAGTCGAGCATCTGGCTTTCGGGCGTCGACCAGATTGCGGCGCCCATTGGCAGGATGTAGTTTTCCCTGAACGCCGTATCGAAGCCATGACGGTCCAGCCATGCGCCGAGTGTTGTGTCGTTGATCTTTCCGTTGGCGAGTTCAGTGCGCGCAATGTCATTGAAGCGCAGGATGGTTTGCCAGAAACGATGGAATCGCACGCTGAAAAAGTTTCGCTTCTGGGCAAAGATCCCGCTGAGCGTTGACGCCCACGTCCACCCGGAAGGATCAGACACGGCAAAGCTCATGTCGGATTCCTTTGTCTCAACGCCCAGCGCTTCAAAGAAGCCAATCAGGTTCGGATAGTTGAGACCGTTATAGACGATAAAGCCCAGATCGACGTCTACGGTTGTGCCGTCATAGTCGAACGTATGTGTGCAGGCGTGTCCGCCGAGCCGTCCGTCTTTCTCGAAAACGGTGACGTCAGCGGTGTCACGCAATGCCCAGGCAGCGCCGAGCCCCGAGATTCCGGATCCGATAATCGCAATCTTTCTCATCCGGTATCCTGTTCCTGTCTGGTTTGTTTGTAGGCGTCGAGGGCGCGTTGCCGCGCAGCGCTGTGGTCAACAACGGGCTTTGGATAAGTCTTTCCAAGCACGACACCAGCCGCTTTCAGCACATCCTCCGGAGCTTCGAACGGCGCATGGAGATATTTGTCCGGCATCTTTTTCAACTCTGGAACCCAGCGGCGCACATAACCGCCCGTTTCGTCGAACTTGCTGCCTTGGGTGATGGGATTGAATACGCGGAAGTACGGGGCTGCATCCGCGCCGCTACCAGCAGTCCATTGCCAGCTGGCCGCATTTGCCGCCGGATCGGCGTCCACCAACGTATCCCAGAACCAGCCTTCGCCCGCCTGCCACGGCAAGAGGAGATGTTTGGTCAGGAAAGATGCGACGATCATCCGTACACGGTTATGCATCCATCCGGTATGCCAGAGCTGCCGCATGCCGGCGTCGACGATGGGGTATCCGGTCTGACCGCGTTGCCAGGCAATGAGCGAGGCCTTGTCCCGGCGCCAAGGCATGTTGTCAAAGCATGGGTTATAGTTCTTTTCGGCGAGTGCAGGATTGAAGTTCAGCAGGACATACGAGAACTCGCGCCAGGCAATCTCGGACAGGAAGATCATGCCAGATCGTTCATTGATCCGGCCCGCCTCGATGCCTGCCTTAACCGCACGCCATATTTGCGCTGGGCCTATTTCGCCGAAGCGCAGGTGCGGCGACAGTCCGGACGTGGAATCGTCAAGGTCGGGCCGGTTGCGCCGATCAGCATATCCGCTCACAGGGCCGTTCAGAAATGCCTTGAGCCGCGCTGCCGCGCCGGCCTCGCCCGGTGTCCATGCTTCGCCCAGCCCGCCTGACCAGTCAGGCTTCAAGGGGTGTAGTCTCCAATCGGCCAGAATCTCCGTCGGCGCCGCGACCCCCGCTAATTTCTTGGGCGCCGCCAGCGCCTTGGCCGGCGCATAGTTTGCCTGAAGCGCCCGCCAAAACGGGGTGAAAACGCGATAATAGCCGCCCGAGCCGGTCTTGAGCTGCCAGGGTTCCATAAGAAGCCGGGCGTTGTAGCTCAACGCTTCAATGCCTGCGGCCTTCAGTTCTGACTTGATCTCGGCATCGACCGTCTTTTCCGGCTCACTGTAGCGACGGTTCCAGACGACCGTCCGTGCGCCTGTTTCCGCGATCAGATCGAGCAGGATCTGCCGGGGATGCCCTGTCCGCAGGACAAGGTGACCACCGGCAGCCGTCAGTGAGGCTTCGAGCGCCTTGAGGCTCTTGTCGAGCCACCAGAGTGACGCGCCGCCCATTGGGCGGGCGCCCTTCACCCCCGTTTCGCGAATGAAAACGCAGAGTACTGGCGCGCCCGTCTCAACAGCTGCGGCCAGGGCAGGGTTGTCCGTTGTACGGAGGTCCTCGCGGAACCATACGATGACAGGCGGCGAGGCAGACATACTGGGGCGGAATTCCTGCATTGTTACCCCTCGATACGGCTGCCTTAGTGGATTGGATCAATCCCCCGTGCAGCCCTGCACTTTCAACACCCGGCTGTCGCAGCTATACCGCCCGGGAACACAGGAAAAGCGACAAATGCAACCTGCCCGCCTTCGCCAGATCCTGGACAAAGCGCGCGGCCAGCGTGTCCTCTGTATCGGCGACGTGATGCTCGACCGGTTTGTCTATGGTGTTGTCAGCCGGATATCACCTGAAGCCCCGGTCCCAGTCCTGCGCCAGACGCGCGCCGTCAGCATGCCCGGCGGCGCCGCAAACGTGGCGCGCAACCTGTCTTCGCTCGGCCTCTTGCCTGTAATAATCGGCTCTGTCGGCACCGACGAGGCCGGTGCTGAGTTGAGCGCGCTCCTGGATCAGTCATCAGGCATTTCAGCCCATCTCGTTCCTTTAAAGGATCGCCCGACCACACTTAAGACGCGCCTTGTCGCCGGCGGTCAGCAGCTGCTGCGGTTCGACGCCGAAGACACCGGGCCACCAGACGCGGCAAGCGAGCGCGCCGTCATGACGGCCATCGAGGAAACCCTGCCCTCCGTATCCGCGGTGCTTGTTTCGGACTATGCCAAGGGCCTCGTCACAGATGCTGTCATTGCTGCTGTATTGAAGGGGGCTGCCAGGTACTCGATTCCCGTAATTGCCGATCCGAAGGGGAAAGACTTTGCCCGCTACGGCGCTGTCGACATCCTGAAGCCCAACGCTTCTGAGCTTGGCCTCGTGCTCGGCCTTGCCATTGGCTCTGATGCCGAGGTTGAGCACGCGCTCACCGTCTCACGAGGTAAGCTGCCCGCCAGGGAGATCGTCGTCACGCGCGCCGCACAGGGCATGTCCTATCTCGCGGCGTCCGGTACGGTTGGGCATGTCAGAGGGAAGGCCCGCGAAGTCTTTGATGTCTCGGGCGCCGGAGATACCAGCCATGCTGCCCTCGCCGCCGCAATCGTCGCCGGGGCAAATCTCGACGAAGCGGTCACCGTCGCCATCATTGCGTCGGGCATAGCTGTCGGCAAATCCGGCACGGCTACCGTGACGGCTGCCGAAATGATCGAGTCGTTCGAAGCCTCCCAATGGGCGCAGAAAGCCGGCACGCTCTCGGTCGATGCCATGGTCGGACAGATCGAGCGCTGGAGGGAAGGGGGGCTGCGGATCGGATTCACCAATGGCGTGTTCGACGTGCTTCATCCCGGCCATGTTCGCGTACTGGAGGAAGCCCGCAGCAGGTGCGATCGCCTCATAGTAGGGCTGAATGCGGATGTGTCGGTAAAGCGTCTCAAGGGGCCGCAGCGGCCGGTAAACGATGAGCAATCGAGGGCCCAGGTACTGTGCGGTCTGTCCGCGGTCGACGGCGTCGTGATCTTTGAAGAGGACACACCTCTTGAGCTGGTTACGGCGCTAAAGCCTGACGTGCTCATCAAGGGCGGTGACTATACGCGCGAAACGATTGTCGGCGCCGACATCGTTGAGGCGCGGGGCGGGGAAGTGGTGATCGTTCCGCTCGTCCCCGGCCAGTCGACGACCGCTATTATCGCGCGGTCACGGGGCGGCAGTTGAGCGCTGCGGCCCAGACTGCTGCAGCCCTCTGGCGCCAATATGGCGAAGACGCGCTCGTCATCGTCACTCTCAGGGCGGCGGAAGTCGCCGCGATGGGCGATGTCGAAGCACTGGCTTATTGGGATGAGGTTGCGGCGCATTTGTCCGGAGACGGCCCGCCGCCGGAACAGACGAACTAGGGCAGGGGCCCTGCCCCGCCGTTCAGTTGGTCGAATGCTTCTTCAGCTCATAGGTGCCGCGGCCGGTCAGGTCGAACCATTCCGGAATATCCGGATGGCTCAGCGGCAGGTCTGAATCGTCCGCAACCAGGTTTTGTTCGGACACATACGCAATGTAGTGCGTGCGCTCGTTCTCAGCGAACAAATGGTAAAACGGCTGGTCCTTGCTGGGGCGGACTTCCTCGGGGATGGATTCGTACCATTCATCGGTGTTTGCAAACTGCGGGTCGACATCGAAAATGACGCCGCGGAACGCAAAAACCCTGTGCCGGACCACCTGCCCGATCTGGAACTTGGCAATGTGCTTTGAAATCGAGCCGTAGTGGTAGCGCTCGTCCACCTTGTCGGTCAGGACCAGCGGCTCGGCCTTGCGCGGCTTCGTTCCCCCGAACAGACCGCGCAACCAACCTGCAGGGCGACGTCTACTGGTCATTTTCAGCTCCTATGGTAGAGCATGCCTCAAGTTTGCGTTTCGGGCCACACCATGGCTGACAAAAAAGAAGGAACTGGCGGCCGCCGGCGCGGTCAGCCCAGTTCCCAACGGGGAAAACCGCTCTATGCGGCGGTCGACCTTGGCACGAACAATTGCCGGCTGCTGGTCGCGGAGCCCCGCGGCCAGTCGTTTCGCGTGGTTGATTCCTATTCCCAGATCGCCCGGCTCGGTGAAGGGCTCCAGGAGTCCGGCAGGCTGTCGGACGCGGCTGTCGAACGCGCGATGAGCGCGCTTCATGCCATCCGCAGCAAGCTTAGGGTCCATGGGGTCGGCCGGGTTCGCTGCATTGCCACGGAAGCCTGCCGCAAGGCCTCCAACGGCGAGGAATTCATCCGCCGCGTGCAACAGGAAACAGGTCTCACCTTCAAGGTGATCGGCGCCAAGGAGGAGGCACGCCTCGCCACCATCGGGTGTTACGATCTCATCGAACCGCAGGTGAAGTCCGTGCTGGTGGTCGATGTCGGGGGCGGCTCAACCGAATTGTCGCATGTCGATGCCAGCGCCATCCGGGATCGCGGGCTCGCGGGAATCCTCCGCCAGGCGCCGATCATGGACTGGACGAGTCTCAAGCTCGGCGTCGTCACGCTCTCCGAAAGCTATGACCTGTCGAACGAAGACGTGGCCTGGCCACTTATGCTCGAGCGCGCTCGCTCCGCGGTACGGGCATGGCCGGCCCTTGACCGGGTTGCCCAAAGGCTCGCCGCGGATGACGGCTACCTCATCGGCACATCCGGGACCGTGACCTGTCTTGCCGGCGTCCATCTGAACCTTGATCGATATCGCCGCGACAAGGTCGATGGCAGCTGGCTGTCGCGCCATGACGGTCGCGCCACCATGGACCGGCTGCGTGAACTGGGTGTCTCGGGGCGAGCCAAGCTGCCGACCATCGGCGAGGAGCGCGCGCCGCTCATGCTCGCGGGCTGCGCCATTATGGAAGCCGTGTGGGAAGTCTTTGATGCGCACAGGCTGCGCGTGGCCGATCGCGGTTTGCGCGAAGGCGTCCTATTGTCGATGATGCATGGCGAGCGCCCGCCCCGGCGACGCAGGCCGAAACGGTCGAAACGAAGGGGCACGGAAGGCGGAGCGGCAAATGTCGGATGAAGAGAAACGCCGCTGGAAAGGCCCATCCGGGGAACGTCCGGATTCCGGCCGCCGCACCACAGAGCGCAAGGTGATCGCCCGCAATGCGCGCACGGAAAGCTCCAAGCGCTGGATCGAACGCCAGCTGCTCGATCCCTATGTTCGGCGCTCGAAGGAAGAAGGCTATCGCTCCCGCGCGGCCTACAAGCTGCTCGAAATCGACGAGGCCGCGCATCTGCTGCGCAAGGGCCAACGCGTAATCGACCTCGGCTGCGCGCCGGGCGGCTGGGTGCAGGTCGCGATGCTGAAAGGCGCTGCCGAAGTCGCCGGTATCGACCTCCTGCCGCTTGATCCGATTGACGGCGCGACGATCCTCGAAGGCGACGTGAACAATCCCGCTGATGTGGCTAAGCTGCTCGGCGCCCTGTCAGGCCCGCCGGATCTCGTGCTCTCCGACATGGCCGCCAACACGACGGGCCACAAACAGACCGACCACTTGCGCACGGTCGCGCTCGTCGAGCTCGCCGTCGATTTCGCGATCACCCACCTCGCTCCCGGCGGAAGCTTCTGCTCCAAGGTCTTCCAGGGCGGCACAACCCACGAGCTGCTCGATCAGTTGCGTACAAACTTCAAGACGGTCAAACATATCAAGCCACCGGCCAGCCGCGCGGGCAGCCCGGAAATCTACGTTGTCGCCAAAGGCTTCAAGGGCGCAAAGCCCGCAAAGGGAGGAACTGCATGACCATTACGGGAGGCTGCTATTGCGGCGCCGTTCGCTACGAAGCCGAAGGCGCGCCGATCATGAAAGCCCGCTGCCATTGCCGCGAGTGCCAGTATTATACCGGCGGCGAAGGCAACGACTTCATGGCCATGCCGGCAACCGGCTTCCGGTACACGAAGGGCCAGCCGAAGGGCTTCACCAAGCCCGGTATCCAAGGCGCTGCTACGCGCGAATTCTGCGCCGATTGCGGCACGCCGCTCACGACGCGCTCGCCCGCATTACCCATCGCTGTCATCCTGAAGATCGGCTCGCTTGACGATCCTTCAGTTTTCGCAGGGCCGCAGATGATCCTCCAGACCGCTGACGCCCACCCGTACCACCTGATGCCGGACGGCGTTCCGGCTTTCGCAAGGTTCCCCGGATGAAACGTTTTGCAATCGCCGCCCTTTCGCTGATCGCCGCTGCGTGTTCGAACGAGAAGCCGCCCGAACCCGCTCCGGTCGAGCAAGCACCGGTAGAGGAAGTCGCCGCCGACCCCGCAGCGCCCTCCGAGACGGTCTACGCGCGTATCGAGTTTGCCAGCCAGCAAGCCACGCCTCAAGAACGCGCCGCTTGTGAAGCGGTTGGCGGCACGATCCAGCCGAGCGGCAAGCTGCAATGGGAGAACTGCGTGCAGACCTTCGCCGATGCCGGAAAAGCCTGCTCTGGTGAAGCCGATTGCATCGGTGAATGCCTCTATGAGGCGGAAGGCGAGCATGTCGCCGGTACCGAAGTGACCGGCACGTGCCAGACTACGGACGCTCGGTTCGGCTGCAGCACAGTGGTCGAGGACGGCAAGATCCTTCACACGATTTGCGTGGACTAGTCCAAACCTTCGCGTGGGCGATTTCCGGACGAGCTGGAGGACGAACCTGACATGAAATCCCTGCTGCCGATTGTTGCGGCGTTGGCCTTGGCGGGCTGTACCTGGTTCCATCCACCTGGCGCGCCCGCAACTGAAACGGCCGTTCCTGCGTCCAGGTACCAGTACGTCGATGTGGCTGGCGAGATCGCAACGCCCGCCGAGCGCGCCGCGTGCAAAGCCGCTGGTGGCGAGATCAGCCGCGCAGGCATGCTGGGTTGGCAACATTGCGTACAGACCTATCCGGATGCCGGAAAGGTTTGCAGCGGTGACGCGGATTGCGAAGGCACCTGCCGCGCCGATACGACCAATCAGGGCGTCGCCCCGGGCAAGCCGGCAACCGGCACTTGCCAGACGGTTGATGTCCCCTTCGGCTGCTATGCGATGATCGAAGACGGCAAGATGGGTTATACGCTCTGCGTCGATTGATGCCGGCTTAGCTGAGCAGGTGCGCCTCGGCTTCGTCGCGGTGTTTCTTCAGGTAACGCATGAACGGTGTGCCGCCTGTGCCGACATCGGGATCGTTCCCAGCCGCCGTTGAGGCCTGCCGGTTGATGTAGGTCGCTGCGTACTCCAGGTGGCGCGTACGAAAGCGCGCGAGCTTGCGGATGTTGTCGTTGTACAGCTCACGGATCACCGCGTTGCCGAGAGACTGGACGAAGCTGCGCAGCACACTGTTTGCGCGCAGGTCGTCAATGAAGCGCCGGTGCTGCGGCGGGCGGTAAGCGTGCAGCTCATCGAGGAACGCGCGCAGCGGATCGCCGGCGTGACCAATGCACAAAAGCGCGTCCATGGCCGGAACGATCGACGATTGCGAACCCGTCTGCCCACGGAAGGCCTGCGGTTTGCCGCCCGTCTCGGCGACGCCCTCATAGATCAACCCCTCGCCCAGCGCCGGGTTATCTTTCCAGCCGTGGATCCACGGTCGCACGCGGTGGAAGTATACATACGGATCGCAGCGCTCCGGCATCCGGTCGAAGATCGCGTTCACATCGTCCCAGACCTTGCTCATCACGCCGAGCGCGCGCTCGACCTCGGCGGCATTTCCCGCCTTCGCTGCGTCAACGATCTTCGTGGCTTCCATCAGCATCTCGCCAGCGCGCGCTTCGATGGCGACGTGCACGAGTATGAACCAGGCTTCGTCCATGCCGCCTTCGAAGTGCTGCAGCGTATGGATGTTTGAAAGGTCTATAGGCCCCTGCCCGTCAAACCGGCTCCAGTTCTCGAGGGTATAGCTGGAGTAGGGGAGGAGGGGTGGCTGGCCGATGGCCTTGCCGATCTGCCAGATCGGAACCGCCAGACATGCCGGCAGCACTTTCGGCGCATCCGGCTCGCCCCAGACATAGGCCTGCACCATGAAGCTGTAATGCAGCATCGCGATGCGCAGCTCGGCCTCGCTGGCGCTTGCACAGAAGGCCGACAGATCGAGTTCCGGAAGCGTCTCGAGAAAGCCGCGCAGCTTCCCGGTCGGGATCAGTTCCGGAAGCCCCAGGGCCATTTTGCGGGCTGGCTGCAAATCGGCGGGCAAGGTGATACTGGCCGGGTCAAAGCCTGCGAGAAAGCCGCGCTCGGAGCTTAGCCCGTAATCTGACAAGTTCATCTTGGTTCCTCCCCAGGACACGATGGTTACAGATGCAACTAATCTAGCCTCTATCGGGTGAGCCGGGCGGCCTGTCAAAGCGGCGCTGCAGAAGGGGGCTCACCGAGCGGGGAAGGGGGCTTCACAAGCCCCTGCGA
The DNA here is from genome assembly GCA_964643405.1 of uncultured Hyphomonas sp. Lineage (GTDB taxonomy): Bacteria > Pseudomonadota > Alphaproteobacteria > Caulobacterales > Hyphomonadaceae > Hyphomonas. The sequence continues at coordinate 71 of CAZXQD010000064.1, read as the reverse complement.
CTCCCTTACTAGGCCAAAAAGGGAGCTCCCCACATGAAAATCCGACAAGCGATCACCTTCGACGACGTGCT
>CAZXQD010000063.1:0-20749 GCA_964643405.1 uncultured Hyphomonas sp. | reverse complement strand
CATGGGTTTCGTCTCCCGGTGTGGTTTCTCGCGGACCACTTTATGCCGCTACGGCACGCTTGTCGAAGGGGGCCGTAAGGGTATGGTTGCCGCAGCAAGAACAGGCCACAGGGAGGACGCATGGCAACGACGATCGAGACCAGCGGGGAATTCGCGGGCTGGACCACCTGGAAGGAGGAGCCGTTCGAGCACGAAACAGCCGGGCCATTCTATTTCAAGGTCGACGAAAAAGGGCCGGTGGCGGCCTTCCGGGTTCAGCGCAAGCACATGAACGCCGGCGGCGTGGTGCATGGCGGCTGCCTGATGACCTTTGCCGATTTCGCGCTTTTTGCGCTCGGCCATGAAGCTATGGAAGGCAGCTACGGCGTGACCGTAGCCTTCACCGCCGAATTCATCGATGGGGCATTGGAGGGCGAACGGCTGACAGCGCGCGGCGACACGCTGCGCAAGGGCGGCTCGCTCAGCTTCGTGCGCGGCATCATCTACGGCGAGGACGACCGTCCGGTCCTGAACTTTTCCGGCACAATAAAGAAACTGAGGAAACCCGCATGAGCCAACAACCACCCTATCAGGAACTTTCGCGCTCCATCAAAGGCAAGACCGCACTGATCACCGGCGCGGCCAGCGGCATGGGCCGCGCTACGGCACACCTTTTTGCGCGCGAGGGCGCGAACGTGGCCGTGACCGACCTGAAGCAGGAGAACGTCGATATCGTTGTGAACGAGATCAAGGCGGCTGGCATCCCGCATGTGCGCGGCTGGGCGCTGGACGTGGGCGACGGCGCGGCGATCAGGCGCGTGGTGGACGAAGCAGCTGCGCATTTCGGCGGGATGGACATTCTCGTGAACAATGCGGGCTTCGCCATCCCGGCGCAGGTGGGCGAGGAAAGCTACGAGGACAGCTGGGGGCCGAGCATCAACGTGATGCTGACCTCGCACCAGCGGGCCATTCGCGCGGCGCTGCCCTACATGCGCAAGAATGGCTGGGGCCGGATCGTCAATATCGCCTCGACTGAAGGCCTTGGCGCAACGCCGGGCAACTCACCCTATGTCGCGGCCAAGCATGGCGTGATCGGCCTGACGCGCGGGCTCGCTGTTGATCTCGGCCGCGAGGGCATCACCGTGAACTGCATCTGCCCGGGCCCTATCAAGACCGGCATCACGGCGGGCATTCCGGACGAGCACAAGGAAATCTATGCCAAGCGCCGCGTGCCACTCCGCCGGTATGGCATTCCGGAGGAAGTGGCCAACATGACCCTGTCGTTGGTGTTGCCGGCGGCGAGCTTTCTCAACGGGGTGCACATCCCGGTGGATGGCGGCCTCACGATCAAGAACGCCTAGCGGGCAAAGGCAGCGCGCGCCGCCTCGGCCTGCACGCCGCAGAGCGTAAGGTACTCGCGCGTTTCCGCGAGGGCCTGTTCGTGACCCGGCACTTCGTGGGCGGTGAACAGGGCGTCCAGTTCGGCGATACGGCCTGTATCACAGAAGGCGCGCGCAAGGCGCGGCGCACTGCGACGGGACTGGGCTGGAACGACCTTCAGGAAATCCGGGAAGCGGGCAGTCAGCTGTTTCCAGGTTTCCTCCCGGTGCTGAGGATTGGCCATCAGGCTGGAGGCCATCGAGAAGCTGGCCGCGTTGCCGAACGCGCCGTCGAACATCAATGCCTCTGCGCGGCGTGCAAGAGCCGGATCGGTAACGGCGCCGATGGAATCGGCGACGGCCTGGGTGAAGACCGCATCATCCAGCCGGGCGCGCGACGCAAGTATCTGGTCGAACGCCACTGTGCCACCATCGGCAAAAGTCGCAGTGAGCGCCGGGACGTATAGGTCACTCGAGACGCCGCCCGTTCCGGCGAGCAAGGGCGCAAGGCGGCTGCGCAGTTCGGCGCGGGCGTCAGGTTCTTCCAGCACGAGACCACGGAAGGCGAGGATGCGGTCTGCGGTTTCGCTCGCGGCGCCTGCGGGATCTCGTTCAGCGAGGGCCGCGCTGACTTCGGCGCGGAGCGACGCAGCTGCGTCGCCATCCAGTTGGCCGAGCAAGTTTTCGGCGGCACGCAGACCGAGGCCGAGCACTGCGGTGTCTTGATACATGAGCGCAGCGCGCAGCATTGCCCGGTAAGTCTCGCCCGGCATTGCACCGGCATTGAACGCGGCTTCCGCACTGTCGAGACTGACAAGGGCTTCCGGCACGTTGAGGCGGCCATAGGCTTCGACGAGGGCATGCCAGGCGGCGGGCTTCAGGCCGAAGCGATAGTAGCCTGCACCGTCCGCATTCGGAACAATCACGGAGGGGCACATGGCACCGCGTACTTCCGTGACTGACTGGGGGGTGGACAGCATTGTGCAGGTCTCACCGCGATTGGCGCCGTCTTGCCAGGCGACACAGACGGGGATGGTCCACTGGTTGCCGGGCTCGATGGTTGAGCCCAGAGGCCGGTACCTGCTCTGGCTAAGGGTCAGTTTCGGCGCGCCCTTGCCGCAGGACATTTCGGCCTCGACCAGCGGCACACCCTGCTGGCTGACGAAGCTGCGGAAGACTTCGCCGATCTCCGGCTCACCCGTGACGCTGGAGATGGCGGTGTAGAAATCCTCGCTCGCGGCCTCGCCATCCGCGAAGCGCGCAATGTAGCGGCCGAGCGCGGGACGGAACTTCGCAGGCGTGAAGTAGCGATCGACCATTCGGATGACGGCCGGAGCCTTGGAATAGGTGATCGCGTCATAGGCGTTGCGGATGTCTTCGTTGCGGCGGATCGGCCCGGCGACGATGCGGGCGCTGGCGAGGCTGTCGAGTGCCATGGCGCGCAGGCCGTCGGCGACGGCGACGACGTAATGGGACTCCTCGGGCTCCATTGCCGCGAGCACGGCCGTCTCGCTCCAGACAGCGAACCCTTCCTTCAGCCAGAGATCATCCCACCAGGGCGGCGTGACGAGATTGCCGAACCACATGTGGGCGATCTCGTGCACGTGTATTTCCTTCACGGAACGGATGAAATTCGCCCCGGCATTCGGGCCGACCAGTACGCGTGCTTCCCGGTAAGTGATCGCGCCAGCCAGCTCCGTTGCGCCGGATGGCCATTGCGGCGCGGCGATGATGTCGAGCTTTTCATAGGGATAGGGCTGTTCGAGCATTTCTTCGAGCACCCGCATGATTTCCGCCGTCTGATCCAGTGCGAAGTCAAGCTCCGCAGCCTTTCCGGCGCGCGTGTAACCCGTGAGAGGGACTTCGAAGTCGCGCACCGCGTTTACCGGCAGCGGCGCGCGGGCGATACGGTCAAACTCGCCGACCGCCGCCGACAAGAGATAGGTCGAAAGGGGGCGTGTGGGCGCGAAGCGTATGGTCTGGAAGCCTTCGCGGGCCGGAGTGCGCGAGACTTCCGGTGTATTGGCAATGGCATGCATGCCGTCCGGTACGGTAATCGACATATCGAACACGGCCTTGAAGCCCGGTTCGTCGAAGCCCGGCAGGAAGCGGCGGGCCTCGATGCTTTCCGATTTCGCCAGCGCATAAGCCCGGCCCTGCGCCTCGACGCGGAACAGGCCCGCGAGGTTCGTGTTGAAAGGCGCGGAATAGTTGACCGTCAGCGTCAGATTGCGCGCTTCGAGACGGCGCGGAAAGCCGACCCAGACGACGCCCGTATCGAGCACTTCGGTCCAGGTTGCCTCAACGGTCTCGCCGCCGGCTGTTGCGGTGACGGAGCTGACATCCAGATCGTCGCCATGCAGCCAGAGACCTGTGGCAGGCCGCTCGAGCCGGATGTCGATCTCGACCGTGCCGTCAAAATGCGTCTCGCGCGGATCGAGGTCGAGCGCGGCGCGGTAGGTGACCGGGCGGGCAAGGCGCGGCAGGCGGCCTGCGGGGGCATCACGCTGGAGTTGCTCTGGACTGGCAGGCTGGACCGGCAGGGTCCACGCGGAGCGCTGCGCGCAGCCCGACAGCGCGAGCACGGCGGCTGCCACAAGACCGATCCAACGCATCCGCGCGCTCCTTCTGCCTGACGCTGCAGGTTGATTACCGCATCAGGCGGGATTTGGAAGCCCCGCCTCTATCCATGTGTCCGTGTGCGGCAGCGCCCGCCTGCCCGGTCCATCCGTAAGCTGACGATATACCGCCCTAGCCCGCGAATCCGCGCGCCGTCATCGCATCATGCCAGCGGCCGAGATTTGGCAATTCCTTGTGCGGCGCCCATTTCATCACACGGCAGAAACCGCAGGTGATGTAGAGCGTTATGTCGGCAATCGAGAAGCGGTCTGCGGCGACGAACTCATTGTTTGCCAGATGCTCGTTCAGGCGCTCTACCATCTTCTTCGCCGCTTTTTCGCTCTTAGCGGCAGCCTCCGGGCTTTGCGGCACTTCGAGCGGCGCCATGGCGGGGTGCGCATTGCGGAACCAGCCGGCGAACTGGATAAAGAACATCAGCTCCACGCGCCGGTCCCACATCTCGATGATGGCTTTCTCTTTCGGGTCGCGGCCCATGAGGTTCGGCTCGGGAAAGAGGCCTTCGAAGTAGGTGCAGATTGCGCGGCTCTCGGTGATATTGGTGCCATCATCCAGCACGAGGGCGGGCACCTGGGCGTAGGGCGAGACTTCGCGGTAACCGGCCTGCTTGTGCTCCTGCTTCATGATCGAAACTTCCTCGAGCTGGACAGCGTCCAGCTTGCCCTTCGCGCGCAGGAAATAGACGACGCGGTCCGGATTCGGCGCCATCGGGCTGTGGTAGAGTTTCATGGTGGTCCTCCCGGGAGTTTCTTTTGATCAGAATGTCTTGGTAATGCCGAAGGTCGCGTTGAGCGGTTCTCCGGGGAAATAGCGCTCATTGCCAAAGCCGACGTCGGCGCGGTCGGCATAGGCCTCATCCGTCAGGTTACGGAGGATCACCGAGGCTTCCAGAGTGTCACTCAGAGCCCAGCCGGCGCGGGCGCCGAGCACGGTGTGGCCCGGATAGGTCACGCTATTCGCCGGATCCGTGAAATACTCGCCGACATGTTCCAAGGTAAGCGACAGCTTCAGGGCGTCCGTCGCCTGCCAGTCGAGCCGGGCATCGGCAAGCCATTCGGGCGCTGTGTCGATGGCATTTCCAGAAACGATGCGCTCCTGCGCTGAAACGACCGGGCGGTTGAACGTATATTCCTGGTCGCTCCAGGCGACAGTGCCGCCGAGGCTGAGCCGGTCATCGAACCGGAGCGTTGCGGCCGCTTCGATCCCTTTGTGCCGGGTCGATCCGTCCACGACGTTCAGCCCATCGGAGTCGCGGAAGAAGAAGTTGTCCTTTTCCATCCAATACGCAGCAATGTCGAAATCCAGATGGCCGAACAGGGCCTCTCCGCGCACGCCGGCTTCCAGGCTGTCCACTGACTCCGCCTTGATCTCGCCAACAGTCTGCAGGTTCTGGAGGCGGTAGAGATCCGAAACCTGCGGCGCACGGGCGCCGCGCGCATAGTTTGCGTAGAGACTGTACCAACCCTGGTCCCAAATGAGGCCGAGCTTGGGGGTGATGAAGCTGAAATCATCCGAGCGGTCGGCGGGCACATTGAACCGGCCATTGATGCCAGCGGGCGCGCGCGTGTCGTAGGTATAGTCGTGCGTTTCGCCGCGCAGGCCGGCGAGCAGGCGCAGATTGTCCGTGAGCGTCACATCCGTTTCGGCCCATAGCGCAAAGACTTGTGTCTCGACTTCGTAATTGTAGTGGATACCGCGCGGGAAAGCCGGATTGGGATTTGGCCGGGGCTGGATTTCCTTGAGGTAGCCTGTGGCGAAATCAGTGTCTGCACCGAAGCGCCAGGTGAAGCGGCCAACAGGATCTAGATCGTAGCGCGCCATCAGGCCGCCGCCCGTATGTGCGTTCTTCTCCACGCCGCCATAAGGCAGGAAGTGCTGCGAGAAGACCATGCCCTGACTGTGCGCGTTGGGAGTCAGAATCAGACGGCCAGGGCCGAGGTCGCGCTCGAGACGCACGCCCATGCGCGCGGACCAGGCATCCCGGAAGGCCTCCGGGTTCGGGTTGGTCTTTGCGAGATCGCGATTTCTGTAGGCGCGGGGGCCTTGTATGAAGCTGGCGGTTTCCTGGTTGAGGCTCGACGCGGAGAGCCAGGCGACGGCATCCCAGCCGCCGAAGGTTTGCCGCGTAAGAAAGGACAGTTTCTGCTGTTCGCCGCCCGTGGCATCACGCCAGCCCTTGTCATCGAGGAGCGAGAGATTGAAGCGCGTGCTGTCTCCGAGGTTTACCGAGGCATCGCTGCGCCAACGGCCAAGCGTTCCATAACTGGCGCGCAGGGACTGGTCGCTGCCCGCATCCGGCAGGATGACGTTGATCAGTCCGTGTACGGCATTCGAGCCATACTTGGCGCTGCCCGGCCCGCGGATCACCTCGATGGCATCGGCCACTTCCAGATGGGGTTCGATCAGGCTGTTTACATTGCCGAAAGCCGGCGAGCGGGTAGGCACGCCGTTTTCGAGAATGAGAAAACTTCCCTGCCCGGCCCCGCCGCTGAGCACGGGCGAGCGAATGGCGATGAGATGCTCCTGCCCCGAGTTCATCTGGATATTGACGCCCGGCGCCTGATTCAGGATTTCGGCGGGACGGTCTGCAGCCGTGTCCGAGATGACGCCTGCATCAATGACGGAATGTGCACCAGGATCCCGGTCTTTCCGATCGCCCCATATCTCGATGGGCAGGAGGCGAAGATCGGTCAGAGGCACCGCTTCAGACGGTTCCGCCTGCGCCCAAGCCGCAGGCGTCAGCCCTGCCACGGCAATTACAATCAGTCCGGCCCGCAAATTCACGCAACGCTCCTTCAAGGAGGGCGCGTCTCAGGCGAGCGCCCGCCAGATGTTGTAGACGCTGACAAGACAGATGACGATGCCGACAATCACCGTGAGTATTTGTCGCGGCACACGGCGGGCTGCCCATGCGGCAATCGGAGCGGCCACGACACCGCCAATCAGCAAAGCCAGCGCGGCTTTGCCGAAACTCGGCCCGAGCGCGATCAGGAAGGCGATGCTGGCAGCGACGGTGACGACAAATTCGGCGATGTTGACCGTGCCAACCATACGGCTCGGCTCGCCGCCCCGGGCGATCAGGTTTGACGTTACGACAGGCCCCCAACCGCCACCGCCGATAGCGTCGGCCATGCCGCCGGCAAAGCCCAGGATACGCACCCGGCCGATTTTCGGCGGGCTCCCGTGCGGGCGTAGGCCCTTCCAGATGACGATCAGGCCCATCACCAGCAGATAGGTGGCGATGACCGGCCGCACCATCTTCGTGTCGAAGTACTTGTCCGCATAACTGATCACGAAGGCGCCGATGATGGCGCCTGCCGACCCGAACAGCGCGAGGCGCCAGAACACGTTCCAGTCTACGTTGCGGGCGATGGCGTGGGACGCCCCGGACGCAGCCGTGGTGAAAACTTCGGCGGCGTGGACATTCGCGCTGGCAATGGAAGGTGGAATTCCGAGAACCAACATCGCTGTAGTAGAGATTACCCCGTAAGCCATGCCCAGCGCACCGTCCACCAGCTGCGCCAGGAAGCCGATTATAATAAGCCAGAGGAACAGTTCGTCGATAACGAAGGGCACCGCGCACTCCCTGCCGCGAAGGTTGCCTCAGGCTTGTCTACAAGAACACGGATCGGCGCCACGCGCTTCTCCTAAATGCTGCGATCAGCATGACTGAACTGTGACAACAGGTGCCGGCTGCTGGCCAGCGCAGCGGGAAACCTGGGCCGGGTTCAGGGCTGTTCGGGTGCAGGCGAAGCGCGGAGCGTGCGGATCTTGTAGTAGATCGCTATACAGCCGTTCTGCCAGTCCTTGGCGTCTGGCGCGACATCATCCCAGCGATAGGCCATCGGATCCGCTGCGATAGGTGTGACCACAATGTCCTTCTCGCCCGCCGCCGCACGCCGTTCGATCTCAGCATAGCGTGCCATAAGTGCCGGACGCCATTCCAGCATGGCAGAGGGAACGTCACGTACGCCGTAGAGTGTATTGGGCGCGATCAGCAGCAATACCGGGAACAGCGCGAGTGAACCGGACTGCAAGGGCCGGCGCAGGGCCCAGTCCTTTCCGGCAAGGTCCGAGACACGCGCCGCGAGGGGAACAAGGCTCGCCATCCAGCCGCCGATGAATACGGCAAAGATGATGTCACGTACGCGGCCGGGCGCTTCGTGGCCTTGCGCATATATGGTGACGGCAAAACCGGCCAGCACCGCAAGTATGGTGATCACCGGTACGGTGGCCGCCATCGACGAAAACGGGCCGGGCAGCGGAAGCTTCCAGTTGATCCAGTCCGGGCGCGCACGCGCAAAGACCGGAACCGTCAGTATGATGACGGTCAGACAGAGGAGCCGGATGTCGCCGAGCCATGCGATCGCGGAGGCGCGCGGGCTGATCAGGAAGTTGATGGTCGTGACGGGATTATGAGCGTTCGGAAAGTTTATGCCTTCCCGCGCGGTGGTGCCCGGAGCCGCGACATTGAAGTAGACGCCGATGGCGGTGACTGCAGCGAGGATGCCGAAAGCGATCATCAGGTCACGCCGTCCACGGAGGATCGACAGGACAAAGCCGATCGTCACGCCGCCGAGAAGGAAGAGCCCCGGCAGTTCGTGAAGGCCGGTGGTCAACACCGAGAGGAAGCCGGCCAAAATGAAAGCTCCGATCTGGCGCCCGCGGTTCTGCCCGAGGGCAGCGTCGCTGGCGCAGGCCATCAGACTGAGCGCCATCATCAGCATCGGCAATTCGTATTCGACAACTCCGGTCAGCCAGAACCAGGTATCGCCCTGATGCGACATGCCGGTCCAGAAGGCGGCGCAAAGCAGGACCGCGAGGAAGAGCTTGAAGCGGGTCTCAAGCGTCTTTCGGTAAACAATGTCCAGAAATGCGTAGAAGACGGTGGTCCAAAGCAACGGAGAAACCGCGATGATCAGGAAGTAAGCCACCGAGTGCATGTCGATGTGCGGGAACGTGTATGCGTAGATCGCGTGCGTCAGCCAGCGGCCCGACCAATTGTTGTAGACTTCAACGACACCGTTGAAGGCCTGGCTGATGTCTGGCGAAAGGCCCCAGCGGCAATAGTCGTCTCCGGCGGGCATCGCGAGGAAGGCCAGCGTGTAGGACAGGACGACAAGCACGCCGAGCGTACCAAACATCAGGAACCGCAGGATGGAAGCAGTCTTGGGAGTAAGCGTTTCGAAAAGCACGGAACGTCCTAACGTGAAGCAGCGCAGGTTCAGTCTCGATTTGGCACAGGGTGCCGGTTTCGGGATTTACCCTCGCCACTTCAGTCCCAGCTGGCCGAACACCGCCAACTGCAATCCTGCCTTAGCCGAATGCCGCAACCCCGCTGCCCGACATGCAAGCAGCGAACCGTTGAATTGCTGGAAGAAAGGCAGGTGCGCCCCGGCGCCCTCGCCGTCAGATGCCCGAGAAGAGCTGGTAAGGCAGGGCGCCGACAGCGGCCGCCGAGAGGCAGGTCGCAAGCGTTCCTGCCAGCAGCGTGTGCCAGGCGAGTTTCAGGAAATCGTCGCGCCGTTCCGGCTCCATGATGGAGAGGCCGCCGATCAGGATGCCGATGGAGCCGAAGTTGGCAAATCCACAGACAGCATGCGCCGTGATCATCCGCGTGCGCGGGTCCATCTCTTCGACCGGCACGTCGGCGAGCTGGATGAAGGCAACGAACTCGGTGAGTACGGCCTTCACGCCCATCAGGCCGCCGGACTTGGACGCTTCTTCCATGGGCACGCCGACCATGTACATCAGCGGTGCGAAGATCCAGCCCAGGATACGTTCGATGGAAAGGTCTGCGCCGCCCACATCCGGAAGGGCCTTGAAGCCTTCATTGACAAGATAGAGCAGCGCGAGTGCCGCGATCAGCATGGTCGCGATGTTGAAGACGATCTTCAGGCCGTCGGTGGCGCCGGTGGAGAATGCGTCCATGGTGGAGGCGTACTTGAAATCAGGCTGCTGGGTCGTCGCGACACTGGCTTCTGATTCCGGAATCAAAGTCATGGCAACGGCCACGGCAGCGGGAGCCGCCATCATCGAGGCAACGAACAGCTGCGTGATCGGATTGGCGAGCTTGCCGTCGAGCATCGTCGCATAAACGACCATCACGGAGCCGGCGATCGTCGCGAAGCCGGCCGTCATCATGATCAGAAGTTCGGAGCGCGTCATCGTCTTGAGATACGGGCGCACGAGCAGCGGCGCCTCGGTCATTCCCATGAAGACGTTTGCGGAGACGGCCAGAGACGTCGGCCCGCTGATGCCCATTGTCCGGCGGAAGATGGCCGCGAAAGCGGTCGTGATCCATCTGAGGATACCCCAGTGCCAAAGCATCGCCGACAGCGCAGCGACGACGATGATCAGCGGAAGAATCTGGAAGAAGAAGGAGGGTGGCACCAGGCCTTCGGCGGTGGTGAAGGGTGTAAATGGCTGGGCGACGAGCGTGTTGTCGCCCACATAACCGAACACGAAGTTGGTGCCGTAGCGCGTTGCATCGACCAGCGCCTTGATGACAGGATTGTCGCCGCCCTCAACCCCTGCGCCGCCCATGCCCAGCAGTTTCGGCAAGCCAAAGAAAAGAAGCGCGAAACCGAACTGGAGAATCGTCGCGCCGAGGATGATCTTCCAGGGAAGCGCCTTGCGGTTGGTCGAGATGGCCCAACAGAATCCGTAGATCAGCAATATGCCGATAAGCGCCCGGCCGTTGTCCCAACCCCATTCATAACCTGCTGGCATGGTCCCGAGCCCTTCCCGTTTGTTGTAACCCCTGCCCAAGGCTTAGCGGCAGCCTCCCGGCTTGGAAAGAAGGCATTGGCAATAGCGCCTGACCGGTATTCCCCATGGGGCTGCATGGCGTCCGCCCCGCCTAACGCCCGAGGCGAGTTGCGTTGACGCTTCCTGCCCGTTGCCGGACTCAGGGGCGCGACACACCAGGAGAATGACATTCGAATGCCGAGGCGGATCTCCTGCCTGACTGCGCTTCTTCTGGGTGCGTGCACTGCAGAGACGGCAGAGCTGCGCGTGATGCTCGCCGTGGATGCGCCGCGGGCTGCACCCGAGGCAGCCGCTGATCTGGCAAAGGTACCAGACCACGCGGCCATCGCGCGGGCTTTTTTCTTCGGCCAGGCGGAGTTCTATCTCGCCGGCGCACGTCCGGACGAGGACAGCAAACTGGCAGATGTCATGCGCGCCATGGGACGCGATGACCTGATCGAACGTGCAGAGCCTGCCGAAGCGGCCTATGGTTGCCCGCGCCAATGGGTTGAACCGCTTGAAATGATCTCACGCAGCGCTCGCGATCACCGCATCGTCATCATCGAGACAGAGCGCCAAGCCGCCGAGCAGACCGCATTCGCCGAGGAAATCATCAAGCGGCTCGCTCAGGACGGCTTCAATACTTATGCAGATGACGGTTTGACTCTTGATCCCGGCGGCGCAGCGCATCCAGAAGTGCTGCTGGTATCGGAAGGGATGGTGACGCGCGACCCTGCGCATGGCCGGCTGCTGCGCGAAGTGAAGCGCCACCGGATGCAGCTGCTGGATGCCGGCATCTGGTGGACAAGCGCGCAGGACCTTGCGACCCTGTCACCTGCCGGGCTGGCCGAACGGCGTCAGGATGCGCTGGCCCAGCAAGTAGCACGGCGGGCGCTGGCGCCCGATCCGGCCACGCGGGTTGTTTTCTACACAGAGCGCTCAGCCGACAGCGCCGCCTCAGCTGCGCTCAAGGACACCGTAGCGCGCATCACAGGCGAGAATCCATTGCTGATCGCCCTGACGACCGGTTGCGACCCTGCAGACGCCCTGCCCGCTTTGCTCCCTCAAGAGGGCGATGGCTCAATTCCGCAAGCCGAGGCCGAGCTGGTATTCGCAATACCGCAGGGTGCCATCAAGGCTGGCCGACAGACGGCTGGCCGTCTCGCGGGTGAGTTCGTCGTGGAGGTGCCCGACACCTTCCTGGGCGGCAGAGCAATGGTGCTGGTGGAAGCCCGCCGCAGCGGCGACCCGGACACTGCCGTGCCGGAAGACCGGCTGCTGCTTTTCCCGGGTGACCGCCTGCCGCTGATCCTGGCGCCCGGCGATTACCGTATCGAAGCATGGACGCGAAGCGGCCCGGTCGGCGCCCCTGTCGCGTTACGCGTGGACTGACGAGGCTGGCGCGGTTTGACGCGCGCCGGGATTCAGGCCTACGGTTTTTCCTTGGTTTTCAACCAGCTGGCGGGGCTTCCTGAGGAAACTTTCCGTTCATCATCAGAGGCGAATTGTATTCATGAAAATCCTAGCGGTGTTCCTTGCGCTCGCAATCGGCTGCGCGGTGCCTGCAATCGCGGCGCCGGACGCGTCTGCCGTAGCTGACAAAGCCGCTGAAAAAAACGAGCCGAAACCGGTTCCCGAGCCGGTGATGTTCAAGTCCAAGCATACCGGAACCTTTGGCGGCCAGAAGATCACCTACCGCGTCGAAGCGGGCGAAACACACATAAAGAACAAGGATGGCGAGGCCGGCGCGAGCCTGTTCACCATCTCGTACATCCGCGAAAACGTTTCCGGACCGCGCCCAGTATCTTTCGTTTTCAATGGCGGGCCGGGGTCGGCCTCAGTCTGGCTGCATATGGGCCTGCTTGGGCCAAAGCGCGTGAAAGTGGCAAGCGATGCGGACGCTGATGATGGCGCGGCGCCCTACGCCCTCGTCGACAATCCGCTGTCGATCCTGGACGTAACTGACCTCGTGTTCATCGATCCGGTCGGCACCGGCTACAGCCGCCCGGTCGGCAAGGGCGAAGGCAAGGATTACTGGAGCGAAGAAGGCGATGGCAGCTCGATCGCGGAATTCATCCGTATCTGGATCACCGACCACAATCGGTGGAATGCGCCGAAATACCTGATCGGCGAAAGTTTCGGCACAACGCGCGCGGCGTATCTGGCGAACCGGATGCTGACGGGCGATGTGGATATCGCCCTCAACGGGCTAGTGCTGATCTCGCAGGCGCTTGACTATGAAGGCTCGACCTCGGCGCACGACAATATCTATTCCTACGTCACCTACCTGCCGAGCATGGCGGCGACGGCGCAGTATCATGGCCGCGCGGGCGCGGGTGTGCCGCAAGAGCAATTCCTCGCAGAAGCGCGCGCCTTCGCGCGAGATGAATACGGCCCGGCGCTCTGGAAAGGCTCGGCCATGACGGCGGCAGAACGCGCGCACATCGTGGAGCGCCTCGCCTACTTCACAGGGCTTTCGCCGGCCTACATCGACACTTCCGACCTCAAGATCCTGATGCACCGCTTCCAGAAGGAATTGCTGCGCGACAAGGGCGTCGCGCTCGGCCGTCTCGACGGGCGCTACCTTGGCGACGAGGCCGATGACGCCGCTGAAGAGCCGGACTCAGACGTGTCAGGCTATGCCATCGGGTCGGCCTATTCGGCGCTGATGAACCAGTACCTTTCCGATCTCGGCGTGAAGATGGACCGGCCCTACATGCTCTCGAGCGAAGAGGCCGGCACCGCCTGGAACTACCGCGACGTGCCGGAGGGCGAATACTGGGAGCCGCGCTTCCTGAATGTCAGCGCCAAGCTGACCAATGCCATGCGCCAGAACACGGCGATGAAAGTATGGGTCGCGAGCGGTTATTTCGACCTGATCACGCCCTTCTTCGATGCCGAGATCACCTTCGCCCGCTACGGCATCCCGAAGGATCGCGTCGCGATGACCTACTATCAGGCCGGGCACATGATGTATCTCAACGAGGGCGCGCTCGACGCTCTCGCGGCAGACCTGCGCGCCTTCTATGCGGGCAAGCTCGAAGACACGCGGCCGGATTGAGCGGGAAAGAAAAAGCCCTCCGGGATGGACCCGGAGGGCTTCGGTTTGATCAGGCAGCGCCTTCCCTAGCCGAGCTTGCAGACGCAGATCTTGTTGCCGTCGGGATCGCGGAAATAAGCGCCGTAGAAAGTCGGCATCCGGTTGCCGGGTGCGCCTTCGTCCGTTGCCCCCATGGACATCGCTTTCTGGTATACACGGTCGACCGTTGCTGTATCTGCGACTGCAATAGCGGGCATGACACCGTTTCCGGAGGTCGCCGCACCTTCATAGGGCGTGCCGATGGCGAACATGGGCTGGCCCGGCGCCACGCCGTAGAACTGTAGCCGGTCGTTCGCAAAGAAGCGCTTGGCGCCCATTTCGCCCAGAACGGCGTCATAGAAGGCCAGGGCCTTTTCCTTGTTGTTGGTTCCGAGGGTCAGGTAAGCGAGCATGGTTTCCTCCCGTTTCGCTGCGACGGAGCAAACATGCCGCAGCCCCTGCGGCAAGGGGTGACGCAGCGGACGCGCTTGACGTTGACGTGAACGTCTGGTGTGACACCGCCCACACAACACAACCTGCTTCAGGAGATCCCCATGTCCGAGATCCGTTTTGACGGCCGCGTTGCCATTGTTACCGGCGCTGGTGGCGGCCTTGGCCGCGCCCATGCGCTCGAACTCGCCCGCCGCGGCGCCAAAGTCGTGGTCAATGACCTCGGTGGTTCGCGCGATGGTTCGGGTGGCGGCTCAGATGCAGCCAAAGCGGTGGTCAAGGAAATCGAAGCGCTCGGCGGCGAAGCCATCGCCAACGGCTCGTCTGTCTCCGACGAAGCTGGCGTGCAGAAAATGATCGATGACACGATGGCCAAATGGGGCCGCATCGACATCATCATCGCCAATGCCGGTATCCTGCGCGACCGTTCCTTCTCGAAAATGACGGTCGAGGACATCGACCTCGTGCTTGCCGTCCACCTGCGCGGCACGTTCCTGCCGGTCAAAGCCGCCTGGGACATCATGAAGGCCCAGAACTATGGCCGTATCGTCGTCACCACTTCGTCAACCGGCCTCTATGGCAACTTCGGCCAGGCCAACTACGGCGCCGCCAAGCTTGGTGTGGTCGGCATGATGAACACGCTGAAAATCGAAGGTGCGAAAAACGACATTAAAATCAATACGGTCTGCCCGATTGCTGCAACGCGCATGACGGAAGACATCATGAACGAGCAGATGCTTTCGGCCCTCAAACCGGAATACGTGACGCCCGGCGTGATCAACCTGGTCAAGGAAGATGCCCCGACCGGCATGATCCTTTCGGCCGGTGCCGGCGCCTTCTCGATGGCACGCATCGTTGAAACCGCAGGCGTATTTGTCGGCGCCGGCGACGCCCTGACCGCTGAAGCCGTTGCCGCGAAATGGGACCAGATCACCGACGTGAGCACAACACGCCCTGCCTTCAAGGCAGGCGGCGAGCATGGCCAGAACATCTTCGCAGCCGTCGCGGCCGCAACAGCGAAGTAATCGTAATCTTGCCAAAGACCGGCGCGGGCCGCAGGCTCTCCTGAACAACAGGAGATGCCCATGCGACTCGCGCTTCTTGCCCTTTCCCTTATCCTGCTGGTCGGTTGCGGCCACTTCAAGAAAGACTCGGAGGCCGACGCGGCGCCCGCCGGTGAGGTAAGCCGTCTTGTTGCGGCGGCTGGTGAGATGTGCAGCGGCATCGCGGGCATCCGCTGCGCCGAGGGCCTCGCCTGCATCTTCGAGGAAGGCGTGTGCACCAACACGGCAGATGCCGCCGGCACCTGCCAGAAAACGCCAACCATCTGCACCCGTGAATACATGCCGGTCTGCGGCTGTGATGGCCTGACATATGGCAACAAGTGCGAAGCGCTCGCCGCGGGCGCAAGCGTCGCTTACAAGGGCGAATGTCCGCCAACGGGCAGCTGAGAACCTGTTTGAATTCGGGGCCTTGCAGCCTCAACCTTGAAACGGCCCGCATCCTTCAGGCGTGCGGGCCGTCTGTCATTTGGCCACGAATGCGATGATGCGACTACCGGTGTTTCTTGAACAAATGCCGGTGCGGCAGCAATCCGCCAGTCGCCTGGCATGGGGTATACGTGACATGCGGCGATGACGCTCGGCTAGTCACCGCCGCCATCAGATCCTGCGTCGGTCGTGGCGGGCTGCGGCTTGTCGCTGGTGTTTGTGTCATGGGCAGGCTTTCGACCCGAATCCGAACCGATCTGGATAGTCGGCGGCACAGGTCCGCCATCATCGCCGCCGTGCCGCCAGTCGCGCGGCGGGCGCTTCGGCGTCTGGCGCAACACGAAGAAAGCAATCACGGCCGCAGCAATGAGGGCGATAACGAGAAGTTTCAGCATCCGTCTACCGCCCTCCTATCCGGCTATTCAGCAGGCTTGCGCAGGTACATCGAGTTTTTCGGCTTCGCGAACAGGCGCTCCACCATCGGCGCGAAGAATTCCAGCGGCTCACTCTCATAACTCGGATCGAAGGCCGACTGGTCATAGAGATGGCAGA
Source organism: uncultured Hyphomonas sp. (assembly GCA_964643405.1). Classification (GTDB taxonomy): domain Bacteria; phylum Pseudomonadota; class Alphaproteobacteria; order Caulobacterales; family Hyphomonadaceae; genus Hyphomonas. The sequence continues at coordinate 4,433 of CAZXQD010000063.1, read as the reverse complement.
ACTGCGCGCAGTGTTCGAAATAGGGATGCCCCCGGAACTGGTCGCGCATGTTCCGGTCAAGGCCGAGATGGTGGAAGAAATAGTAGCCCTGGAACATGCCGTGATTGGCGACCATCCAGTGATTGGCTTCCGATACGAATGGCTTGAGGATCGCCGCGGCCACGTCCGGATGGTTATAGCTTCCGAGCGTATCACCGATATCGTGCAGCAGGGCGCAGACAACGTATTCTTCATCCCGCCCGTCGCGGTGCGCGCGCGTCGCGGTCTGCAGGGAGTGCGTCAGCCGGTCTACAGGGAAACCGCCGAAGTCTCCGTCGAGCAGGCGAAGGTGATCGAGTACGCGCTTGGCAAGGCCTTTGTTGAAGTGGCGGGAATGCTCGGCAATGATATCCCAGTCTTCTTTCGAGCCTTCCAGCATCTCGCGAAATTTGGCCTGCTCTTCGCCTTTGTAATCGTCTGCCACGTGTCATTCCTCCCGTTTGGTCAAAGAGTAACCCGGAAATACGCACCTGCAAAGCAAGCAGCCCGGGCGGAAACGCCCGGGCTGCCCGGCTTCGCGGTCAGTCCCACAGGTTGCCAAGGCAGAGCCGGGCCCGCCAGGCAGACGGCTGGACGCCCGGCGGGTCTGCCGGGGCATCATAGGTCCGATCCTCAAGCCGCCGCAGGAGCCAGCCCCAGGACTCGCCCGTCCGAACCCCGGCCGCCAGCACGCCCGACACGATCGACATGAGAACAGGGTCATCAAGATCGAGGTTGTCGCGCGCGCGGGCTTCGGCAAGGCGCCAGCCGCCGGGGTCCTGCCGCAGGGCAACCGCGGCCGGCCCGCCTTCCCCGCGCCAGACATAGACCGCCATCCGGCCCGCCGCGAGATCACCCACGAAGTCCCGCAGGCAGTTGCGGAATTCCAGCGCGAGCGCGTTCAGCGCGTCGAGCTGGCGCACCGGCTGGAACGGCGGAGGAAGCTCCGGAAACGGAGAAACCGGTCCGAACGCAGGCGGATGGATGGCATCACGCGCCATGCCGAACAAGGCGCCCGGCGTGGTGGCGCGGCCAAAACGCTGGGCGATATCCGGCGCAGCGCGGCCCCCGCGAATGCGCAGGGCCATCGCCCAGGCCGCCGCCAGGTCTGCCGCAGCGGCTTCATCCGTACCCAGATGGGTCACGATGGAGGCTTGCCGCAGGGGCGGCGGCAGCAGGGCGACAACGCCGAGCGTATCCGCATGCAGCGCTTTCATGTGCCGGATGAGAACGCAGGCCGCCGCCTCGCCGAACAGGTCGAGGAAGCGTGCATAGTCCACAGTCCGCCACAGCACTTCACCCATACGGCTGAACGCTTTCATCAGCCCGCCCGGGACCGCGCCGCCGAACAGTTCGGCCGCGAGCTCCCCATCACGGGCACGCGCCGTCATCCATTGCAGGCGTGCAGCGGGATAATCGCCGCGTGCCGAAAGGATGCCTGCCGCATGGCGCCGGGCCGCGGGCAGCGCGAGAAAATCCTCGTGCGGCGCGGGCCATACGCGGGCGATGGCGCCCGCGTGCTCCCCTGCAAGGAACGCAAGCAGGGGCGTTGCCGCCGGCACCGGACGAAAGTCCGCAACCGGCGGAAGGGTCATGGGCGTGCCCATGATCCACCTCCTTTCAAACCCCGCGCACGCAAAAGGGAATGCCTGCGCGCGGCATTGATCTGTTTCAGTGCGAGGTCAGACGCCTACCGGCAAACGCCAGGGGACGCGTGACACGCTCCCCATCTTCGTGAGGAGCAGACATCGTGAATATGTGACTGCTTCATGTGGCGTTCCGTTTGTTTGCTGCCTGACGATCCGTCTACGGACAGATCGTCAGGCAGCGGATGGGTGTGATGTCAGAGGTGCGACCAATTGTCAACCTTTGACGCAAACAACCTGTTTCAGCGTGTGGACAATTTCCACAAGGTCAGACTGCGCCGCCATCACGAGGTCGATGTCCTTGTAGGCCATCGGCGTTTCGTCAATGACGCCGGCATCTTTCCGGCACTCGACACCGCTGGTCGCGGCAAGGTGTTGCTCCAGGCTGAAGCGGGCTTTCGCCTCAGCCCGGCTCATGGCACGCCCTGCCCCGTGCGAGCAGGAGCAGAATGAGTCCGGATTGCCTTTCCCGCGCACGATGAAGGAGCGTGCCCCCATCGAACCCGGGATGATGCCGAGTTCGCCCTCACGCGCGCGCACGGCGCCCTTGCGGGTGACCCAGACATCAGCGCCGAAGTGGTGCTCCCGCTCCACATAATTGTGGTGGCAGTTCACCGCCGATTTCCCGATCGTGAAGGCCGGGAGCATCTCCCGCAGAGCCATCAGTACACGGTCCATCATCACTTCGCGGTTGAGGCGCGCATAATCCTGCGCCCAGCCGACGGCTTCCACATAGTCGTCGAACATGTCCTCGCCTTCCACGAAGAAGGCAAGATCCTGGTCCGGGACATGGTAGCCGAGCACCCGCTTCTCCAGCGCCGCGCGGGCTTCCTGGATGAAATAGGTGCCAAGGATGTTGCCCGTGCCGCGCGAGCCGGAATGCAGCATCACCCACACGCGGCCTTCCTCATCGAGGCAAAGCTCGATGAAGTGGTTGCCGCCGCCGAGCGTGCCGAGCTGCTTGGCAAAAGCCGTCCGCCCTATCCGCTTGTGCTTCGCAAGGATGCGCGTCAGCCGCTCGTCGAGGCCCGAGTTGCGGAAGGCCGAAGCCGCCCGCGCCGGGGTCTCGCGATGGTTGCCGCCCGGACCATTGCCCACCGGCACCTTGCGCTCGATCTCGCTGCGCACAGGCGCAAGGCTGTCCGGCAGCTGCTCCGCCGTCAGGCTGGTGCGCACCGCCATCATCCCGCAGCCGATATCGACGCCGACCGCGGCCGGAATGATCGCGCCCCTGGTCGGGATCACCGAGCCCACGGTGGCGCCGCGCCCATAGTGCACGTCCGGCATTACCGCCAGATGCGAGTGCACGAACGGCAGGCCGGCGACATTCTCGAGCTGCTCGCGTGCAGCATCTTCCACCGGCACGCCCTTCACCCAGGCCTTGATGCGCCCGCCGGCAAAGGTTTCGAAAACTTCAAACTCGCTCATCGTGTTCCAGCTTCCTCCCGGAAGCTCCTCTTTTTCAAGCCCTCCGCGCGGCCCCTTCCGGTTTCCAGACATGAAAAAACCCTCCAGGCAAAAACGCGCGGAGGGCGGACAAAAGACCCAGACGGGTCACGGGACTGATCGGCAGTCCCTATCCAGCAACCTCCATGCGGAAACGCACTGCGACCCGTTCCAGGGCGCGGTCTTTCCTTGGCTGATTGAGAAACCGGCAGGACATCTGCGGCGCTCCGTTGCTGAATGGACGCGCCCTATGATGGAGACGGAATTCGCCGTCAACCGGAAAAACAAAACGCCCCGGAGGTTTTCTCCGGGGCGCCCTGATTTCCTTGCGGAAAATTCTTTGTACGGAAGACTAGTCTTCAGCCGCTTCCAGCTCGGCGGCGTGGCGGGCCTTGTCGGCGGCGCCTTTGGCTTCCGGATCGCGGTCGACCAGTTCCAGCACGGCGATCGGGGCGTTGTCGCCCGGGCGGAAGCCGGCTTTCAGCACGCGGGTGTAGCCGCCATTGCGGTTCTTGTAGCGGGCGCTCATCACGTCGAACAGCTTGCGTACAGCCTCTTCGTTGCGGACGGTCGACAGGGCCGAGCGGCGCGCAGCGAGGTCGCCCTTCTTCGCCAGCGTGACCAGCTTGTCCATGATCGGCGCCATTTCCTTCGCTTTCGGAAGGGTGGTCACGATCTGCTCGTGCTCGATCAGGCTCGCCGCCATATTGGCGAACATCGCCTTACGGTGCGAGGTCGATTTGTTGAGCTTGCGGTGTGCAATCTGGTGGCGCATGGCGTTGTTCCTTCCGAGGTGGTCAGGCCCCGGTCAATCGTGGGCTAGATGTGATCGTCGTATTTCTTGGCGAGGCCTTCGATGTCCTCTGGCGGCCAATCCGGCACTTCCATGCCGAGATGCAGGCCCATACCCGCGAGAACTTCCTTGATCTCGTTGAGCGACTTGCGGCCGAAGTTCGGGGTACGGAGCATTTCCGCTTCCGACTTCTGGATCAGGTCGCCGATGTAAACGATGTTGTCGTTCTTCAGGCAGTTTGCCGAGCGGACAGACAGTTCGAGTTCGTCGACCTTCTTGAGCAGGACCGGGTTGAAGCCCAGGTCCGTTTCGTCCGCCGAGCCACCCACGTCAAGGGTAGGTTCTTCGAAGTTGATGAACAGCTGCAGCTGGTCCTGCAGGATGCGCGCGGCATAAGCCACGGCGTCTTCCGGCGAGACCGAGCCATCGGTTTCGACTTCGAGGGTCAGCTTGTCATAGTCGAGGACGGTGCCTTCGCGCGTATCTTCGACCTGGTAGCCGACGCGGCGGACCGGCGAATAGATCGCGTC
>CAZXQD010000062.1:0-20974 GCA_964643405.1 uncultured Hyphomonas sp. | reverse complement strand
TCGTCCACGCCGGTGCGCTTCATCGCGTCGCGCACGGCCATGTAGAGCGGCAGCGAGCCGCCGAGGAACATGGACTCGTACGCGATCTTGCTGGCGATCTTGTCGTGAATGTCCGTGTACCGGAACTGGCGCTCCATCTTGGCGCGTGACTTCACGATGAAGTCGATCTCGTGGCGATGATTGGGATGGCGAAGGTAAAAGTTCTTCAGTTCCGTGATGTCATTCTCGATGCCGGCGACGATGTCGGGCGCGAGGTCCTGGTAGATCACGATGATGTCGATGTCCGAGCCCTTGATCATCTCGCCGATGCCGGCGTGTTCGCGCGGCTCGTTGTGGGCAAGGAAATAGGCAAGGTCGCCGGCTATGAAGGCGCAAAGATTGGCGCGGATCTCGCGCGGCATCTGAGTCAGCAGGTTACTCATCACATCCTGCGCCACGGCGATCTTCTGCTTGCTGACTTCGCGGTGATAGTTTGACAGCGTGCCTTGCCGCTCGATCATCTGGTCGCTTTGCCCCGGCAGGCCGAATAGCGTGAAGGACAGGAAATCGCGCAGGATGGACGGGCTGAGGCGGACCTGATCATCACGCGTGATGTCGAAACGCAGATAATAGCTGGCGAAATGCGAGATGTGCAGCTGGCGGCTCTGGTAGCACGCCTGCCAGAGCGCCAGGCTCGGCACATCCGGCAGGTCCAGCGCAAGCTCCTTGCCGATGCGGGGGCCTTTCTCTTCCAGCGTGCGGATGACGCGCGCCTCGATATCCGACAGTCCTGCCACCACCATGTCGCCCTACCCCTTTGTCCTTGCAGCCAGCTCCGGCACCAGCACGCCGACGCTTTTCGCCAGCCCGGCCTTCCAGTCCGGCAGCCGAAGCCCGAATTTCCGGAATGCCATCGATGAGGCGAGCCGTGAATTCAGCGGACGCTTGGCCGGGGTCGGATAATCCGCCGTCGGAACACCGATGACCTGCGCGGAAGGCCCGCCGACATACCGGCTGGCGGCAAAGATCGCGTCCGCCATGCTGGCGCGGTCCATCTCTTCGAGGCCCGCCAGATGGTAGGTGCCCCAATCCGAAAAGCCGGGCTCGACAGCCGTGTCTGCCATTTTCAGGAGGCCGGCGGCGAGGTCCGGGCAGTAGGTCGGATAGCCGATCTGGTCATCAACCACGGTCACTTCGCTGCGCGTCTGCGCGAGCGTCAGCATCGTGCGCACGAAATTCGACGCATACTCGGAAAATACCCATTGGACGCGGACGATCAGGTGGCGCGGACAGGCGGCGGCAACCGCGCGCTCGCCCTCGAGCTTTGATCGTCCGTACACGCCGAGCGGATGGGCGGCATCGGACGGCTCGTAAGGGCTGTCCTTCTTGCCATCGAAGACGCAATCGGTCGAGACGTGGATCAGCACGATCCCGCGTGCTGCGCACAGCTTTGCGAGTTCCGCCGGGCCGTCACGGTTCACCGCGAAGCAAAGGTCTGGCTCACTTTCGGCCTTGTCGACGAATGTGTAGGCCGCCGCATTGATCACCACCGACGGGCGCGCCGTGTCCAGCGCGCGCGCCATCGAGGCCGTGTCCGTCAGGTCGACGTCCGGACGGCCCATGCAGATCACGTCCTTGCGCTTCGCCGCAGCCAGGCACTGTGCGAGCTGGCCCTGCTTGCCGAGGACGAGGACCGTCATGCGCCCGCACCCTCGAAGGAGAAGTGTTTCGGCGCGGCAGCGAGCGCCGGATGCTTGCGATCGCGCGCAGACAGCGTCAGCGCTTCCGCCGGGAATGGCCAGTTGATACCCAGCGCCGGATCGTCGAAGGCGATGCCGAAATCATGCTCCGGCGCGTAGTAGCGCGTGACCTTGTAGATCACTTCCGTGCCGGGCTCGAGCGTGCAGAATCCATGTGCAAACCCTTCCGGCACGTAGACCTGCGCGCCGCCTGTCTCGTCCAGCTCAAATGCCGTATGCTGACCAAATCGCGGCGAGCCGGCGCGGATGTCCACCACGACGTCCAACAGCCGGCCGCGCACGCAGCGCAGCAGCTTGCCCTGCGCATGTGGCGGCGACTGGTAATGCAAGCCCCGCAGCGTGCCGGCCTCTGCCGAGCGCGAATGATTGTCCTGCACGAACTCCGCCGTAACCCCTGCCGCTCGGAAGGCGGCCGCGTTGAATGTCTCGCTGAACCAGCCACGCGCATCGCCGTGGCGCACGGGGCGCAGGTGGAGAACTTCCGGCAGGACCGGATCGGGCGTCACATTCAGGCTCATGATGGCGCTATAGCATGGCCCGCGCCCCCGGCAACGCGCCGGCTACTCGACCGTCACGGACTTGGCGAGGTTGCGCGGCTGGTCCACGTCCGTGCCCTTCACGACTGCGACATGATAGGCCAGCAGCTGCAGCGGAATGGCCGACAGGATTGGCAGCGACACCTCATCCCCGTCCGGCAGGCGGATCACGTGATCGGCGCGCTTGCTGGCCAGTTTGATGCCCTTGTCGTCGGAAATCAGGATGATCTCGGCGCCGCGTGCGCGCACCTCTTCGACGTTCGAGATGGTTTTCTCGAACAGCTCGTCATAAGGCGCGACAACCACGACCGGCAGGCCCTTTTCGATCAGCGCGATGGGGCCGTGCTTCAGCTCGCCGGCGGCATAGCCCTCGGCATGGATGTACGACACTTCCTTCAGTTTCAGCGCGCCCTCCAGCGCGAGCGGATAGTACCGCCCGCGGCCGAGGAACAGCACATCCCGCTTGCCGGCGATGGTCTTTGCGATTTCCTTGATCTGCGCCTGCGATTCAATCGCCTCGGTCACCTTGCGTGGCAGGGCGAGGAGGCTCTTCACGAAGCGCTGCTCATCACCCGGCAACAGGTGCCCGCGCGCCTTGGCGGCCGACAGCGCCAATACGGCCAATACGGACAGCTGCGCCGTGAAGGCCTTGGTCGACGCGACGCCGATTTCCGGCCCGGCATGGGTCGGCACGATGTTTCCGGCCTCACGCGCGATGGAGCTTTCCGGCACGTTGACGACAGCCACCGCCGGCTTGCCATTCTGGCGGCAATAGCGCAGCGCAGCCAGCGTATCAGCCGTCTCGCCGGACTGGCTGACGAACATCGAAAAGCCCGTCTGCGGCAGCACCGGCTGGCGGTACCGGAACTCAGAGGCAATATCCGGCTCGAAGGCCAGCTTCGCGATCTGCTCGAACCAGTATTTGGACGTGAAGGCCGCGTAGAATGCAGTACCGCAGGCAATTGCGACGGCGCGGTCAGCCTTCGCGAAAATGTCCGCGGCCACCTGGTTTACCTCGACCGTCCCGGCCTTCTGGTTGATGTAAGGCAGGATCGAGCGGGCCAGCGATTCCGGCTGCTCATGGATTTCCTTCAGCATGAAGTGGTCATACTCACCGCGCTCGATCAGCGCATCATTGACTGCCGAGGTTACGCGCGGGCGGTTCACCCGTTCGCCGCGGATATTGCGTATGTCAAAACTGTTCTTTGTAAGGACGACCCAGTCGCCCTCTTCCAGATAGGTCACTTCGCGGGTCAGCGGCGCCAGTGCGATGGCATCGGAGCCCAGGAACATTTCGCCTTCGCCATAGCCCAGCACCAGCGGCGAGCCCTTGCGGGCGCCGATCACAAGATCCGGCTTGTTGGCAAAGATTGCGGCGATTGCGAAGGCGCCGCTGAAATGCTTCAGCGCTTCGCCGAATGCGGCCACCTCGTCCATGCCTTCAGCGATGTTCTGCGCGACCAGCTGGGCAATCACTTCAGTATCGGTTTCGGACTCGAAGACGCGGCCCTTGGCTTCCAGTGCCTCGCGCAGCTCGCGATAATTCTCAATGATGCCGTTATGCACGACCGCCACACCGTCCGACATGTGCGGGTGGGCGTTGGTCTCGTTCGGGGCGCCGTGGGTGGCCCAGCGGGTGTGGGCAATGCCGGTGAAGCCTTCCACCGGATCATCATGCAGGCGCGCCTGCAGGTGGTGGATCTTGCCTTTTGCCCGGCGCCGCTCGATGCCCTCGTCCCAGGCCACCGCAATACCTGCGCTGTCATATCCCCGGTACTCGAGGCGTTTCAGACCGTCCACCAACCGGCCGGCCACCTGGCCCTTGCCGGCAATCGCAACAATTCCGCACATCCGAGTTCACTCCCACGCTTCGCCTCACTGGCGAATGCAGGCTTCCATAAACCCCGGGAGTTTGACTTCACAATGACGATTTATGTTCATTTATGACATGTAATCAGGCCGTTTCAGGGAGCCGGCATCGTTTAGTTTTCCTGAATGGACCTCGCGGGGCGGCAGCGGCGTCTTTCCATGGCCGAAAAGGAGAGCTAACGGACACAGGCCTGTTTCCAGTGGACCCCTCCCGTGCCCGCCCTGACCCATCTCGACCGCCTTGAAGCCGAAAGCATCCACATCCTGCGCGAGGTCGCCGCAGAATGTGAAAAGCCCGTGATGCTCTATTCCATAGGCAAGGATTCGGCGGTGATGCTGCATCTGGCCGTTAAGGCCTTCTATCCCTCGCGTCCTCCTTTCCCGCTGCTGCATGTCGATACGGGCTGGAAGTTCCGCGAGATGATCGCCTTCCGCGACCGCAAGGCCAAGGAACTCGGCCTCGACCTGCTCGTCCACACCAACCAGGACGGCGTCAAGGAGGGCGTCGGCCCTTTCACCCACGGCTCGGCCTACCACACGGACGTAATGAAGACGGTCGCCCTCAAGCAGGCGCTCGACAAGTACGGCTTCGACGCGGCCTTCGGTGGCGCCCGGCGTGATGAGGAGAAATCCCGCGCCAAGGAGCGCATCATCTCGGTGCGCACCGCCGGCCATCGCTGGGACCCCAAGCGCCAGCGCCCGGAACTCTGGAGCCTCTACAATACCCGCCTCCAGAAAGGCGAAAGCCTGCGCGCGTTCCCAATCTCCAACTGGACGGAACTCGACATCTGGCAATACATCCGCCGCGAGGGGATCGAACTGGTGCCGCTCTATTTCGCAGCGCCCCGCCCGGTCGTCGACTGGAACGGCACCACGATCATGCTGGACGATGACCGCGTGCCACGGGAGATCGCGAAGGATGCCGTGACGAAGTCTGTCCGTTTCCGGACATTGGGCTGCTATCCGCTCACCGGCGCGGTGGAGAGCACAGCCACCACGCTCGACGAGGTGATCCAGGAAATCCTGCTGACCACCACGTCGGAACGTCAGGGCCGCGCCATCGACAAGGACCAGGCCGCCTCGATGGAGAAGAAGAAGCAGGAGGGGTATTTCTGATGCGCCTCAACGACGATCTCATCGCGGAAGATATCGGCGCCTATCTCGAATCCCACGAGAAGAAGTCGCTGCTGCGCTTCATCACCTGCGGCTCGGTGGATGATGGCAAGTCCACCCTGATCGGCCGCCTTCTCTACGATTCGAAGATGATCTTCGAAGACCAGCTCGCCGCGCTGGAAGCCGATTCCAAGCGCGACGGCACGCAGGGCGACGCCATCGACTTCGCCCTCCTCGTGGACGGCCTCGCCGCCGAGCGCGAGCAGGGCATCACCATTGATGTGGCCTACCGTTTCTTCGCGACGCAGAAGCGCAAGTTCATCGTCGCCGACACGCCTGGCCACGAACAATACACCCGCAACATGGCAACCGGCGCCTCGACCGCCGACGCCGCCATCCTGATGATCGATGCGCGCAAGGGTATCCTGACCCAGACGCGCCGCCATTCCATCATCGCCACGCTGCTCGGCATCCGCCATCTCGTGCTTGCCATCAACAAGATGGATCTCGTCGGCTACAAACAGTCCGTATACGACCAGATCGTTGCGGATTATCGCGCGTTTGCCGAAGACCTGCCGGGCAAGCTCGATATCGTGCCGATTCCGATCTCTGCCCTTGCCGGCACCAACATCACCGAGCGCTCGCCGGAAACGCCGTGGTATACCGGGCCGAGCCTGATGGACTATCTGGAAACGGTCGAGATCGCGCGCGACACGGAAAACCTGCCCTTTCGCCTGCCGGTCCAGTGGGTCAACCGGCCCAACCTCGATTTCCGCGGCTTCTCCGGCCAGATTGCCTCCGGCCGCGTCCGCCCCGGCGACAAGGTTCGCTCGCTCCCCTCGGGCCGCGAAACGACGGTCACCCGCATCGTCACCCATGGCGGCGACCTTCCCGAAGCCGTCGCCGGCCAGTCCGTCACGCTGACCTTCGCGGACGAGATCGACACCTCGCGCGGCGATGTCATCGCAGCCGGGGACGGGCCGGCGGAAGTCTCCGACCAGTTCCAGGTGAAGCTGCTCTGGATGAGCGAGAACCCGCTCCTGCCGGGCCGCCGCTATTTCCTGAAATCCGGCACGCGCACCGTTTCTGCTACCGTCAACGCGCCCAAGCACGGCATCGACGTCAACACGATGGCCGAAACGCCCGCCCGCACGCTGGAACTCAACCAGATCGGCGTCACCACGATCGCCCTCGACCAGCCGATCCCGTTTGATCCCTATACGGAGAACCGCCTCACCGGCAGCTTCATCCTGATCGACCGGCAGACCAACAACACGGTTGCGCTGGGCCTGATCGACTTCTCGCTCCGCCGCGCAGCCAATATCCACTGGCAGGCGCTCGACATCACCCGCGAGGCCCTTGCCGAGCAGAAAAACCAGCAGGCGACCGTCCTCTGGTTCACCGGCCTTTCCGGTTCCGGCAAGTCCACCATCGCGAACGCGCTGCAGAAGCGCCTCTACCAGATGGGCCGCCACACCTTCATCCTCGACGGCGACAACGTTCGCCACGGCCTCAACCGCGATCTCGGCTTCACCGATGCCGACCGCGTGGAGAACATCCGCCGCGTTGCGAACGTCGCGCGCCTGATGACCGATGCGGGCCTCATCGTGCTCGTCTCCTTCATCTCGCCCTTCCGCGCCGAGCGCCAGATGGCGCGCGGGCTGATGGCGCCCGGCGAGTTCGTGGAGATCCATGTCGACACGCCGCTCGATGTCGCCGAGCAGCGCGACGTCAAAGGCCTCTACAAGAAGGCCCGCGCCGGCGAGATCGCCAACTTCACCGGCATCGACAGCCCGTATGAGCCCCCGCTCGACCCGGAACTGCGCCTCAACACCGTGGGCCGCACCCCGGAAGAAGCAGCCGAGGAAATCCTGAAGTTCCTCGCCCTGCGCGGCACGTTCGAGATTTAGGAAGCTTAGAGAAGCGCAACGGAAGATATTCGCCGAAACGCGCCGTTCCCGACACTACAGTCGGCAACCTTTACGAGGTTGAACTATTGTCAGTTCAGACAGTTACTTAGTGCTGACTATCAGACAGGACAGCCGTACTGCGTTAAGGAACCTTCGGGACGCAAACGCTCGGATCGCTCGACATGATCTGACAGGTCTTCAGAGACTGGCCGGCGGCCTGCAGATAGAAATCAGCGCGGTCGGCCTGCGAGGTACCTTTGCAGGACGTCGTCAGGATCCTGTACATGTTGACCTCAAGATACATGGCCAGTTGCAGGTTTTTCATCATCTCCATCGGAGACACCCGTCCGTCGAGGGCATCAGATCCGTCTCGGTAGGCTTTCAGGTCTGCTTCACACTGCCCGGTCGCCGTACCTGGCATCACAGGAGCCGAACTGACGAGGGCACTTGCGCCGCGGCTCCCGCCGACCTTGTTTTCCATCCATTCATGGATCGCCGCTTGCAGGAGGAAGGCGCACGTCTGTTCCCCCGGCACACCGCCGCCAATGCCAAATGCGCTTCGTGAGCCCGGAAGGTAAGGGAGGGAATATCCAGCCTGGGGTGTATATTTGCAGGCGGGGGTCTGGCTGCCAGGATTGCCACTCACAGTGAACGGATTGACGATGTCGCCTACGTCGTAGGCGTACGGCGATTCAGACGGAAACATCGGGTCGCATCGGCGACCGTAGCCGCACTCCTTCAGATTCGCCACAGTTTGATCGTAGGCCGACTCTGGCACACGCAGGAGCGGATTGCTTTCCCAGGAGTTGGTCCAACGATCAACGAGGGTGACGTCATGGTATCCGCCTGATGGCTCACTGCTACGTCCGGTTCCAACAGACACGCTGGGCAAACCACTCACAGGGACACCGGTTGTCGCACCTGGTGCGTTACCGCCTTCGAAAGGCGTGCTGTGACTCTGCGCCAGCAAGGACGGCGTGACACTTGCTGCAATCAGGATCGCTGCAAGCAGCGGTTTGATAGTAAACCTCATTTCGCCTCACCTTCGCTGGAAGCCTCAAGCTGAGACGAGACTATGAATGCTACTCCAGTAAAACCCCCACTATCCGGGGGGTTACGCAGCGACACGAAGCAGGAGTTCAAGGGTCGAGTTGACCCCAAGACGTTTGAACAAGGCTTCCAGGTGCTCGCCCACCGTATCGACACTGATGCCTGCGAGTGCGGCGATCTCCTTGCGGGACAGGCCCATAAGCGCCAGCCAGCAAACCTTTAGCCGCCGAGCTGGCAGCTCCCATTCGGCGAGCTTGGCCGCGATATGGTATGTGAACGGACGGTATTGCATCATCCGGATTACGGTCACCCCCTGGACCGGTTCGCTGCGGATCTCAAAATCGCCCCACCGGCAGCTCACTTGCCGCGACAGACTTTCGCCCCTTCGCGCAGCCTCCACAAATTCTGCACAAAACCTATCGGCAAGGTCCTCAAAACCGACCTCAGGCCCGCCGACAATTGGTATGTAGCCGCTTCGCTCGACAAGCCACAGGCTCTGGAAAGCTTCATTGTTGTGGAACGCAACGCGCCCGTCCTCCCCGATGACAATGAGGCCAGCATCCGTCAGGCGACTCGAATTCAGAAATGCGGCGCCAGGCGGCCGGAAGGCAAGCGTCGTCAGATGCGCAATCGTCAGCGCAAGGCGGGTATCCTCATCGCTGAATGGCCCCTCTTCCGGCGAGCGCAGGAAAAGGTAGGATCCGAACGGCTGCTTGCCGTCATGGGCCACGGCGTCCAGGATATGGCGTGCACCGATCCGCTTGTAGGAAACCTCGAACATGTTGGACGCGAAGAAGTTTTCGGTCTGGTACGGAAGCAGGTAACCGGCGACTGGGCCGGCAAGGACATTCTCGTTGAACGTGGGCCAGTTGCGAGGGTCCGCCTCGATGAAAAGCTGATGGGCCAGGAAGGTCTCGACGGACAAGAGCGCTGGCTTCTCGACATACGCGTCAATCATGTTGCCTTCCGGGTCCGACCAGAAGAACCCGATCGTGTCAGCCGGCAGGATTTGCCTCAAAAGCTCCACAGTATCCCGGACCACCAGCTTGAAGTCCCCCGTGCTGGCACACATCAGGCCGAACGCCGTAAGCAGGGCGGCCTGCTTGCCTGTTCGGGCGCCTACGAGGTCACGGATGCGCTGAGTGCTTGTCAGGTCCATCGTCTGATCTCGCAGGCTCACAAAGGCGTGGGACCAGGTTTTCCGATGACTGGGAAACGCCAGCGCAGCATTCTGAATCTCCAAGGTGGGCAACTTCTGATCGTGTGGATCGAAGTTTATTTTTCTCCAGTCAATACAAAATCTTACGGTGCGCGTGAGCGCCTTTTGGATGATGCCCAAGGGATGCGAATCTGATCAACGGCACGGCGTTATGCTCAAACGTCGTTCGCTGCTTTCTGCTGAGGCGGTCCGATCCGATTTGGTGCTGCGCGCCGAATACAACTAAGCCTTGATCCGGGACGTAACCCGCGCCGACGCCAACGCGGCGATTGAAGTCTTTGAGCTAACAGTCACGTCGCGGCCGAATAGACGACTGAAAAAGTACTTGGGGACGTCGCGTTGCGCCGAAGTCCAATTCCGAGCCGAGACTCTTCAAAGAGGATTACCCCCCGAACTGGGGGGATATCGCTTTTGTCTGCTTGCCTTAAGCAAGACCAAGCATCCCCAAGGAGAGGACCATGAAGCTGTTCAAGTTCGCATTCGCTACGGCACTTTTGATCCCTGCGATCAATGCAGGCCTGTCTAAGCAGGAGGCTTTGGCCCAATCATCCGAGGCGAGTCACTGTATCCAAATAAGCGGACCAAATCTCTACAATTCCTGCGGATACACGATCGAAGTCGCATGGTGCGTCGATGGCTACAGTGACGCGGGCTATTCCTGCAATGGCGGCTATCGCGGTATGCACACCTTTGGTCCTTATACGACCTATGCCCATTTTGCAGGAGACAATTATGTTCGCTGGGTTGCCTGCACGGGCGCCAATACCTTGCGTACTGAAGGCTATGATGCCTGGTGCGAGTAACCCCGATTAACTTCATGCATGCCGGGTGACCTGCTGACCTGCATTCTTCGGAGAGGCAATTTATTGGTTGAAGACACCCTTTCAGAGGTACGAGCCGGAACACACGTGAGGCGTCTCAAAGACTGGGGCACCGCCTCTATTTGTTCTACGCTGAAACAGAGGGCTTGCGGCTTGGCAAGCAATGTTGCGGCCGTTCCGCATACCAACAAATCCTAGTGAAAGAGATCGTCAGCCATGCCGAGACGGCACCACTTCTTGAAACGCATTATGGTTCCGCACGCGCGCCGGTCCACTGAGGCTGACCGGGGTAGTGACGATTGTGGCGAGAGTCAGGAATGGGCCAAAAGCGCCCTTTCACGTTCCCGCGCCGGTATCCTCCGTTCAATCCCGATCGGGCACCCCGAACGGAACATATGGCCAGAAGTACCGCGCCCCGCAGGCCGGTTGGAGCGAAGCGAAATCTGCCGCCGCGAAAGACGGCGTCCACACGTCTTGCACCGCAACGCCCCGTTCGCCTATTGCGGCGGAATGGGCGGGGTCGTCCAGAACAGCTTCACCTCGTCATCCAGTCCCGTCATCTCGTAGCGGATGAGGGCGATCGGCAATCGCCCGGCGCCCAGAAAGCTGTCGTGGAATTCCTGCAGCGAGAAGCTCTCTCCAAGCTGCTGTGACCGGTCGGCAAGGAGCGCATCCATCTGCAGCTTGCCGATCGTGTAGGCGATGCCGTAGCCGGGCGGGCGGCGCAGGTAGATTTCCGCATCTACGCGCGCCACGTCCTCGTCCAGCCAAGGCGTCTTGGCGCGCATGTACGAGACGGCCTCGCGCACGTCCCAGCGATTGTGCTGCATGAAGATATCGGCGGGCACGCGCGGCGCGGAAGATGCCGAACAGCTCGATGAACTCGTCCGCACGCGGCGAGTGGCGCGTCGCTCCGGCCAGCATCAGCGCCTCCTCAAGATAGGTTGCCCATCCCTCCGCACGCGCGCCGTCACTGTAGCGCCGCCTGATCGGGCGCGTGTCACGCGCGGCCAGCACCGCATCGAAGCGGTGGCCGGGAATGACCGCATGCAGATGGTCCGGGATCGGATCCCTGAACTGGATCTGCTCCCAGAAATTCGGGCCCGTCGCCCGCTCGATCCAGGGCGTGTTGCTTCCCAGCTCGCCGACAAAGTCCGGAACCGTGACAATCTCCTCGTCCACGAGGAAGTCGCGCACAATCTCGTCGGTCTGCCTGACCTTTTCGCGCTGCTCCTCGGCGGTTGCCGACAATTCGAGTTGGGGCAGGTCGCGGTTGCGATGGCGCAGAATGGCCAATGCCGCGGTCATCCGCTCGTGCTCACGCTCGGCCAGCGTGAGCATTTCGGAAGCCGTGAGCGGGATCATCCGCACGTGCCGGATGTACCAGTCGTAGCGCTCCGGCCCGACGCCTGCAGGCGCGGTCATGCGAGGCCGCTCGGCCCGCAGCCAGTCCCGAAATTCGATGATGGCGGCGCGCGCCGCAATAACCTGCGGGACAAGCTCAGGCCGCTCGGACTGGCTGCGCGCAAGCAGATCGTCATACCAGCCAATGATCCCCGCCGGCGGCACGTCCCGGTAAGGGTGGTAGTGATTGACCCCGTCACTATTGCCGAGGTTGAACAGCGCCAGGTCTGCATAGTCGCCCGCCACCTCAGTGAGATTCGACCGCGCCGAGGCCAGCATCGGCGCGACCGAAGCCAGCTGCGTCTCGAGGCGAGCGAGCGCCTCATCGCCTGCCCCAAGGTCCGTGAAGGCTACGCGCATGAGCGGGTCGAGGTAGAAGCCGGGGTCGCGTTTCCACGGACGCAGCACCTCCAGATTAAAGCGGTAGCCGTTGAGGAGCGACTTGACCGCCAGGAAGTCGGCCTGCTCGTCGCGCGGCCACGTTTGCACGGCCATCCCCGCGAGGCGTTCCTCGAATTGTGCCAGTCCTGCGCGCTTTTCCTCCATCAGCGCGTCGGCGTAGATTTCGCCGACACGCGCCCCTGAATCGAGCACCACACTCGGCGTGAAGGCGGGCACCATGTATTCCTGTAATTCCTCGTGCACGGTGAGCAGGTCGCCGTAGGTGCCGCCAGGCGCGCCCTCTGCAGTCGCGACAGAGGCGAAAGCGAAAAGGATGAAAGATTTCAGGAAGTGCCGCATGATTGCCTCCGGTCGTCTGAGAAGGGTGCGTAAGGGATCACCTTTTGTCCAGTAGGCGATGCAATCGAAACCCTATCTTGTGAGGGCGGGGTAGAGCGGTTGGCACTCCAACATGATCAAGAACCCAGCGTGCAGCCCTGATGCGCACAAGCCGCCGAGTCGCTTCCTCACATTCCTCGCCCTGCGCGGGACGTTCGAGTCCCAATGTCCGCCCAGTAAAGGCCGCGCGTACCAGACAGCCGGATGGGCGCGCGGCATCAAATCCGCTTGAGATACTCGACGAGTCCCGGCTCAAGATCCAGATGATCAAGCAATCCGGCGGCAACCGAGATACCGTTCTTGCTGTTGGTCAGCATCACAAATGCGTCGCGGCGCTCAAGATCAACGATAGCGACGGCCGATTCACCCAGATCGTTACCCGTGTGCATGAGCATCGTCGTGTTCGAAAACACATAGGTTTCCCAGCCGAGTCCGAACCCAAGCTGCAACGGGCAATACTGCGTTTCAATCCGGCTGCAGAGATCAGCCTTGCGGTCCGTCTGAACGCGAAACTGCTCTTCGCGCAACTCGGGCGATACACCGACACCATCGATCACGCTGATCACAAACCTCGCATAGTCGCGCGCCGTGGTATGGACGTTGTCGGCGGCCAGCACTTCCGTGTTCGAATCGACCTCCAGCCATTCGCCTTCGGCCGATGGGGTCGCTACCCGGTCGCGCTCGGCTTCGGGCCACCCGAAAAATGTGTCCCGCATTCCGAGCGGTTCAAAGATGAAGGAAGCAGCCAGAACATCCAGTCGCTTTCCAGAAACCTTCTCGAGATATGTGCGCAAATACTCCAAGCCTTCGCCCGAATACCCGAACCGCTCCCCGGGATTGGCCTCGAAGCTCAACACTCCGCCGGTCTGACTGCGCCAGTTTGCAAACCCGGTCCTGTGGCTCAAAGCAAGACGCGGCGTCAGAAGCAAGGCCCGTGCGTCGCCCGCCAGGTCGGGATCAACCCATGCCTCGGACATAGGCGCATCAATCGACAGTCCCGCGTGTGTCGCGAACCGGAGATAGACCTCAGCAGCAAGAGGCTTTGTCAGAGACGCGACATTGTAAAGCGTATCTTCGGTGGCAGGCACGCCGGGCGCCTGATCGCCATAGGCGGCCACGAAGTCGATCTTTCCATCGCGGACATATGCAATCGAAACGCTGGGGACCTTCTGCGACACGAGTAGCGCAGGCACGGCTGCGTCGAGTTTCTTTCGCAGCGAAAGTTCGGGCGGTGATGGCGCAGGCTCAGCCGCATGCGAGTTCGCACATCCCTGCACTCCAAACACAGATAGATTCACGGCCAGCAATATCGCGGCAGGTTGGTTCAAAGCCTTCATCCGTCACACCTTTGATCTGTATCGAAGTCTCATCCGCGATATGCTTGACGTTTCGTTTTGCTGTCAAACGGCCGATCGGCACAGTGTTTTCACCACCCCCGGGACATTAGGAAACGCGGACACAAACCAATTCGCCCCCCCCAAACGGCAAAACAAAGAACCGAACACTTCGATGGGGCGAAGCCGGCTGGGACCTAATCCCTGTCCGGCGCGCCGAGCGGAAAGTACGGCCGGAAATACCGCGCCTCGTCCACCGCCCGCGCGAACGACGGCCGCGCCAGCAGCCTCGCGCGGTAAGCCCGCAGCTGAGCGTATTGCTCCGGGATCGGATAAACCCAGTCGGCATAGAACAGCGATGGCGCCGCTGCGCAGTCCGCCAGCGTGAACGCCTCGCCCGTCGCCCAGGTGCGTCCCTTGAGGTGCCGGTCCAGCCAGGCATAGGCTGTCTCCAGCCGCGCCGCCGAATGCGCCAGCCCGTCCTCCGGCGTCATTGGCACCACTTTCAGCGCCGCATTCACCGCCTCCTGCATCGCGTCCATCACATAGAGGTCAAAGAACCGGTCGAGGAAGCGCACTTCCAGCGCCGCGTCCCGGTCTGCCGGGATCATCCGAACAGGCCCCGGATAGGCCTGATCAAGGTACTCGATGATAACACTCGCCTCGACGAAGGTGCGCGCCCCGTCCACCAGCATCGGAAACTTGCCCATCGGCGAGTGCCGCTGCAGCTCGGCCTGATGCTCCGGCGCCTCCGGCCCAAGCGCTCGGAACTCGAACGGCGTGGCGTTCTCGTAGAGTGGGATCAGCACCTTCTGCGTATAGGATGAGAAAGGATGTCCGTAGAGTTCCGGCGTCATGTTAAGTCCTCTGAAGACTTGCTGAACGCCCACATTGCAGCCCGGCGCGGATGTTGCAAACCTGCCGGCTGGAACGGGGCGCCTGCAAGGGCCGTTTCCCCGCATACAGCGCAGGCAGCAAGGTAAACAACAGGCATGGCAATCCATCCGGTCATCATGTGCGGCGGCGCGGGCACGCGGCTCTGGCCCGTTTCGAACCAGGCGCGCCCGAAACAGTTCCATGCGCTTGTCTCGGAAAAGTCCGTCTTCCAGGAAACCGTGCTGCGTTTTGCTGGCGCCGAGGGCTTCCACCAGCAGCCGGTCATCATTTCCAACACCGCCTATGCCGACCTCATTGCCCGCCAGCTTGGCGAGATCGGCGTCACGCCCGCCGCCGTGTTGCTGGAGCCGGAAGGCCGAAACACTGCCGCTGTCGCCGCCGTCGCCGCGCGCTGGCTCGCGGACAACTTCCCCGATGGCCTGGGCCTCCTCGTCGCGTCGGATCATTTCATCGGCCGTCCAGGGGTCTTCCTCGATGCCGTGCGCGCCGCCGCGCCCGCCACCCACAGCGGCTATATCACCACCTTCGGCATCGCCCCGAGCCGCCCGGAAACCGGTTTCGGCTATATCCAGGCCGGCGCGCCCATCGACGGCCAGGTTTTCTCTGTCGCCGCCTTCAAGGAAAAGCCGGACGCCGCCACCGCCGCATCTTATCTCGCCACCGGCACCTATAGCTGGAATGCCGGCATCTTCCTGTTCAGCCCCGCGACAATGCTCAGCGAACTGAACGCCCACGCGCCCGCCATCCTGAGCAAGGCCGGCGAAGCGCTGGAGCGCGCCTATCGTGACGGCGCCAACCACTATCTCAACGCTGCTGCCTTCGCTGCCGTCCCCTCCACGTCAATCGACTATGCCGTGATGGAAAAAACCGATCGCGCGGCCCTCTTCGCGCCGCTCGACTGCGCCTGGAGCGACATCGGCAGCTGGGCCATGGTCGGCGAGGTCTCGTCCCGCGAGAACCCGCACGAACCCATCCTCGTCGACGCGCCCGATTGCCAAGTCTACGCCGCTGACGGCCAGATCGTCGCCCTCGTCGGCGTCGAAGGCCTGATCGTCGTCGCCGATGGCGGCCGCATCCTGGTAACCAAACCCGGCCGCTCGCAGGATGTTGGCGCCGTCGTCAAAACCCTGAAGGAACGCGGCCTCAAGGACTTTCTTTGACGCTGCCCTGTGTCGCTTCCCCGGCAGTCCCGGTTAAGACTGCGCCTGAGATTGCGCCTGAACAGCGCGCCGGAAACCTGCTAGACAAAATCCCATGAAGCCGGACGCAGCGCTACCGACCACAGAACTCAGGGACGCCCTCGGCGCCTCGCGCGGCGTATTCTGGCACGCGGGTGGGTTCAGCCTGTTCGTGAACCTGCTGATGCTGACCGGCCCGCTGTACATGCTGCAAGTCTACGACCGCGTCCTCGCCTCGCAGTCGATCCCTACCCTTGTCGCGCTCACGCTCCTCGTCCTCGTGCTCTACGGTACGCTGGGCATCCTTGAATGGGCGCGCTCGGGCCTCTTCAGTGTTGCCGCCTCGCGCTTTGAAGGCATTCTCAGCGGGCGCGCAGCCGCTGCCGCCATGGCGCTCAGCCTTGCCGATCCCGGCCGCGCCTCCGACCGCCCGGTCCGCGACCTGCGCCAGCTGCGCCGCTTCATCGCCAGCCCCGTTTCCGGCGCCCTGTTCGATGCGCCGTTCAGCCCGCTCTTCCTCCTTGTACTGTTCATGCTCCACCCGTTGTTCGGCCTCTGGGCCATCTTTGGCGCGGTGGTCCTCGTCGCCGCCTCGCTGATCAACGAACGCGCCTCTGCGCGTCTGACAAAAGAGAGCGAAGACCTGGACCGCGCCAGTGGCCTGCGCTCCGCCGAGATGACCCGCAACGCCGAAGTCCTCAAAGCTCTCGGCATGGGCGAAGCGGTTCGCCAGCGTTGGCAGCGCATCTTCGATGGCGGCGACAGCGCCTTCTCGAAGTCCGCCCGCATTCTCAGTGGCTTCACGTCCGGCACCAAGGCGTTCCGCCTGTTCCTCCAATCCGCCATCCTCGGCATCGGCGCCTGGCTCGCCATCAAGGGCGAGGCGACGCCCGGCGCGATGATTGCGGCCTCCATCCTGATGGGCCGCGCCATCGCCCCGCTAGAGCAACTCGTTGGCCAATGGCGCGGTATCGTCTCGGCGCGCGAGAGCTGGGCATCGCTGAAACAGGCGCTCGCCCGTGTTCCTCCGCCAGCGCCTCAGATGCCCCTTCCGCCGATCCGCGGCGAAGTGCGCGCGGAGAACGTTTTCGCCGGCCCGCCCGGCAGCAAGACGCCTGTCCTCAAGGGTCTCACCTTCCAGCTCGTCCCCGGCGATGTGCTCGGCATCCTTGGACCCAGCGCCGCCGGCAAATCCTCGCTCGCGCGCGTGCTCACGGGTGCCTGGCCCGCCCTCTCCGGCCATGTCCGCCTGGACGGTGCCGACATCGCGGCGCTGCCCTCGGAAACCCTCGGTCCGCAGATCGGCTATCTTCCTCAGCAGGCGGATCTTCTCTCCGGCACCGTGCGCGACAACATCGCCCGCTTCCGCGATGACGCCTCGCCCGAAGCGATCATCACGGCGGCGCAGGCCGCCGGCTGCCACGACATGATCCTGCGCCTGCCTGCCGGCTACGATACCGACATCGGCCTCGGCGGCGCTTATCTTTCCGCCGGCCAGCGCCAACGCATCGGCCTTGCCCGCGCCCTGTTCGGCAACCCGAACCTGATCATCCTCGACGAGCCGAACTCGAACCTCGACGGCCCAGGCGAGCAGGCCCTTCAATCGGCCATCGCCGCTGCGAAAGCGCGCGGTGCCACTGTCATCATCATCGCCCACCGGCCGAACGCCATCGTCCACTGTACCAAGCTGATGGTCATCGACGACGGCAAGATCCGCGAGTTCGGACCCGCTGAAGACGTCCTCGCCAAGGTCCTGCCGAAGCCGGCCGGAAATGTCCGCACCATCCGCCCGGGAGAAGGTGGCCATGGCTAATCTCGCCGCATCCCCCGCCGCGAAGCGCAGCGATTTCCTCGGCCAGTACCTTGCGGTCGGTTGGGGCATTGTCGCGCTCGTCTTCGGCGGCCTCATCGCCTGGTCGGTCCTCGCCCCGTTCGAAGGCGCTGTGCTCACCGCCGGACAAATCTCCGTCGAATCCAACCAGCAGGCCATCCAGCACCTGGAAGGCGGCATCGTGCGCGAAATCTATGTTCGCGAAGCCGATGCCGTCGCCGAGGGGCAGAAGCTCCTGTCACTGGACTCCACATCTACCGGCGCGGCGCTGCAGGCCCTCGAAGCGCGCCTCTACGGCCTCCTCGGCACAGAAGCCCGCCTCATCGCCGAACGCGACGGCAGCGACACCCTCGCCCTTCGTCCAGGCTTCGAGGATTTCATCGCCCGGCCCGACATGCAGGCCGTGCTTACCTCGCAGGATGGGCTCCTCAAGGCACGCAGCGACAATCTCGGTACACAGGGCACGATCCTCCGCCAACGGATCGATCAGCTGAATACCCGCATCAGCGGCATGCAGAACGAGATCACCGCCAAGGACGAACAGATCGCCCTCGTCGACGACGAGATCGCCCGCTTTGAAACACTGATGGAACGCGGCCAGGCCGTCATCACGCGCGTCCTCGCACTGAAGCGCGACCGTGCCCGCCTGCAGGGCGAGAAGGACGGCCTCCTCTCCGACATCGCCGCGACCCGCGTGCAGATCGGTGAAGCGCGCAGCGAGATCGCGCGCCTCAATCAGGACAATACCGAAGACCTGCTCACCCAGCTGCGCGACGTGCAGACCCAGATCAGTGAGCTGACGGAAGAGCGCACCGCCCTGCTCGACCGCTCCGGGCGTCTCGACATCACCGCCCCGCGCGCCGGCCGCGTCATCGGCATCCGCGCGCACACGGTCGGCGGCGTCATCCGCCCGTCCGAGCCCATCATGTACATCGTGCCGGAGAACGACCGCCTGATCGCCAAGGTCCGCATCAGCCCGGTCGACATCGACAAGATCAGCGTCGGCCAGCCGGCCACGCTGCGTTTCTCCGCCTTCAATCAGGATGAAACGCCCCAGTTCAGCGGCAAGGTCATCGCCATCTCTGCTGACGCCCTGCTCGACGAAGCCTCCGGCGCCACCTTCTACGAAGCGATGGTCGAGATTCCGGACGAGGCATTGGCCAGTTCGAAATTCCAGCTCCTCCCCGGCATGCCGGTCGAAGCCATGCTGCGCACGGAAAGCCGCAACGTCCTCAGCTACCTCGTGAAGCCGCTGACGGATTCGATCTCGCGGACGTTCCGGGAGTAAGCCGCCGGACCCGAATTGCTTGAGGCGGCTTAGGGTCAAGCGCCGGCGCTGTCGAAGCGGCCAAACCTTGCCTGCACGGACACTTGGACAGCGTCGAGCACGCGGTTCCTGAATTGTTGCTGGTCGATCACCCGGCCATAAGACGCATAGGGAAAGACGGGGGGCAAAGTCCGCGCAGCATCGTTGCTTATATTTCCTGCACTAGAAGTGGCTGCCGCAGCACTGTCGTCTCGCGCGATGCACACAACACGTCCCCACAGCTCTAGACGCTCAATCGTCTCGATTTCCCAGGCAGTGCCTTGAGTCACGTTCGAGACATCAAGAATGATCACATCGGCTGACCGCATCATGAGTTCCACGACAAGCTTCCACCAGGCATCCGAAGTACGCACGAGATATGCGTTTGCGACGATCGATGTTTCGACATTGAGTTCCAGGCGATCGTAAAGCCGATGGGCAAGCAATCGGAAGTCCCTCGCCGATGCAACAAACGCCGGCCCCCAACGAGTCCGGTCAAAGAAACGCAGGATCAGCGTGACCGGGAACGTCAACACGACCCAGATTGCGCCCGCGAAAGACGACGTTGCAATAATGAATTGGCTCGCCAGCCACGCGCTCGCGGGCCTTTGGACGTGCTTGTCAGCGAGCGCAATCACATGGCCAAGCGGTTGCAGTTCTTCACGCACCAGACGTCTGTAAGTCTTGCCGAGGCGGCGGTCATTGAACTTGCGAAGCAGCAATACGCGAAGGGGATGGGCTCGGTACCAACCCGTAAATCGCATGGCCGCCCAGCTGAATATCCATAAGCCGCCAGCGTAAAGGGCAATGTTGGTTCGGAGGACAATCTCATGCGCCTCGGAAAAACCGGCGAGTTCCGTCGGCACCTCCGTAACGCTGGGACTGCCGTCAAACGTTTCGACGACCACTGGGGAAATCCCGGCACTGATTGCCTTCGCCTGTAGGTCCTGCGCGGCAACAAGGTTCCAGATCATCATACCTAGAGCAAAGGCAAATCCTGATGCGCTCAGGCCAGCAAGAATCTGACGCACGCTGGCCCCGGCGCCGAAGACAATCCTCGGCGCGTTGGGTAGCTGCAGGGGAGTAAAAAATCCGGGAACAGACAATTTTGGATACGAGCCGTTAGGCAGATTGCGCCGGGCAAGTTCCTCGCTGGCAGCCAAACGGCCAGCCGAAGAATGCGAAGGCAGTATGGACGCAACGTGCAAGGCATCATCTGACATTCGGGAAAACAATCGCGCCACGCGCACCGGGTCTAGTTTGGTGGCGCGAAGCACCGGTCTTGATCGATAAAGCGCGAGTCTTTTATGCCAGCGGTCATCTCGCGGGCGCGCAGGCAAGAAAAGCGCAGCGGTCACCATGAAGAAGCTGGCGGCGAGCAAGCCCAGTGAAGCGAAGTCAAATGCGGTTTCAGAACCCGGGATTTTGGCGAAGATGTCGTCTGCCCAGCCAAGGACAGCGGGCGGCCGGATAGCAAACAAAAGTCCGGCTGCGAATAGAATGCTGCCTGAGGCAAACAGGCCCCACCGAAGCCGCGGTTTCTGGTTCATAAGCCCCCTCTTCGGCCAAAAACGACACCCAGCGTCCCGTCAGCCGATGCGTCTTGCCTATCGAATAGTCTGAAACCGAACTGCTCTCAATTCGGTTGCACGGCAGGCGAACGCCGGAATGTGACCCAGACCATCACGAATTGCCGTGCAGCATGTCCAACCGGTCGATTCCGATACGCTGGACGGCCGCGAGGACCGCCTACTCCCGCGGCCGCTTGTACCGCGGCGGACCGTCCGGACCGATCTTGCCTGCATACGGATTCTTTCCCTGCCGCACGAACAGGCGGATCGGCACGCCGTGCATGTCGAACGCTTCGCGCACGCCGTTGATCAGGTAGCGCTTGTAGCCTTCCGGCATCTGGTCGCCGCGCGAGGCGATCAACACGAATGTCGGCGGACGCGCCTTCATCTGCGCCATGTAGCGCGGCTTGATGCGC
>CAZXQD010000061.1:0-21059 GCA_964643405.1 uncultured Hyphomonas sp. | reverse complement strand
TCATCGCGCCTTACATCACCGCCTATGGCACCGAGGAACAGAAGCGCCGCTGGTTGCCGAAGATCTGCTCGGGCGAGATTGTCACTGCCATCGCAATGACCGAGCCCGGCGCGGGCTCGGACCTGCAGAACATCAAGACGACGGCGAAGAAGGACGGCAACGGTTACGTCATCAATGGCTCGAAGACCTTCATCTCGAACGGCCAGACGGCGAACCTGATCCTCGTCTGCGCCAAGACCGACCCGACCAAGGGCGCGAAGGGCATCTCGATCGTCTGTGTCGAGACGGATGAGGTTGAAGGCGAAGGCGGCTTCCGCCGGGGCCGCAACCTCGACAAGGTCGGCCAGCATGCGGCCGATACGTCGGAGCTCTTCTTCGATGATGTGAAAGTGCCGGCCTCGAACCTGCTCGGCGAGGAAGCGGGTCAGGGCTTCATCCAGCTGATGCAGAAACTGCCGCAGGAGCGCCACGTGATCGGCCTGCAGGGCATCGGCATGATCGAGCGTGCGATCAACGAGACGGTTGCCTATGTGAAGGGCCGCAAGGCCTTTGGCGGCACGATCTGGGATTTCCAGAACACGCAGTTCAAGCTGGCCGAGTGCAAGACCGAGGCGACAGTGGCCAAGGTGTTCATGGACCACTGCACGCAGCTCCTGCTCGAGGACAAGCTCGACGCGGCCACGGCCTCGATGTCGAAATACTGGGTCTCGGATCTGCAGTGCAAGATCGTTGACGAGTGCCTGCAGCTGCATGGCGGTTTTGGCTACATGGACGAGTACCCCATCGCCCAGATGTATGCCGACGCGCGCGTGCAGCGCATCTATGGCGGCGCAAACGAAGTGATGAAAATGCTGATCGCGAGGACGATGTAGAGGACATGCCTGACCGGCACCTGCTTCGCGAAGTCTTCCCAAACCCCGCGCGCAGCTCGGTGTCTCTCGGCTTTGAATTGCTTGAACTGGACGCGAAGGCAATGACCACCCGCGTCCGCTTCAATGGCAGCCCGGAATTCACAAATCCCGCCGGCTATATCCAGGGCGGCTATCTCGTCGCCATGATGGACGATGCCATCGGCATGCTGACGACCGTGAAAGCCGGTACTTCAAAATATCCGTCTACGGTGGACCTGCATACGCATTTCCTCCGTCCTGTCCGCACGGGCCCCATCGAAGTGGCGGCCCGTCTGCGCAATATCGGCCGTGCGATGGTTTTCGCCGAGGCCGACCTGTTCGACGCCCGCGGCAAGGAAGCCGCGCGCGCCACTGCGTCCCTGACACTGAACCCGGTCAAAGCACCGGCGACCCCATCCTGATCCCCGAAAGGAGCTTTCAACATGCCCGAAGCCTATATCTACGATGCCGTCCGCACGCCCCGCGGCAAAGGCAAGTCCAGCGGCGCGCTGCACGAAATTACCGCGCTGAGCCTCGGCACGCAGGTGCTGCAGGCCATCCGTGACCGGAACAATCTCGACACGTCCAAAGTTGACGATGTCGTGTTCGGCTGCGTCTCGCCGGTCGGTGAGCAGGGCGGCGACATCGCCCGTATCGCGGTGCTGAATGCCGAGTATGCCGAGACGACCGCCGGTGTGCAGGTTGACCGCTTCTGCGCGTCTGGCCTTGAGGCTTGCAACATGGCCGCCTCGAAAGTCATCACCGGTGAGGCCGACATGGCGATCGGCGGCGGTGTGGAATCGATGAGCCGCGTACCGATGGGCGCAGCCGGCGGCGCCTGGTCGACCGACCCGCAGATTGCGCTGAAATCCTATTTCACGCCGCAAGGCATCGGCGCTGACACGATTGCCACAAAGTACGGCTTCAGCCGGGATGATGTGGACGCCTTCGCCGTCGAGAGCCAGCGCCGCGCGGCGCAGGCCTGGAAAGAAGGCCGCTTCAAGAAATCCATCGTACCGGTGCGCGACCAGATGGGCGGCATCCGTCTTGCCCATGACGAGTTCATGCGCCCCGACACCACGATGCAGACCCTTGCTGCACTTGAGCCGTCCTTTGCCGGCATGGGCGCAGCCGGCTTTGACGAAGTGATCAAGCAGCGCTATCCGGAGCTGGAAAAGATCAACCACGTCCACCACGCCGGCAACTCGTCGGGCATCGTGGATGGCGCCTCGGCAGTGCTGTTCGGCTCGAAGGAAATGGGCGAAGCGCTCGGCCTCAAGCCGCGCGCGAAAGTGCGTGCGATGGCCTCGATCGGCTCCGAGCCGGGCATCATGCTGACGGGCCCGACCTATGTGACCCAGAAGGTCCTGAAAAAGGCCGGCATGGATGTGAAGGACATCGACCTCTATGAGCTGAACGAGGCTTTCGCTTCGGTCGTCATGCTGATGATGAAGCTGCTGGGCATCCCGCACGAGAAAATGAACGTGAACGGCGGCGCCATCGCCATGGGCCACCCGCTGGGGGCGACCGGCGGCATGATCCTCGGCACGATGGTGGACGAGCTGGAGCGTTCCGACAAGGAAACCGCGCTCGTCACCCTGTGCGTCGGCGCCGGCATGGGCACCGCCACGATCATCGAGCGGGTCTAGGCCTGCAGCATGCCTGCAGCCGACCGGTACAGCGCGCTTTCAGCGGACTCGATCCTCACGACGCTTGCGCGTCTTGGGGACCGGGTGCGCGAGCGTTTTCCGAACCGGGGGCTGACAGGTGTCTGTGCCGAGCTTGAGTCTATCGCAAAGGTGCATGTGAAGCGGGTGGGAGAGGTGTCTCAGCCTCATCTCCTGCTGCGCGGGCTGGTTGCCCTCGTACTCGTTACGGGCCTGTTCCTGGCCGGTGTGGGTGTTGAGCAGAAAGTCCGGATGCTGATGAGCAATCCGGACGCCATCGGGTTCGAAGGGATCGAGGCGATTGCCAATATCCTGATCCTGATGGGCGCTGCCATCTGGTTCCTCCTGAACCTGGAGGCCCGGATCAAGCGGTCGCAGGCGCTCAGCGCCCTGCACGAGCTTCGCTCCATCGCGCACGTGATCGACATGCACCAGCTGACCAAGGATCCCGCCAGCCTTCTCGGCGCAGGCCGCACGGCTTCCTCGCCCGAACGCGATCTCTCGCCCACCGACCTCATGCGTTACCTCGATTACTGTACGGAACTCCTGTCGCTGATCGGCAAGCTTGCCGCGCTCTACATGCAGGGCGTGCGCGACGAAGTGGTGATCCACACCGTCAACGAGATCGAGGGCCTGACCACAAACCTTTCCAGCAAGATCTGGCAGAAGATCATGATCATCCGTTCGGAGATCGATCTGCCAGTTCCTCAATCCTGATCCCAATCTTCCGAAATCAAGGAGCCATTCCATGAACCTCGAAACCTTCAAATGGGACATTGATGCCGACGGCATCGCCCATGCCATCTTCGACGTACCGGGCCGCAGCATGAACACGCTGACCGGCAAGGCAGTCGCCGACATCATTGCGATCACCAAGGAAGTCGCCACCAACGACGCCATCAAGGGCCTCGTCATTTCGTCCGGCAAGGCGAGCGGCTTCTGCGCCGGCGCCGACCTCGGCGAGATGGGCAGCCGCGCAGGCGCAGGCGGCGAAGAGAAGAAGAAGTCCGTAGACGAACTGAAAAAGGAACAGTTCGAGGCCGGCTTCTCGCTGAACGGAACGCTGCGTAAGCTGGAAACCTGCGGCAAGCCGGTCGCGATTGCGCTGAACGGCCTTGCCCTTGGCGGCGGCCTTGAAGTGGCGCTCGCGGGGCACTACCGCGTGGCCGCCAATGACAATCCGAAACTGCAGTTCGGCCTTCCGGAAGCCAAGATCGGCCTGCTGCCGGGGGCTGGCGGCACACAGCGCCTGCCGCGCCTTGTGGGTGTGCAGGCCGCGCTGCCGCTGATCCTGCAGGGGGAAAGCTTCACCGCCGAGCAGGCGAAGGCGATGGGCGTTGTCAACGAACTCGCGCCGTCGTCCGAAACCGTTGCCCGTGCGAAAGCCTGGGTGAAGGCAAACCCGAAAGCGAAGGCGCCGTGGGACGAGAAGGGCTACAAGGTGCCGGGCGGCGTGCCGCACAAGTCGCCGGGCGTCGGCCAGGTTGCCACAATGGCGAACATGATGCTGTCATCGAAAACCTATGGCAACTTCCCGGCCCAGAAGAACATCCTCTCCTGCATCTACGAAGGCATCCAGGTGCCGATCGATGCCGGCCTGCGCATCGAGACGCGCTATTTCATCAACACGCAGCAGCGCCCGGAAGCGAAAGCAATGATCCGTTCGCTGTTCCTGTCGATGCAGGAACTCGGCAAGGGCGCCAACCGTCCAGCCGGTCATCCGAAGACGGAGTTCAAGAAGATCGCGGTCATCGGCGCGGGCCTGATGGGCGCCGGTATCGCTTACGTGCAGGCCAAGGCCGGCATTCCGACCGTGCTGGTCGATGTGTCGAAGGAAGCTGCCGAGAAGGGCAAGCAATACTCCGTGCGCCTCGTCGAGAAAGATGTCTCGCGCGGCAAGCTGTCGAAGGAAAAGGGCGATGCGCTGCTCGCCCTGATCACGACCACGGATAAATACGATGACTTCAAAGGCGCCGATCTGGTCGTCGAAGCCGTCTACGAGAACGAAGAACTGAAGGCGAAGATCACCAAGCAGGCTGAGGCTGTGCTCGGCGAAGACGCCGTGTTCGGCTCCAACACGTCCACACTGCCGATCACGGGTCTTGCCAAGGCCTCCAAGCGTCCGGCGAACTTCATCGGCATCCACTTCTTCTCGCCGGTCGAGCGCATGGGTCTTGTCGAGATCATCATGGGCAAGGAGACGAGCGAGGCGACACTGGCGAAATCGATCGACTACGTTCTCGCCATCCGCAAGACGCCGATCGTCGTGAACGACAGCCGCGGCTTCTACACCTCGCGTTGCTTCGGCACCTACACGCGCGAAGGCATGGAGATGCTGAGCGAGGGCATCAAGCCGGCGATCATCGAGAACGTCGGCCGCCAGGCCGGCATGCCGATGGGCGCGCTGGAAGTATCCGACTCGGTCGGCCTCGACACTGCCCTGAAAGTGACGCGCGCGATGGCCGAGGCGACCGGCGTTGATCTGCAGTCGGACGAACGCACACAGTTCCTCGCCTGGCTGGTCGAGGACCAGGGCCGTGTCGGCCGCAAGGCCGGCAAGGGCTTCTACGACTATGACGAGAAGGGCAAACCGTCGCGCCTGTGGCCGGACATCAACAAGCAGCTGACCGTCAAGATCGACGAATGCCCGCCGGCGCTGAAGAAGGAACTGACCAACCGTTTCTTGGTGCGCCAGGCTGTCGAGGTTGCCCGCTGCTTTGAGGAAGGCGTGATCACCGATGCGCGCGACGCCGATATCGGCTCAATCCTCGCCTGGGGCTTTGCCCCGTTCACTGGCGGCTGCTGCTCCTATATCGACCTGATCTGGGGCATCAAGGAGTTCGTCGCCGAAGCCGACCGCCTTGCCGACAAGTACGGCGACCGCTTCCGCCCGAACGCCCTGCTGCGTGACATGGCTGCGAAGGGCGAAGGCTTCTACGACCGATTCCCGCCGGCCGGCACAAAAGCCAAAGTCGCGGCATAAGTTCTGCGGCACTGAACTGATGAGGCCGGAGCAGAAATGCTCCGGCCTTTTTGTTTGGGGGCAGATCATTCCGCGCAATCCCGGGCGCGCAAAAAAAGGGGGCAGCCGAAGCTGCCCCCTGGTCGGGAACGTACTATCCGCTCCCGGATCATTTCTTGGCGCGGTTCCACCAACCGGACTTCTTGGGGCCCTCTGCCTGGGGCGGCGGCGGGACCGGGGCAGGCTCTGGAGCCGGGGCGGTTGCGGGCACTTCGGCCTCGGCCATCACTGGCTCGGGCTCCGGGGCCGGAGCGGGTTCAGGCTCAGGCGCCGGTGCTTCGCTTGCTACTGGAGCATCGGCGTCGGATTCAGCTTCCGGCGCTGCTTCAGCGGCGGGTTTCGGACGGCGGCTGCGCGGGGCGCGTGCTTTAGGCGCCGTAGCCTCTGCATCCAATTCGGCGTCCGGCGAGGCGCCTTCCGCTTCGGGCTCGGCGACGACCAGTGCGGGCTGCGGCATGCCGGCCGGCTCATCGTTAGACAGCATCGCTTCGGCGCTGGCTGACAGGCCGTCGAGATAGGCGCCGCCATCGGCAATGGCAGCAATCTCGGCGCCTTCGGGGCGGCCTTCGCCTGAACGGCGCCGACGGCGTCCACCGCGACGTCCACGGCGGCGGCGCTTGCGCGGGCCTTCCTCGCCTTCAGCGCGCGGCGCGACGGCGGAGCTTTCGCCCTCGTCCTCATCGTCGTCGCTGTCATCCTCGTCAGACGTGCTGACCGCTTCGCCCGTCACCGGTGCGTCGGCATCGACCACTTCCAGCCCCGTCTCGCGGTTCTCGCCGCGATTGCGGCCACCGCGGCGGCGGCGGCGGCGCTTGCGTCCGCCATTGCCACCTTCACCGCCCTCGGGGCGTTCGGCGCGCGGCTCGGAGGCGGCCTCTTCGTCCTCGTCTTCTGTGTCGGCGGAGACGTCGTCGATGTCCTCGGCGTCTTCATCGTCCTCGTCGCGGACGGAAGCCGGGGTCGGCTTCATCAGCGAGCGGGGCGTCGGGCGCTTCTTCGGCTTGGCGTTCGGGTCGCGCTCGGCATCGAGCTGGAAATCACCCGGCAGCATGTCTTCCGAGGAGTGGATCGACACGGCGAAGCCGGCAACCCGCTCGATCTCGATCAGCGCTTCGCGTTTGTTGTTGAGGATGTAAAGGGCGACATCCGTCGGGGCTTTCACGGAGATGCCCTTCAGGGCGCCGATGGCCGCGCGGGCTTCGATGGCGCGGATCAGTTGCAGCGCGGCAGACGGGATCGAGCGGCGGCGGCCGGTGCCGTTGCACGCTTCGCAAGGGTCGGAGGTCGCCTGCAGCACGCCCTGACGACGGCGCTGGCGCGAGATTTCCATCAATCCGAATTGCGAGATGCGGCCGTGCTGGACACGCGCGCGGTCAACCTTCAGGCATTCCTTCAGGCGTTTCTCGACCGCGCGATTGTTCTTGTTCTCCTCCATGTCGATGAAGTCGATCACGATCAGGCCGGCAAGGTCGCGCAGGCGCATCTGGCGGCAGGCTTCTTCGGCCGCTTCCAGATTGGTGCGCAAAGCAGTCTGCTCGATATTGCGCTCGCGGGTCGACTTGCCGGAGTTCACGTCGATGGCGACGAGCGCTTCAGTCTGGTTGATTACGAGGTAGCCGCCGGATTTCAGCTGCACAGTCGGCGAATAGATGGAATCGAGCTGGCTCTCGACCGCTTCGGCAACATAGAGCGGATCGTCCTCGCCCCATTGCTGAACCTTCTTGGCCTGGCTCGGCATGATGATCTTGGCGAGATCCTTGGCCTCGCGATAGGCCGCATCGCCCTGGACCCAGACTTCCTCGATCTCCTTGTCGAACATGTCGCGCATCGCGCGGTGGACGAGGCCGCCTTCGGCATTGATCAGGGCGGGCGCTTCGGAGGTCAGCGTCTTCTCGACGATCTGTTCCCAGAGTTTCGAGAGGTAGTCATAGTCGCGCTTGATCTCGGCCTTGGTGCGCTTGGCGCCGGCGGTGCGGACGATGAGGCCCTGGCCTTCCGGAATGTCGAGTTCGGCGACGATGGATTTCAGGCGCTTGCGGTCAGCCGAATTGACGATCTTGCGCGAGATGCCGCCGCCCCGGGGGGTGTTCGGCATCAGCACGGAATAGCGCCCGGCGAGCGAGAGATAGGTGGTGAGGGCGGCGCCCTTGTTGCCGCGTTCTTCCTTGACGACCTGCACCAGCATCACCTGCCGGCGGCGGATCACTTCCTGGATCTTGTAGCGTTTGGAGATCGGCGTGCGGGTCGAGGCCGGGCGGGCGGCGCGTTCGCTGCGGGCGCGCTGGCGGGGCTGGCGTGGTTTCGGGGCATCTTCGCCGCCGTTTTCGTCGCCGTCGTCCTCCTCGCTGCCTTCAGCTTCGGCATCGGCTTCGTCGCCGTGCTCATGGTCATGATCGTGGTCATGATCATGGCCGGAATGGCCGTCGCCGTTTTCCATGTCGGCCGGCACGCCGTGGGGCGTGTAGGGGCCATCATCATCGTCATCGTCTTCGATGGCGGCGGCGGCTTCCTCGGCGGCTTCCTTCAGGAGGGCTTCGCGGTCCTCGGCGGGCAGCTGGTAGTAATCGGGGTGGATCTCGCTGAAGGCGAGGAAGCCATGCCGGTTGCCGCCATACTCGACAAAGGCCGCTTGGAGCGAAGGCTCCACCCGGGTTACTTTTGCGAGATAGATGTTTCCGCGGAGTTGTTCGCTGCCGGTTGATTCGAAGTCAAAATCGTCAACCTGGCCGTTGTTGACGATCGCCACCCGCGTCTCTTCGGGATGGGCGGCGTCGATAAGCATCAATCTGCTCATGTAACAGAACCTTTCGGTCCGGCGCAGCGGGCCAGGGCGCAAGGCGCCTCGGTTGGCCCCGAAGGCCGGCAATATGATTTGAGGGGAATGCCACGCCAGAAGGCTCCGCCGATCGCGTGGGCGACCCGGCGAATCCTGTATTGGCAGCGGCACAGTTGCGCATTGATCCTTGCTTTCCGGAGCGCGCGACCCGCTTGCCTTTCCGGGGAAGCCGGGATGGTACGCGCTAGAGGGAAACCTGCGGGCCAGCCCTTCCGGACGGCCACACTTCGGATAGTGCCCAATTTCGACCGGAAATGAAAGGGCCAAATTCCGAAGGTCCTGCGGCCCCCTGTGAAGGCGCGGTCAAGCGGAGGTTAATATTCACCGGTCTATGAGGGCAGTCACCCCTTGTTTGCCCCTGCGCCAGGCCCGCCTATCGACCCGATGCCCAGATTTTTGCTTATCCTGTTGATATTATTGGGATTTGCCTGGTGCCTGCCGGCGGCGGCGGACGTGACACAGGTGCGAATCGTCGGCGATGGTGCGCCGACCCGTATCACCATCTGGACCGACGTGGCCGAAACGGCCGACGGGCTGGTGACGGAGGCAGCCGGGGAACGCAAGGTTGTGCTGCTGCTCTCCGGAAACGGGTACGCTGCCGCGGGGGAAGGTACGGGCGGGGTTGAGGCCTGGTCGCTCGAGCCGGACCGGCTGGAATTCGTCCTGGATCGGCCCATGGCCGTGACCCGGATGCTGCGTCTGCCGCCGACAGGCAAGGA
Organism: uncultured Hyphomonas sp.; assembly: GCA_964643405.1. GTDB lineage: Bacteria > Pseudomonadota > Alphaproteobacteria > Caulobacterales > Hyphomonadaceae > Hyphomonas. Next base: position 11,925 of record CAZXQD010000061.1, on the reverse strand, counting down.
GCGCGCCTACCGGGTGATCCTCGACCTCGATACGATTTCCGCCACACGGTACACGGTGGCCGCGCGCCGGGACGTCAAGAAGCTGGCCAAGCTGGAAACCGAGATGGCGGCGGCGCGCGCCGATGCCCAGAAGCAGCTGGCGGGCGGGCGGGTGCCCCTCGGCAAGCCCGCTGGCGGCAAACGCCGCCACGTGGTGGTGATTGACGCCGGGCATGGCGGCAAGGACCCCGGCGCGATGGCGCTGACCGGGGGCAAGGAAAAGGACATTACGCTCAAGGCGGCGCTCGCGCTGCGGGACGTACTGGAGAAGTCCGGCAAGTATGACGTGCGCCTGACCCGGGATACGGACGTCTATGTGGAGCACGAGGACCGCGTGACGCTGGCGCGCAAATGGGGCGCGGAGCTGTTCATCTCGCTGCATGCTGATGCGGCGGGTTCGGCTTCGGTATCGGGAGCCTCAGTCTATACGATCTCGGCCCGGGGGGAGACGCGGATTGACCGGGAAGCGACGAAGAATGACTGGAAGATCGCCATTGAGGATGGGACACCCGAGCGGCTGAACGGGTTGCTGGAAGACCTCGTCAAGCGGGAGACAAAGACCCGTTCGGCCGAGTTTGCAGAGCTGCTGCTGCCGCAACTCCAGAAGGCCGGGCCGGTGCTGCGCAATACGCATCGCAACGCAGGCTTCTATGTTCTTCTGGCACCGGATGTGCCGGCGGTGCTGCTGGAGTTGGGATTCCTCACCAATGAGGCGGATGCCAAACGGCTTCAGTCCGAGAAGGGCCGGGCGGCGGCGGTAGAGGCTATTGCGGCGGCGATTGACGACTATTTCGAGGCGCAGGACCTGCGCCTCGCCGCCAACTGAGCGCGCCGCCCCTTGCCGCGTCTGCCGGATACTGCGAACTTCCCGTGATGAAAGCCTGTCGTTTCCTTCTTGTCCCGCTATCATTCCTTATCGCAGCGGCCTGCGCCAGCAGCCCGTTCTCCAACACGAATTATCCCTCCGCCGACCGTCCGGACGAGGCGCGGGCGTATAGCGATTTCATGATCGCGCGCTTTGCGGCGATGACCAACGATCCCCAGGTCGCGGCGCGCCATTATGCTTCTGCGATCAGTTCGGCGCCGGAAGACCTGGGCGTCGCGGAACGGGCGGTATTCTCTGCGCTGCTTGCGGGTGACTACGGCGTGGCGGCGGGACTTGCCCGGCGGGCGAATGATGCAGGCAGCGAAGCAGCGCTGGTGCGACTGACGCTGGCTGTGGATGCGATCGGGCGCGGCAAGACGGAAAACGCCATCGAGATCATCGAGGCGAGCGACCTGCGCGCCTTCAACCGGATGATCGCCCGCAACCTCGAAGCCTGGAGCCTGCTCCCCACTCAGGGCGCGTCAGCGGCGGAAGCGTTGCTGCAGCAGAACCTGACCGGCGATCCACGCCTCGACAATGCGACGCTGCACATGATCGGACTGGTGCAAAGCGCCGCTGGCAATGATGCGGCAGCTCTCGACACATTCGGGAAGATCTGGGCTTCGGGTGCACGCCTCGCGGTTGGTGCGGAGGCCTATGCCGAATTGCTGGCAGCCTCTGGCGAGCGGGAGAAAGCGGTAGCCATCCTGGACCAGTTCAGTGAGGACGTGGGCGTCAACGCCGCCCTGGTGGAGCTGAAGGCGAGAATCGAAGCAGGAGAGACGATCAAGCCGCGCCGGCTGACGACACGCCAGGGCGCGGCGCTGGCCATGTTCCTGCCGGCGTCGGCGCTGATGCTGCAGACCAATGACGACATTGCCTCGGTATATTTCGTGCTGGCCATAGCGCTGGACCCCCAACTGCACCAGGCGCGTACGCTGCTGGGGCAATCGCTGATCCAGGGCAAACGGCCGGATGCGGCGATCCGTATACTGAGTGAAGTGCCGCCAGTTTCGCCCTTCTATGCGGCCGCGCGCGGACAGATTGCCAGTACGCTGATGTCACAGGAAAAGCCGGGCGAAGCCCTGAAGGTTGCTGCCGAGGCTTTGAAAGCCAAGCCGGAACGCAGCCTGCGCCTGCAGGTGGCGGACCTCTACCGGGCGCAGGAGCGTCATGCCGGAGCCGAAGCGCTGCTCAGCGAGGTGATGGCAGAAGACGCTGCCGACGGCCGACAGGACTGGCGTGTCTATTTCCTGCGCGGCGCGTCGCGCGAGCGCCAGTCCAACTGGGAAGGCGCCGAGGCGGACCTCAAGCAGGCGCTGGCCCTCGCGCCGGACAATGCGACCGTACTGAACTATCTCGGCTATTCCTGGATTGATCGCGGCATCAATCTCGAAGAGGGCTTCAGCCTGATCCGTCAGGCCCTGGTGCTGGAGCCGAAGTCCGGCCATATCGTCGATAGTCTTGGCTGGGCGCACTATCAGCTCGGTCAGTACGAACAGGCGGTGGACCTGTTGGAACGCGCGGTGGAACTCCTGCCGGGCGACCCCGTGCTGAACGACCATCTCGGCGATGCCTACTGGAAAGTCGGACGGCGCAAGGAGGCAGGTTTCCAATGGAGCCGCGCGCTGAAACTTGATCCGGCTGCGGAAGACCGGGCGATGATTGAACAGAAGCTGGTGACGGGGCTGGCGGCTGCGCCGGCACCGGCCCTTACCAGTACTGCGCAATAGGCCAAAGGCTGCGGGGGGAGGGCGAAAACATGACCGAGCTCAAGGGCTACGCGCCAGCCAAGGTGAACCTGTTCCTGCATGTGGGACCGGTGAAACCCAATGGGCGTCACGATCTCGATTCCCTCGTGGTGTTTGCCGATGAGCGCGCTGCCGACCATGTGACCGCCGAAGCGGCGGACGACCTGAGCCTCACCGTCGAAGGGCCATTTGCGCCAGTCTCCGGCCGGGTGGAGGACAACCTTGTTCTGAAAGCGGCTGAAGCTCTGCGCGCGGCTTCGGGCTGCAGCAAGGGCGCAAAGCTGACCCTTCGCAAATGCCTGCCCGTGGCAGCAGGTATCGGCGGGGGATCTTCGGACGCGGCGGCAACGCTGCGTGTGCTGACGCAGCTGTGGGGACTGCCGCCTTCCTATGCGGCACAGGTGGCGCCCGGACTCGGAGGCGATGTGCCTGTTTCGCTCGCGGCCATGCCCTCGCTCATGCGCGGCGAAGGGGACCGAGTGGAGCCGGCGCAGCTGTCATTCCGGATACCCGTTCTGCTGGTGAACTCCCATGCGCCGTGCCCGACAGGGCCGGTCTTTGCTGCCTATGATGCGGCGGGCGGCGGCCGGGACTTTGCCGAGATCAACCCGATGCCGGGCTTCCTCGACAAGGACCACCTGACCGACTGGCTGCACCACCAGCGCAACGACCTCGAGGCGCCGGCGATCAGCCTTGTGCCGGAGATTGCCGAAGTGATCGACTTCCTGAACGCGCAGCCTGGCGTACGCCTCGTGCGGATGAGCGGATCCGGCGCGACCTGTTTCGGTGTGTTTGACGCAATCTCGCTGGCCGAGCGCGCCTCGGCGGCACTGAAGGCAGAAAAACCGGATTGGTGGTCGGTGCCCACACGTCTCGGAGCGGCGATATGAGCCTCGGCTTCCTCATCATTGTTCCGTTTGCAGTCAGCCTGTTGATCTGTTGGCTGATGATCCGGCTCGGCCCGAAAGACGCCCCTGACGGGACGCGCAAGACCCAAGCTGTGCCGGTGCCAAGCTCCGGCGGGCTCGGCATCCTTGCAGCGATGGTGTCAGGTGCCGCCGTGCTGGCTGCGATCGGCGAGACGGTGACCCCGCTGCTCGGTGCGCCGCCACTTGCAGGGCTGGCTGGATTCACGGTGTTCGCGGCGCTGCTGGGCTGGTATGACGATGCCTCGGGCCTGCCGGCGCTACCGAAGCTGCTGGCACTGCTGGGGGCGAGCGTTGTCGCGGCACAGATCGGGCCGGTACTGGCGCAGTTGTGGATCGCCGGTGAAAGCATCGCGCTGGTACGCATTGCCGGCGTGGCGCTGGTTGCCGCCTGGATTTTCGTGATGGCAAACGCGGTCAATTTTATGGACGGCGCAAATGGCATCGCGATGGGCATGGCGCTGATCATCCTGTCGGTCCTGGCCGTTTTGCTGCTGCCGCGCGCAGCGTTTTCCGAGGACGCAGACACGGCTTCCTTGATGATGGGCTTGCTGCTCGCAGGCGCGGCAGGCTGTGCGGGTTTCCTCGTCTGGAACCTGCAGGGGCGACTGTTTGCCGGAGATGCGGGTTCATTGTCCGTGGGCGGACTGATTGGCGGGGCCTCAGCGCTGTTTGCGCAGGCCGGGCCGGTGCTGGTGCCGTTGACACTGTGCCTGCCGATCCTGGTGGACGTGTTCATGACGCTCGGCTGGCGCGCGATGAAAGGCCGGCCGCTGATGCAGGCGCACCGCGACCATGCCTACCAGCTGCTGCTGCGCGGCGGCTGGAGCCATGTGCGGGTGGCGCGCCTGTGGTGGGGCATGACGGCAGTGTGCGCCGGGGCAGTGCTGGCGGGGCCGGTCGCGAGCCTGTTCGGGCTTCATGGCGGCGGCCCATATCTTGATGGGCTCGTCTTCGGCGTGCTGCTGGTGGCGGGGATTGCTCTGTGGGTACGCCAGCGCGTGTCGCTGGGACGCAAACTCGATAGCGCCGGTCAGTAAGCCCGGCTGACGCAGAAATCGGCGAGATCTTCGAGCGCGTCGCGGTACGGCGAGGCGGGCAGCGTACGAAGAGCGCCCTTCGCAAGGGCGGCGTAGGCTTCGGCTTCCTGCACGGTGGCCTCGGAAGCGCCGGTGGCGCGGATCAGATGCACGGCGTGGGCGAGATCGGAGTCTTCCTGTGTGGCGGGGTTCAGCGCGCGGTCCCAGAAGGCGCGGTCTTCGTCCGAGCCGCGGCGGCGCGCGATGATTACCGGCAGGGTGATCTTGCCTTCCCGGAAATCGTCGCCGACCGATTTGCCGATGACAGACGTTGTGCCGCCATAGTCGAGCGCGTCGTCGATGATCTGGAAGGCGAGGCCAAGGTTCTTGCCATATGTCGCGAGTGCGTCGGCATAGCCTTCGCCGCCAGCCGACAGGGCGCCCGTTTCTGCAGCGGCCTCGAACAGGGCGCCGGTCTTGGCTTCGACGATGGCCAGGTACTCTTCGGTCGGCAGGTCGCGCGCCTGCATGGCGGCGAGCTGGCGCACTTCGCCCTCGGCAATCACCGTGGAGGCGGTCGCGAGACGGTTGAGGATGCGCAGGCTGTTGGTTTCGACCAGCAGGTTGAAGGCGCGGGCGAACAGGAAGTCACCGACCAGGATAGAGGCCTTGTTGCCCCAGAGTGCCTTGGCGGCGGGCTTCCCACGGCGCAGCTCACTCTCGTCCACCACGTCATCATGCAGCAGCGTGGCGGTGTGGATGAACTCGACGGCAGCCGCGAGGGCGTGGGTGGAAGCGTTCGCCGTGCCGATGGCGTTGGCCGCGATCAGCGTGATCAGCGGGCGCAGACGCTTGCCGCCAGCGGAGACGATATAGCCAGAGAGGTCCGGGATGATGGCGACGGGGCTGGCAGCGCGGGTGGCGAGGAGATGTTCGACCTGGGCGAGATCAGCAGCCACGAGGGCCTGCATCCGGTCCACCACCGAGGACAGGGCCGCCTTGCTTTTTGGTTTTGGGGCAAGGGTCAAGGCGGGACTCCGGGAACTGCTTAGGTTCTTAAGTAATTCTACGTGAGGCCCAAGCCAAGACGACGTGGCACCGGGCCGCACGTATTGGACCCTGGCGGGTGCCCCCAGCAACCATGAATCCTTCGTAAGGCTGACAAGCAGGACAGATTCGCGCTAGATGTGGCCCATGAAACACTTGTTCCTGATCCCCGCCTTCGCCGTCATGGCAGCGTGCGCCACGGTGCCGGTCTATGGTCCCGCCAAGTCTGCCAACGGGATTGGTTACCAGTCCCAGCAGATCGAGCAGGGGCGCCATCTCGTTACCTATACCGACAATGACCCTATCCGCGCGCGCAACATGGCGCTGCTGAGAGCGTCCGAGATCACGCTGATGGAGGGCCGGGACTGGTTCGAGATCACGCGGGAAACCGCCGATATCGAGGAGAAACGCAGCAGCGGTCCTTCGCTGAGCATCGGCGGCGGGACCGGCAGCTATGGCCGCTCGTCCAGCGTCGGCGTAGGGGTGGGGATCGGCATTCCGCTCGGCGGTAGTGGCAGCAGCGCCGGCAAGACAACCCACACGATGGAGATCGTCACGGGCGCCAATCCGAAGCCTGACAAGGCCGAAGCCTATGATGCCCGCTCGGTGGATATGAACCTGCGGGTTCCCCAGAACTGATGGATGAAGTGTTCCGGACGAATGATCCGGTAAAGCTATCCTATGTCGAGCACCTGCTGGCGGAGGCGGGCGTCGATTTCGTTGTGCTGGACCGGCACATTTCGGCGGTCGAGGGCAATATCGGCATTTTCCCCCGGCGGGTGCTTGTGCCGGAGGGTGATCTGGCAAGGGCGCGGCTGGCCTTGCGCGGCGTGGAGCCTGGGTGATTGGCAACTCGAAGGTGTATTTTATTCGCACTTGATTCAAGGCGTTGATGCCGCATGATGCCAGCGGATCAGCGGGGGTATCGAAATGCGGAAATGGGGTATGGTAGTGGGCCTGCTGGGCGCACTCATGCTGGTAGGATGTTCGTCCACGGACATGGCGATGCTGAATGTCGGCCTGCAGGAAGCCAATGGCACCTATTGGCCGGAGCAGTCGCAGAGCAATTCGCTCGAATGCGCGTCCGGCAAAGGCTACATCATGGAGTATTCTGGGGTCAGCGGTGGACAGGGCTATATCTACTTCGTCAGCTATGCGGACGAGTATGCCGAGATCACCGTGACGTATGATGACGGCGATGTTTACACGGCCGGGATTTCCTACGGCGAGACCTCGTACACAATGTACAATCATCCAGGCTACGCTTGGAACTCCGAATGGATCTGTTGACGCGGCACGGTCCATGCCTGAAGTCAGCGCATGAGCGGCGAGAAGGCTGGGCACACTGAAGATACCGTCTATCAGGGCCGGGTGACGCTGGTGCAGCCAGCGGCGGGCTTTCGCGCGGGCTTTGACTCGCTGGCGCTGGCCGCGGCACTGCCGGAACTCAAAGGCGGGGAAGCGTTGGAGCTGGGCTGCGGGTGCGGGGGCGCGCTGCTGCCCGCGGCGTTCCGGCTGCCGGGCGTGCACTTTACCGGCGTGGAGCAGGATGCGGACGTGGCAGCGCTGGCGCGCGAAGGCGCGGCGCGCAACGGATTTGGCGCACGCGTGACTATCGAAACGGCAGAAGCCTCGGCCTTCGTGCAGGGGCATGAGAACCGGTTCGACCTGGTATTTGCCAATCCGCCTTACTTCGAGCCTGGCAAGATTTCGGCGCCGGGTGAGGGCAAGGCGGGCGCCTATATCGAGAGTCTGCCGCTGGAGGGCTGGGTGAAGGCGATGCTGTTTGCGGCAAAGCCCCGCGCGCCGGTCGTAATGATCCACCGGGCGGCAGAGCTGGCGAGGCTTCTTGCGCAGCTCGACCGGCAGGCGGGGGAGATCACCGTGTTGCCGATTGCCTCCAAGGCGGGTGAGCCGGTGCGGCGCGTGCTGGTGCGGGCGCGCAAGGGGCTGAAGCGCGGGCCTCTGACGCTGCTGCCGCCGATGGTGACGCACCTTGAGGATGGCAGCGCGCGAACGGCGGCGGCGCAGGCGATTGTCGAGGGCCGGCAGATCGTCTGGTAGGGCCGATTTTGCTTGCAATCCGGGCACGGCCTCCCAACCTGAATAAGGGGGAAGACGTGGAGGGACCGCGACCATGTTTACATTCCTTTTTATTGCCAGCCTTGTTGCAGGCATCGCGATTTCCTGGATCGGCTGGTTCGGACAGTACGACCACACCAACGGGCCGCGCCGGAAAAAGTGAGACTGGTTGCGCAGGGCCGGGCTTGGCGCTAGGCCGGGGTTTCCCAGACCGAAGAGCCCAAGATGCCTGCGCCCAAAGCCCATGCCAAACCGAAATCCTTCCAGGACCTGATCCTGACGCTGCAAAACTATTGGGGCGCGCAGGGCTGCGCGATCCTGCAGCCGTATGACATGGAAGTGGGCGCCGGAACGCTGCACCCCGCGACCGTGCTGCGCGCGCTGGGGCCAAAGCCGTGGCGGGCCGCCTATGTGCAGCCTTCGCGCCGGCCGAAGGATGGCCGCTATGGCGAGAACCCCAACCGGTTGGGGCATTACTATCAGTATCAGGTGATCCTGAAGCCGAACCCGCCGAACCTGCAGGACCTTTATCTGGAAAGCCTCTACCGCATCGGCATCGACCCGGCGGTGCACGACATCCGTTTCGTGGAAGACGATTGGGAGAACCCGACGGTGGGTGCCTGGGGGCTTGGCTGGGAAGTCTGGTGCGACGGTATGGAAGTCAGTCAGTACACGTACTTCCAGCAAGTCGGTGGTCTCGATGTTGCGCCGGTCTCTGGCGAGCTGACCTACGGCCTTGAGCGCCTCGCGATGTATGTTTTCGGCGTCGACAATGTATACGACCTGCCGTTCAACGATCCGGCGAGCGCGGTGCCGCTGACGTATGGCGACGTGTTCAAAGAGAACGAGCGCCAGCAGAGCGCGTTCAATTTCGAGCATTCGGATGTCGAGATGCTGAAGCGCTGGTTTGCCGATTGCGAGAACCAGTCGAACGCGCTGCGCGCAGCGGGCAAGCCGCTTCCGGCGTATGACTATGCGCTGAAGGCCTCACACACATTCAACCTGATTGATGCCCGCGGCGCGATCAGCCCGACCGAGCGTCAGGCCTATATCGCGCGCGTGCGCGACCTTGCGCGCGGCGCGGCGGCGCAATGGGCGGAAAGCGACGCAGCGAAGGCTTAGGGCTTAGCCGGCCTTTGCCGTCCTTTCCCCGAAGGCGCGAGGGGGCTTGAAAGAGCGCACAGGGAGCATTGGCGTGAGTACATCCACTGACACACGAACGGCCCGCGCACTCACTGCCATCCGCATCGGCGTAGCGCTTCTGATCTTCATTCATGGCGCGGCACGTGTGGCGGCCGAGGGCGTCGCGCCCTTTGGCGGCTGGCTCGAGACGCAGGGGTTTCCGGTGGGGATTGCCTGGGCGTGGGCGGTGACGGGTTACGAGCTGGTGGCGCCGGCCTTCATCATCCTTCGGCGGTTCGTCAGCGTGCTTTGCCTTGGGCATGTGGGCATCCTCGCGCTGGGCATGGTGATGGTGCACTTGCCCAACGGCTGGTTCGTCGTGGGCCTCGGGCGCAACGGGATGGAGTACAGCGTATTGCTGATCCTGTGCCTGCTGGCGCTGGCCTTCGTGCATTGGCCGGGCCGCAAAGATGAACGAACCTGAACGTTTATTCATATAAAAAACAATAGCTTAGGCGAAAATTTTCTTCGCAGGGTGCGACGGAGGCGGGCGGGTAGCCCCGTTGAAGCAGCGTGATCCGGATGGACGGGTCACGAAACACCGAGAAGGATGTGCCATGCTGAAGACCCTGATTGCTGCGGCGCTGGTCGCCGCTGTTGCCGCCCCCGCCGCACTGGCGGCGCCTGCCGAACGCCTCGGCCGGATCGACCACCGCCTGACCGCCGCTGAGGTGCGCGGCGATATCCCGCAAGGCAGCCGCGCCGACCATGCCGAAGACCGCCTTGACCGGTTCGAGAACAAGGTCGACCGCCGCGAGAGCCGCCGCGACGAAGCCTATGACCGCGGCCCGCGCGATGTGGCGGAAGACAAGCTCGACCGCGCCGAGAACCGCCTCGACCGCCGCGAAGACCGCCTCGACCGCCGCAACTAGGCCAATCGTCAGCTCATTCCGGCGGAGGCCGGAACCCGGACGGCCTGCTGGTAGCAGGCACGGGCCGGGCCCTGGCCAGACCGGGGTGGGCCGACCTGTCGCCGCGCGCCGCCCTTGACCCCGGCGCGCGCGCGTCTATGCCGTGACCCACGCGAAACTCCTGCCGCCGGGGCCCCATGGCTGAACTCCTGCTTGAACTGTTTTCCGAGGAAATTCCGGCCCGCATGCAGGCGAAGGCGGAAGCCGACCTGCTAGCCGCGCTGGCGGCGCGCCTCAAGTCGGCTGGCCTGGGCTGGTCGAACGCGTTCGCGGTGTCCGGCCCGCGCCGGCTGACGGCCGTTGTCGAAGGCCTGGACGCGCGCTCGGCGGACGTGCGCGAGGAGAAGAAGGGCCCGAAAGTCGGCGCCCCGGAGCAGGCGATTGCCGGCTTCCTGCGCGGGGCGGGGCTAAACTCGATTGATCAGGCCGAGATCGTCTCGGATGCGAAGAAGGGCGACTTCTACGTGGCCTATATCTCGACGCCGGGGCGTGACGCGAAAGACGTGATCGCGGAAGCCGTGCCGGAGATCGTGAAAACCTTCCACTGGCCGAAATCGATGCGGACTGCGGACGGGGACCTGCGCTGGGTGCGCCCGCTGCAGCGGATCATCTGCCTGCTGGATGGCGTGGTTGTGCCCTTTGAAGTCGGCGGCATAAAGAGCGGTAACGAGACCGAGGGACACCGCGTTCACGGGCGTGGTCCGTACACGGTCAAATCCTGGGCAGACTACAAGAAGCAGCTCGAGGGCAAGGGCCATGTGATCCTGTCGCGGGCTGACCGGCGCGCGCGTATCCTCGCGGGCATCGAGGATGTGTGCAGCGCGTCCGGGCTGGAACTCGTGCCGGACGAAGGGCTTCTGGAAGAAGTGACCGGGCTCGCGGAATGGCCGGTGGTCGTGCTGGGGCAGATGGAGCCGTCCTTCCTTGACCTGCCGCCGGAAGTGATCAAGCTGTCGATGCGCACGCACCAGAAGTATTTCGCGGTGAAACGTCCGTGTGCGGAAGGTCTCGCGCCGAATTTCATCGTGGTAGCGAACATTTCGGCCACTGATGGCGGCGCAAAGATTGCCGAGGGCAATGCGCGGGTGCTGTCGGCGCGCCTCTCGGATGCCCGCTTCTTCTGGGAGAAGGACAAAGCGACACCGCTGGAAGTGATGGGCGAGAAACTGAAGACCATCGCGTTCAAGGAAGAGCTTGGTTCGCTGGGCGACAAGGTGGAGCGCGTGGCGGCGCTGGCGCGGGAACTTGCGCCGAAAGTCGGCGCTGATCCTGATCTGGCGGAGCGCGCTGCGCGGTTGGCGAAGGCGGACCTTGTGTCCGAAATGGTTGGCGAGTTCCCGGAACTGCAGGGCGTGATGGGGCGCTACTATGCGCAGGCCGCAGGCGAAGACGCGCGCGTGGCCGATGCGATCCGCGATCACTACAAGCCGCAGGGGCCGAATGACGCGGTGCCGTCCGAGCCGGTGGCCGTCGCCGTCGCGTTGGCCGACAAGCTGGATACGCTGGTCGGCTTCTGGGCGATTGACGAGAAACCGACGGGATCGAAGGATCCGTTCGCGCTGCGGCGCGCGGCGCTGGGTGTGGTGCGGCTGCTTTTAGACAACAATGTCAGACTGCTTTTCGTAGATAGTTGGAATGCCCAAGCTTGGGCGCGCACATTGCGATTTGTGCTTTCGAAGCCCTTGGTTGATGGCATCGAAGCTCTGATTTCGCTCAAAGAGCTGGGGTTCAGCGAGAGCTTGATAAATCGGCTTCAAAGTCTCGCGACAGTGCATGCTGACCGTACAATTTTCTCTGAGAAGTCAATCTTGGCTTCCAGCGAAGAAGCGAAGCAGAGAAACTTTGACCTACTCTCTTTCATGGCTGAACGGCTCAAGCAGGTTCTTCGCGACCAAGGCAAGCGCTTTGACCTGATCGATGCAGTATTTGCGCTTAGAAAAGACGGTCTTCCGCAGGATGACCTGGTACTTATCGTGAAGCGCGTCGAGGCGCTCGGTGCCTTCCTCGAAACGGAAGACGGCGCGACACTGCTCGCGGGCTATCGCCGGGCGGCGAACATCCTGAAGGCGGAAGAGAAAAAGGGCGCGCTGCCGGAGAACCTGA
>CAZXQD010000060.1:0-21198 GCA_964643405.1 uncultured Hyphomonas sp. | reverse complement strand
GGCTTCCGCCTGCCCTCCTGCATCGACAACCGGCCGCTGAAATTCGAGGAGTGGGACGCGATGCGGCCGCAGACGGTGCATGTGTCCGCGACGCCGGGCAAATGGGAGCTGGAGCGCACGGGCGGCGTGTTCACCGAGCAGGTGATCCGCCCGACGGGGCTGATCGACCCGCCGGTCGAGGTGCGGCCCGTGTCGAATGACGGCGCCAACCAGGTGGACGATGTGATGGCGGAAGTGAAGGCGGTGGCCGCGCGCGGCTACCGGTCACTGATCACGACGCTGACGAAGAAGATGGCGGAGAACCTGACGGACTTCCTGCACGAGAATGGCGTGAAGGTGCGCTACATGCACTCGGATGTCGACACGATCGAGCGGATCGAGATCATCCGCGACCTGCGGCTAGGCGTGTTCGATGTGCTCGTCGGCATCAACCTCTTGCGCGAGGGGCTCGACATTCCGGAATGCGCTTTCGTCGGCATTCTGGACGCCGACAAGGAAGGGTTCCTGCGCTCGGAGACCTCGCTGGTGCAGACCATCGGCCGGGCGGCGCGCAATGCCGAGGCGCGGGTTGTTCTGTATGCGGACCGTGTGACGGGCTCGATGGAGCGCGCGATGGAAGAAACGCGCCGCCGCCGCGAGAAGCAGATGGCCTACAATCTCGAACACGGCATCACGCCGCGCACCATCATCCGTGAAGTCTCCGACATCCTCGGCGAACTCGGCGACAAGCCGTCCGCCTCCCGCTCCCGCCGCGCCCGCGAAAAAGGCGTCGCCGAGACAAAAGCCTTGCCACTTGCGGGTGAATCCGGCCACAACCTGAAAGCCGTCATCGCGCAGGTCGAAAAACAGATGCGCGAAGCGGCCGCGAATTTGGAGTTTGAGGATGCGGCAAGGCTCAGGGACGAGCTGAAGCGGCTGCGGGAGCAGGATTTGGGGATTTAGGTAGATCGGGGGCCGACTAGGCATGCCTTACAGAAACAAGGTCTTTGTGTCCTTTGATGGAGACAACGACATGCACTATTATCGCCTCATGCTTGCTTGGAAACAAAGCGACCACACGTCCTTTACCTTTCACAATGCGCACGACCTCAATACCGCTCGAGACTCAAGTCTAGAAGAATCGATCAAGCGCCAACTTTCAATACGTCTACAGAACACCAAGGTGTTCGTATCTTTGGTTGGTCAAAACACTCGCTTCTTGTACAAGTTTGTGCGGTGGGAAATTGAGCAAGCCGTACGACTGAACATCCCCATCGTAGCTGTGAATCTGAACGGCTTTCGAACCCTAGACTTGGAACGGTGCCCGCCCTTGCTCAGAGATGCGAGCGCGCTGCACGTATCTTTTAATCCGAAGGTTTTGGAGCACGCCCTAGATACATGGCCTGATTATCTTTCGCAGATCCCTGCAGAGGCACGTCACTCGTGGTACGCTTTCGAGCCATCTGTCTACGTACGTTTGGGCGTGCTCTGATGCCGCATTTCGTTTTTCTGGGGCGATCACTGCTAAGCCCGGCATTCTGGGCAGTGATGTTCGCTCCGTTTGCGGCCCACTGGACGGCAGTTGAAATAATCGTCTTTTACTTTCCAAAAGTCGCGGAATACATTCGAGAAAATTTCCTAGTCATCTTGGCGATAGCTTTCGCAATCGGGCTGTTTCTTGCGTGGCCAAAGAACTCTTTTCGATGCAAGATTTCCGGCACCGACATCGACATTAACATCCGCGTCGGGAGTATATTTTCTTCAAGAAACACAATCGTAATTGCAACTACTACTCACTTCGACTGCATCATTGAAGACAACTCTCCGAATCCGCCAATCTCTCCCGAGAGCATCCAAGGTCAGTTCACTAAGCGATATTTTGAGCGCCCTGAAGATTTTGAAAGCGCGGTGGAGCGAGAAAAAAAGAAGCTGACCCCAGTAACGAAGAGTTCAAAGGCAGAGAAGCCGTTTGGACCTTTGAATAAGTACGCAGTCGGAGAGGTGATACTCTTGGGGTCCAAGAAGCGAAGTGCCTATCTCGTGACCATGTCGACGCTCAATGCAGATAAGAAAGCAGAGACGGCAATGAACGACTTCTACGATCTGTTTCCGAAGATGTGGGATGGAATTCGGCGCAAGGGCACCATGAAACCAATCGACGTACCTTTGATCGGCGCCCGATTTGCGAGAACCGACCTGACGTTTGAAAAGATACTGATAGTACTCATCCGTTCCTTTGTAGCGGCAAGTCGAGAAGCGAAGTTTGTTGATGAAGTCAACTTTTATGTGTCGCCTCGCGATTATCTCAAAGGCGGATTCACTCAAGACAAACTTCGCCGAATTCTAGACCGCGAATGCAATCACGAAAAAATCGAGTACAGGCCAACAACGAATGCTGGTGGAGTGGTCCCATTTTAGGAGAAAGCGTTTCGCGAGCTAGCAAGCGAAACGTCATTCCATCACACTCCACCCTCCTTTAACCTCTTCCTGCTATCCCTAGCGTGTCTGCTTGAGGGAGGCCCCAGATGTGGATCCATCGCAAGGAACACTTTCGCAATGCCGGGGCCGGACCGGAGCGGGCGAAGGTCGCCGCGACGGTGTACTTCCGGCCCGACACGGCCGAGCCGCCGCCCCGCCAGGGATGGGACGAGCGCTGCCCGCACTGCGAGGCGCCGATCCGCGTGATGAAGCCGGAGCGCGGGGGCACGGCGGTTTCCGAAGTGCTCGCCTCCGGCCGACTAATCCCGCACCCGTGCTTTGACCGGCTGCGCGGGAAGCGGCCGAGCGACGAGACGCTGGACCTGTTCTTCGACTGGAACCCGGCCTGAAGCCCCTCACCTCCCATGGCTTCGCAATGGGCCCCTCCTCTCCCGGAGGCAGAGGGGTTGGGACGCGCCCCCGGAGCCGCTGCGGGGCGAGCGCCGTTTTATTCCGCCTACGGATCAAATCCGTTCCGCGCCGCAACAATTCCACAGCCCGTCTTAAATCTGTGAAATTTCTCGCCGGAAAAGCGAATCACCCTCTCGACTCACACGCCATTCGGTGAGATCGTTACGTCAAGCCAACGAAATCCAGCCGGGAGCACACCCGGAGGCGGAACGGGGGCCAAGCACACCGCACCCGGAGGCACCGGGCCAGGAGCAAGACCGGGAGACCGGTGGCGCAAAGGGCCAGGATGCGAGCGAAGGGATAAAGCTGAGGCGGTGTCCGGAAGTACGGGGAGCTAGACCCCGGAACGAGGAGCCCTATGCCGTGACCGGGGCGCGATCCGAAGCACGGCGGCCAAGACCGGAATGTCCCGCGAGGGACGCCAGGAAGGCTTTGCGCGGCAACGCGCAATGACCGGAGAGGTGCGCGCCGAAGATGCCGCAAGGCAGCGGAGGCAAGCTGAGGCGGCGGCCAAGTCCTTGAAACGCAACCGGCCCCCCGGCTGGCGGCGAGGCAAGGCACCGCAGACGGAAGCGTGCGCCTGCCAGGGCGAACGTCCGTAAGCGGAAGGGTGATGAAAGGTGCGCCTCAGAAGCGGACCCGGAATACACTCTGGTGAACTTCGAACCACCGCTCACGAGTGCTAGCACAGTGTCTCGGTAGTCTGATTCGAAACACCGTGAAAGGCGCGGATGCCCCTCAAAAGGCGCCGCGCCTTTCTTCATTTGCGCCCCCCTGAAATGGAGAAACCCCCGGCGCCTGGGCGCCGGGGGCTCTCCGGGATCAAGACGGAGAGGTGGGCGTTACTCCGTCTTGGCCCCTTCCTTGGCAGCCTTTTCGGCCTTCTTGGCTTTCCACGCGTCCATTTCGGCCTCGCTCAGGCCGCCGCTCGCGTCGGTGTCGTACTTGGCGAATTTCTCGGCCGTCACTTCAGGCTTCACGGCCTGCAGCTCGGTCAGCGTGATGGCGCCGTCGGCATTGGCGTCGATGTCGGCGAAGGTCTTCTTGCCGTGATGGTCGGCCAAGGCCGCCGGGGCGGCGAATGCAGCGGCAAGCGCAGCTATGGCAACGATCTTCTTCATGGGTTTTCTCCTCTTTGTTTCCCCGCCTGCCGGGCGCATTCCTGGCGGGCAGGCTCGGTACATATACGTACGAAACCCGCGGGGGTTACCCTTCATGGAGAAGGTCTAATGCTCGTGGCAGAGACGTGCAGAAAACGGGGCGAAATGTGGCAGGCGCCGGGCGCCTTCCCCTTGTGCGCGCACGGAGTATCTGCCCGAAAAAAGAAAACCGCCCACACCTGCGTGTGGACGGTTTCCTGACTCCCGAGAGGGAGAAAGACTTACGGCGAAACGGGCGCCGGGGTCACTTCGGCTTCAGGGGCCGGCGCGGTGGTCTGCACGGCTTCCGGCTGGTTTTCGTCGACCACGAGGTCGGCCGGTTGCGGCACCGAGCTCGCCGTGCCGCAGCAGCGGACCTGCATCTCGAGGACGCGGTCGTTGAAGCGGCATTGCTTGTCGTTGATCTCACGCAGGATCGACGGGCCGCCGGCGCGGTAGGTGTAGCGCGTCTGGTTGCAGCTCGTCAGCGTGTAGCCTTCGCGGCAGCTACCGACATTGCTTTTCTGGACGGTGGTGGTTTCGCACACCATGCTGTCGTCCTTGGCATAGGCCTCTTCGGCCCGGGCCATGGCGGCGGCCGCGTCAGCCTGCGCGGCATCTGCCGTGGCCTGGGCGTTTGCCGTCAGCTTCAGGGCATCGGCAAGGCGCATGTCGGTGGCCGCGAGCGCGGTCGACGTGCCATCAATCTCGACCTTCAGCCGGCAGACGTTCTCGTTCGCCTTCTTCGGGTTCGCGCAATACTCCGCAACGGTCATGTCGTTGGGAATGTTCATGCACGCGGTAACACTCAACGCAGCGAGCAACAGCCCGCCGGACAGGAATTTTCCGAGTTTCATAGGTTTCTCCATCACCGGATAGCCGGGGGCATTTTTACCCTCCGCCCCGCCCGGATGACCCCCAAATGTGGCGAAATAGGAGCGTTTCGCCTGTATGGGGAGAAATTTCACGCTTTCAGTTTGTAGCCGTCGCGGAACATGGCCCAGACGGCAATGACCGACGCGAGCGCCAGAAGGCCGGTATAGATCACGCCAACCTGCAGCGATCCGTTGGCGACACCGATATGGCCGTAGCGATAGCCGTCGATCATGTAGAAGACCGGATTGAGATGCGCGATGCTCTCGAACGGCTCCACCATCACCTTCACGTCGTAGAATGTGCCTGAGAGGAAGGTCAGCGGCACGATGACGAAGTTCGTCACCGCGGCGAGATGGTCGAACTTGTCGGCCCAGATCCCGCCGAGGATGCCGAGGGCGCCGAGGATGACGGCGCTGGTGAGGGAGAACCAGAGGATCGGCCAGATGTGGCGGATCGGCAGGTTCGCGAGGCCGGAGAGCTGGATGGCGAGGCCGCAGATCAGCGCGATGAGCAGCGCGCGCGTAACCGCGCCGCCGAGGAAGGCGATGGTCAGCTCGAGCGGCGAGAGCGGCGGCATCAGGAAGTCCACGTGGGTGGCATTGAACTTCGCCTGGACGAGGCTGGAACTGGTGTTGGCAAAGGCGTTCTGGAGGATGGCCATCATGATCAGGCCGGGCGCCAGGAAATCATTGTAGCGCAGGTTCTCGAAGTCGCCGGTCAACTGCCCACGGTCGCCGAAAGCCAGCTTGAACACGGTCATGAACAGCAATGTCGTCACGACCGGCGCGAAGACCGTTTGCATCCATACCTTGAGGAAGCGCCCCACCTCCCGTTGATAGAGCGTCCAGAGGCCGAGGCCGTTGAAGGCGCCGTACTGGCGGAGCGTGCGGGATTGATCAGGCGCGGGAATCGTATCCATGGCTAATGCACATAAGCGATGCAGCGCGCACATGCGAGAGGCATCGCCGGGCCAAATGGGCTCCACAAGATATAGAACCCTGTGGAAAGCGGGGCCTGCATGTTGTGTTTCGTTACGCCGCTGATACGATATCTAGGTGTCAGGACAGATGGCGCGTACAGCCACAACAACATATAGGGGTTAGCGCACCCGGCGACGGGACGTGCCCTGAGATGCGGGAGACTTCCAACATGTCGTGGAACGACGAGCGGGTGAACACCCTCAAGAAACTCTGGGCCGAGGGCCATTCGGCCTCGCAGATCGCCAAACAGCTGGGCGGGGTTACCCGCAACGCGGTGATCGGCAAGGTCCACCGCCTCGGCCTGTCGGGCCGCGCCACCCCGTCGCGCCCGGTGAAGCGCCCGCCGCGCCTGGCCCGGCCGAAGCCCCGCTTCCTGGCGGATGGAACGGTCGCCGCCGCCCCGGCAGCGCCCGCCGCCCCTGCGCCGAGCCTGCCGGTGCCCGCCCTCGCCATCGAGCGCGTCTCGGCGATCAAGCCCCTGCCCCCGCTGCTGGTGGACGGCACGCCGGCAACGATCCTCACGCTGCGCGACACGATGTGCAAATGGCCGATCGGCGACCCGGCCGACCCGAAATTCGCCTTCTGCGGCCGCAAGGCCGACTGCGGCCCCTACTGCACCGAACACGCCCAGGTCGCCTTCCAGCCGGCTCGCAAGCGCGAGGGGCGCAAGTCCGAGTATGATTACGTCCGGCGGATTGCGGGCTAACTCTGCTCTGACATCGTAAGATTTAATGCCCCCGGTGCTTCGGCACCGGGGCTTTATTTTGCAGTGGACCCTGGGCAGATACGAATGATCCCAACGCCCGCTAGATTTCGGCCAATTGCCGGGTGTTCAGTTCAGCGATCCATGACGCAGCAACCGGTCACGCACCGGGAGCGATCAGGTTTCGGAGGGCTTTGATGCAGGCGCGAGCCGACAGACCTTCTTCTTTCCGCGCCAGCGCGAGGCCTGCTTCGTTCAATGCGCCAAGCACCAGGACGGCCAGCGCACGGGGCGGTTGACGCGCGATGATGCCGGCGCTCATCAATGCCTTGAGGCCCGCCTCGATAGCCGGCACGCCGAGCGCTGAGTCCCGCTCGCGCCATCCCTCCGGACCAAGGACAACGGGCGCCTCGATCATCACGATGCGGCTGAAATCGCTGCGCTCAGCGAACTCGAGATAGACGCTGCACCCTGCAAGGAATGCATCGAGAGGGGGCTTGCCACGCGAGGCATCAAGGGCCCGTTCCGCCAGATCGCGTTCGAGGCTTTCGAAGACGGCAGAGAACAAGGCCTTCTTGCTGGAAAAGTGATGAAAGAACGCACCTTCCGTGACACCCGCGCGCGCCGCGATCTCTGCGGTGGGTGCATTGGAAAAGCCCCGTTCGGAGAACAGCTTGCGTCCGGCGTCTATCAGCGACTGACGCGTATCTTCGGCAACCGAGGCGGAACGTTTTGGCATGCCGCTGATATGGCAGAGTTGACGCCTGCGTTCCAGCCCGATACGTAGCGCCGCTATGTTACATAGTGTTACTACGTAAAAGGCATCTATCATGAGTGAACAAGCGGATCTGATCATCGTTGGCGGCGGCACGGCGGGTTGCGTGCTGGCCGCCAGGTTGTCAGCTCACACTCATTTGCGCGTTCTGCTCCTGGAAGCGGGCGACAAACCGACAAGCGCTTTCGTCGGCATTCCGGCAGGCTTTTCAAAGCTGTTCGGATCGCGCTGTGACTGGGCATTTTCGACAACACCGCAAACCGCAGCGGGCCGCTGCATCTTTACGCCGCGCGGCAGGATGCTGGGCGGCAGCTCCGCCATGAACGCCCAGATCCATCAATGGGGCCATCCGGCGGACTTCGACGGATGGCGAGACAACGGCGCCGCAGGATGGGGTTGGGACGATGTCTCGCCCGTATTCCGGAGACTGGAAAAGTATTCGGGCGAGGGCCAAGGGCGTGGTTGCGAAGGATCATTGCCGGCCGAACCGCTGGCCTCACCACTTCCTCAATCCCTGGCCTTTGTAGAGTCCGTGCGCTCAATCTTCGGGACACAGACGCCAAGCTATAATGGCGCGGCGTATGAGGGCGCCTGGATATCAGAGGTCAACCATTCGCAGGGACGGCGCGTTTCTGCCTTTGATGCCTGGCTTGCGCCTGCGATGCGGCGACCAAACCTTCGTGTGCAGAAGAATACGACTGCAATGTCCATCGTATTTGAAGGCAAGCGGGCAACGGGCGTGCGTGTAGCAAGCGGCGCCGGTGAGCAAACACTCCTCGCGCGGCGCGGCGTCATAGTATGTGCCGGCGCGTTCGGCAGCCCTCACCTTCTGATGTGCTCGGGCATCGGACCAGCAGCGCATCTTGCGAAAATGGGCGTTCCGGTTGTTCACGACGCACCCGCGGTCGGCAGCAATCTGCATGACCATCCAATGGCGTGCCCGACTTTCACGACTTCCGGGAAGTCTTTGAAATCGGCAGAATCGCTTTCGAATCTACTGAACTATATCCTCGCGCGAAAAGGAATGCTGGCCTCGAATGTCGCCGAGGCGGTCGCATTCCTGCGCAGTCCGTATGCTGATGGTGCGCCGGATCTGGAACTGCTTTTTGCGCCGGTGGAGTGGCGGGAAGAAGGATTGAAACCGCCGCGTGTAGATGGCTTTACCATTGCCGTCATCGCCTTGACGCCGGGCTCTCGCGGAACACTCAAACTCAAATCGCGGGATATCCGAACTGCGCCGCGAATTGACCCTGCCCTGCTGTCGGATAGTGCGGGGACCGATCGGTTGGTCATGAGTTTCGGCCTGCAACTGGCCCGGCAAATCGCAAACACAAAGCCGTTGTCACTGGCTTCGGGAGATGAAATTGAACCGGGGACCTCATGTGACAATTGGGAAGCGCAGCAGGAATGGCTGAACCAGTCTGTCCAAACGGTCTACCATCCGGCTGGAACCTGCCGGATGGGTACGGGGCCAGACACAGTTGTTTCTCCCAGCCTTGCAGTCAAAGGCGTTGAAAATCTCTGGATTGCAGACGCGTCGGTGATGCCCGCAGTCACTCGCGGGCATCCCAATGCCGCTGTGGCCATGATAGCGGAACGTGGCGCGGAATTCATTGCAGCTGCGCTTTGAGCAAGCCTGCACAACTGGAAGGCTTCGTGGCTACTCCCTTCCCGTCGGCATCCACACGCCAAAGGCGGTGCCCTGGCCCATCAGGGTTTCTACGGCGAGGCCGCCGCGGTGGTGGGCCATGATGTGTTTGACGATGGCGAGGCCGAGGCCGGTGCCGGTGATCTTGCCGCCGCGCGACTGGTCGGCGCGGTAGAAGCGCTCGCCGAGACGCGGCAGGTGTTCGCGCTCGATGCCGGGGCCCTGGTCCTCGACGCGCAGCCAGACGGCGGCCTCCGGCCCCTGCGAGCGGGCAAGCGCCTGAAGCAGGGTCATCCGTTGACTGACATCCCATTGCTGGCTGGCGGCGGCACGCGCTTCGGCGAGCGAAGGCGCGGCGCCGAAGCTGAGCGTGACGGTGCTGCCTTCCTTCGAATATTTCACGGCATTGGACACGAGGTTTTCGACGACCTGGATCAGCTCGTCTCGGTGGGCGGTCATTTCCGGCATCGCCTGCGCGCCGCCGGCAACTTTCAGCGTCACGCCGCGCTCGGCGGCGATGGGCTCCAGCACGGCAAGCGAGGCGGAGACGATCTCGGCGAGGTTCTCCCGGCCCCGAGGAAGGACGTGTTCGGACGATTCAATGCGCGAGAGGGAGAGAAGGTCGGCGATCAAGCGGCTCATCCGGTCGGACTCGCCGGCCATGATGTCGAGGAAGCGCGGCCAGGCGGCGGTGTCGTCTTTCGCCGGGCCGCGCATGGTTTCGATGAAACCCGAGATGGCCGTGAGGGGCGTGCGCAGCTCGTGGCTGGCATTGGCGAGGAAGTCTGCCCTTGCGCGGGCAGCGCGCTTCACGGGGGTGAGGTCTTCCATCAGCACGAGGACATGGCGGCCGGCGGGGATGCGCGTGACATGGGCGCGCCAGGTTTCGTCCGGGCCGGTTTCGATCTCGGCGGAGACGGGGCCGGCACCGGGGCGCTCGAGGGCCTGGTCAATGGCGGCGAGCAGGACCGGAGAGCGGATGACCGCGCTGGCACGGGCAAAGGGAAGGTTAGCGAGCTGGAACAGCTCGTCGGCGGCACGGTTGAAGGCCATGATCTTCTGGCCGGGACCAATTTCGAGGGCGGGCAGCGGCAGGGCAGTCAGGAGGCCAGGTCCGGCCTCAGCCGTGGGGGGCGGCGCAGGCTCAGCCCAATTGTCGCTGACTGTCTGCGGGACGCGGGCCGCCGAGCCCACAAAATAGGCTACGCTGATAGAGGCGATCACGCCCATGGCGCTGAGCGCTTCGATCGGCCCGAGGGAACCGGTGACCACCAAAAGGAGCAGGACGAGGCCGGTTGTGCCGAGCAGCACCGAGAAATCGCGCGTGCGGCGCGTCATCGAGCGGCGGGAGACATCTTCCTTCAAGGTTTCACCTGTAGAGACATCCTTTCACCGGCGCCCGGACAGGCCCGAATTCGGCCCTGTTCAGGCGCTAACCCGCACTTCGGCATCTGCCAAGCCCTGCCCGCCGTATGACAAGCTGGCGATTCCGGGACACGTCAAAGCAAAGTTATTGAATTTCGATAATTTCATATTGACGCTCGACAAGGGCAGGCGTATCGGATCGCGAAAGACAAAGGGCGAACCCCTCGCGCATGAAAAAGTCATTCCTCTTCCTGGGTTCAGCCATGCTGGCGGCCTGCGCGACATCGCCGGACGCGGCGGAGCGGTACATCGACGACCGCGAAGCATTGTTCGCCGTGGTGCCGGATGCGCCTGCAACCTGGGCGGCGCGGGGCGTGGCAGGCGAAGCGCCGACGGCCGACTGGCTGAGCCAGTTCAATGATCCGGTGATGACATCGCTGGTGGCCGAGGCGCTGGCGAACAACCCCTCGCTGGAATCGCGGGCGGCTCTGGCCCGGGCGAGCGAAGCCTTGTCGCGCGCAGCGCGCGGGCAGCGGCTGCCGAGCCTTTCGGCGACGATCTCCGGCGGTGGCACGTCGACCGGCGTGGACGTGGGCGGGCAGACGGACCGGTTCAACGATCCGACCTACGGTCTTGGCCTCGATGCGAGCTGGGAAGCTGACCTCTGGGGCCGCGTCTCCAACGGCATTGCCCAGGCCGATGCGGATTACGCGGCGAGCCGCGCAGACCTTGCAGCGGCAGAGCTTTCGATTGCGGCGCAGACGGCGATTGCCTGGATCGCGCTGAACGAGGCATTGGCGCAGGAGCGGATTGCGCAGCTGTCCTATGACGCGCGCGACCGTGTACTGACGATTACCGACCGGCGCGTGCGCTCAGGTGTGTCCGGCCCATTGGAGCTGCGGACCGCGCGTTCATCCCTCGCGAATGCCGAGGCGACGATTGCCGCGCGCCGCCAAGCCCTGTCGGAAGCGGCACGCCGGCTGGAACTGCTGCTGGGGCGCTATCCGGCGGCGGAGATTGCAGCAACGGCGACGATTCCCGAGCTGCCGACGATGGCGGCGGAGGGCAACCCTGCCCTGCTGCTGTCGCGCCGCCCTGACATTGCAGCGCTGGAAGCGCGGGTTGTGTCCGCCGGGCTGCGCGCAGAGGAGGCGCGTCTCGCGATGTTGCCGTCACTGCGCGTCAGCGGCACGGCCGGGACGACCTCCAGCCGGTTTGAAGACGCGGTGGACCCGTCGCTGATTGCGGCGCGGCTGGTGGCAAGCCTTGTGCAGCCGCTGTTCACTGGCGGCCGGCTCAAGGCGCAGCAGGAAGCCGCTATCGCACAGGCGCAGGCCTCGGTCGCCAGCTATGTCAGCGGCGTACTGAATGCCTGGAGCGAAGTGGAAGACGCGCTGACCGCTGATGTCTTCCTGGCGCAGCAGGAAAGCGCGCAGGGCGTTTCGTTCGAGGAAGCGCGCTATGCCGAGGAACTTGCCGAGCGCCAGTATATCAGCGGTACGATCACGATATTCGACCTTATCGACGCGCAGACGCGCCGGCTGACGGCTGAAAGCCAGTTGGTCTCAGTCCGCGCCAGCCGTGCTATAAACCGTGTTTCCTACCACCTCGCGCTCGGAGGCGGCGTGCCTGCCCCGGCCGCAGACACTTCCCCCGCCTCTACCGAAGTCCAGACGCCGCAGTAAGCGGCAGGAGCCATATCCCCATGGGACGCCTGATTGCCATTATCGCCCCCCTGCTGATCATCGCCGTGCTCGGCGTGGGCGGCTTCGTCGTTGTCCAGGGCATGAAGCCCGAGCCGGAGAAGAAAGACGAGCCACGGGCCGGGCTGAACGTGTTCGCCGAGCCAGTGCGCGAGACGGCGCTGACCCTTACCGTGCAGGCGCAGGGCGAGGTTCGCCCGAAGACAGAGATCGTGGTGGCGCCCCAGACATCGGGCCGGATCGCCTATGTCTCGCCGGACTTCATTGATGGCGGTTTCATCCGCAAGGGCCAGGTGCTGGTGCGCGTGGACGCTCAGGACTACGAACTTGGCGTCGTGCGTGCGCGCTCCCTCGTAGCCACCGCCGAACAGCGCCTCGCACGCGAGATTGCCGAGTCCGAACTGGCGAAGCAGGACCTTGAAGATCTCGGCATGACCGATGCCTCGCCGCTGGCCCGCCGCGAGCCGCAGCTGGCCGAGGCGCAGGCCTCGCTGGATGCCGCAAAGTCGCAGCTGAAGGATGCCGAACTGGCGCTGGCACGCACGGCCGTGATTGCGCCGTTCGACGGGCGCGTGCGCGAGCGCAGCGTGGATATCGGCCAGGTGGTGGCGCCTGGCCAATCGCTCGGCCGCATCTTCGGCAATGACACGGTCGAAGTGTCCCTGCCCCTGAAGGATGCCGAGCTTGGCCGGCTCGGCCTGCCGATCGCCTTTGCCGACAGCCCGGAAACGCCGGGACCGGACGTGATATTCACTGCGACGGTGGGCGGTGAAGCACGCACCTGGAAGGGCAAGGTCGTTCGCACGGGCGCCGCGGTGAACTCGCAGACGCGGCAGATCAACGTGATCGCCGAACTGAAGGATCCATTCGGCAAGGGCGCCGACAACGGCGCGCCGATGGCACCGGGATTGTTCGTGAACGCGCAGATCCAGGGCAAGAGCCTTGATCGCGTGATGGTAGCGCCCCGTTCGGCGCTGCGCGGCAATGACCAGCTTTATATCGGTGATCCGGACAGCGGAAAGCTGTCGATCCGTTCGGTGAACGTGGAATTCTCGGACAAGGACGGTGCCTATTTCCATGACGGGGCCGAGCCGGGCGAACTGGCGATCACCAGCCCGATCCAGGCACCGTTCGACGGCATGAGCCTGACCGTGATGCAGCGAATGGAAGACGGCACGGTGAAGGTGCACAATCCGCCAAAGGCCGCGGCGGCGGAAAAAACGGAAGTCGCGAAGGCGGAAACCAACGCGAACGGCGAGGGAGCCGCGCAATGAACGGTATCGTCGCCTGGTTCGCCCGCAACTCGGTCGCAGCCAACCTCCTGATGTTCATCTTCTTTGCGGGCGGCCTGTTCGGCTATTCCGCGATGGAGCGGGAAATGTTCCCGGTCGTGAAGGTGTCCGGCGCCTCGGTGTCGGTGGCCTGGACGGGCGCAAGCCCGCGCGACATCGAAGACCAGATCGTGACGCGTATCGAGGAAGCGGTGGCCGACATCAACGGCCTCGACCGGATCACTTCGACCTCGAGCGAAGGCTTCGGCACGGTGAACATCCGCGGCCGTGATGACATCGACATGGACACGTTCCTTGACGAGGTGAAGCTGCGTGTCGACCAGATCAACAACCTCCCCCAAGCGGCCTTCCAGCCGCAGGTGACGCGCTGGGAACAGCGCAACTGGTTCATGGGCCTTGCGGTGCACGGCGACGTGGACGCGCGCACGTTGCGCAAGATCGGCGACAAGGTGCGCGACGACATCGCCGCCCTGCCCGGCGGCGAACTGGCCGTGATGCAAGGCTCGATGGACGAGCAGGTGAGCATCGAGGTCTCCGAAGAAGCGCTGCGCCGCTTCGGGCTCAGCCTCTCGGATGTGGCCAACGCCGTGCGCCGCACGTCGCTGAACTCGTCTGGCGGGCGCATCGAGTCGCCGGTCGGCGACGTGCAGCTGACGGCGCGCAACCTCGCCGACACGGCCGAGCAGTTCGAGAACATCATCATCCGTCAGACAACGGAACAGGGCACTGTGCGCGTGGCGGATGTGGCGAACGTGATCGACGGCTTCGTCAGCGACAAGCTGCAGGCCACCTTCAACGGCCGCACCACCGTGTTCGTGATGGTACCCGAGCCCGACAACATGGACATCTCGCGCTATGCGAAGGGTTTCCGTGAATATATCGAAAAGGCCAACAATCCCGACAACGGCATCCTTCCGGAAGGTGTGCGCATCGACACGCTGTGGGACGATTCCACGACCTTCGAAGCGCGTATGGAGCTGATCTCCTCCTCAGCGCTCCAAGGCGCCTTGCTGGTTATGCTGATCCTCATCCTGTTCCTGCGCCCAGTCGTTGCCTTCTGGGTGACTGTAGGCATCCTGACCGCCTTTGCCGGCTCAATGATCCTGTTCCCGACGGTCGGCGTATCGTGGAACATCCTGTCCACCTTCGCGGTGCTGCTGGTGATCGGCATCATTGTGGATGACGCCATCGTGGTGGGCGAGAATATACACAAGGAAGTCGAGAGCGGCCGCCGTCAGGGCCTCGACGCCGCCATCATCGGCACGCAGCTTGTGATGAAGCCGATCATCTTCGGCATCCTGACGACCATCATCGCCTTCTCGCCCTGGCTGTTTGTAACCGGCCCGACGCGGATGTTCACGCAGCAGATATCGTTCGTCGTGATCGTGGCCCTGATCATCTCGACGTTCGAATGTCTCCTCATCCTGCCAGCGCACCTCGCGCACATGAAGAAGCAGACGTTCGGCGGCCCGCTTGGCCCCTTCCTGAAGCTGCAGCGCCGGATTGCCGACAGCCTGCTGTGGTTTGCCGCGAACATGTACAAACCGGTACTGGAGCTGGCGATCAAGTTCCGTTACGCGACGATTGCGTTCTTCCTGTCGTTAGTGATGGTTTCCGTGAGCCTCCAGACGAGCGGCGTGGTGCCGTTCAAGTTCATGCCCGAGATCGAGGCCGATCTGATACAGGTGAACATCCAGATGCCGGACGGCACGCCGTTCGAGCGCGTCGTGGAAGTGCGCGACCAGTTACAGGCGGGCGTGACTGCGGCGACGAAGGCGACTGACGAACAGTATCCCGAGATCGAAGGGGGGCTGATCCGCGATGCCTCAATCGTGGCGGCCGGCCAGCAAATTCAGGCCTGGATCGGCCTGGTGCCGCCAGAGGAAAGGCCCGAAGGCGTTCGCTCCAAGGATATCGCCGACGAGCTTCGCGCCGCGACCGGCGAAATCCAGGATGCGGAAGAGATCAATTTCGAGTTCACATTCAACCGTCCGGACACCGGCGTGACCTTCGCGCTGAGCCATCCAGACCTCGACCGCCTGCGCGCGGCCGCCGATTATGTGAAGGCGCACCTGGCGACCTATTCGGAAGTCTATGACATCACCGACAACCTTTCCTCTGCGGCGGAGGAAATCCAGATCACCATGAAGCCGGGCGCCGAGACGCTGGGCGTGACGCTGGCAGACGTATCCAACCAGTTGCGCCAGGCGTATTTCGGCGAGCTGGCCGACCGGATGGCGCGCGACGGCGAAGACGTGGAAGTCCGCGTGCGGCTGCCCATCGAGGCGCGCAATGACCTGGACAGCCTGGCGTCCATCCGCATACGGACGCTGGATGGACGCGAAATTCCGGTGACCGAAGTGGCAAACTTCGAGTTCGCGCCGGGCATCAACCGGATCGTGCGCCGCAACCGGGTGCGCTCCGTATCGGTGTCGGCGGAAGTGCTGGGCGATGGTGGCCGGGCACGCATCATGGACAGCATGGAAACCGAGTTCTGGGGCAAGTTCAGGCAGGAGTTCCCCGACGTCGTACGCGGCGAAGCGGGCGGCTTCGAGCAGGAGCAGGAGTTCTTTGCAGAGATCCAGCGGTTGCTGCTTATCGCCGTCGGCGCAATGTACATGCTGCTGGCGGTAGCGTTCCGCTCCTATGCGCAGCCCCTGTTGCTGATGACGGCCATTCCGCTCGCCTACACCGGCGCGATGTTCGGCCTCGCCATGACAGGGACGCCCATGGCGATGTTCGCGCTGTTCGGGATTGCGGCAGCGGCAGGCGTCATCATCAACGACAACCTGGTGCTGATCGACTACGTGAACCGCAGACGCGAGGAAGGGGCAGGCGCCGTCCAGGCGCTGGTGGACGCAGGCGTTTCCCGCTTCCGGCCGATCTTCCTGACCTCGATCACGACCTTCGTGGGCATCGGCCCGATGCTGGCTGAAAAGTCCGTACAGGCACAATTCCTGAAGCCGATGCTGGTGTCGCTGAGCTTCGCGATCTGCTTCGCGCTGTTCATCACGCTGTTCCTCGTGCCGGCCATGTATGCAGTCGGCGCGGAAGTCGGCCGGGTGTTCAAGTGGTCGTGGGGCGGAAAGCCGTATCGCCAGATCGGCGAAGGCTATACCGGCCAAGCGACCATCGACGAGGAAGAACTCATCGGCAGCGACTATCAGCATCGCCCTGCCCCGGCGGAATGACCGGCGCGCGAAGTGATTTCAAACCACCCTGCCCCCGGCGGCAGGGGAATACAGGGAGCCTACACATGAAGAAACTTTTGCTCGGCGCAGCATCGCTCGCGCTCATCACAGCCTGTGCCCACCACAAGGAAGCGCCGGCTCCGGCGCTTGCCGAAACGGTGGCCGCCCCCGCCAAGGTCGCTGCACCCGGCAAGTTCCTGACGCCCGAGGGCCTCGAACTTTCCGCCAAGGACGAATGGGGCGCGTGGGGCATCAATCTCGAGACGCGCGATTTAAGCGTTCGACCGGGAGATGATTTCAACGCCTATGTGAACGGCGCCTGGATCTCGACCTTCGAGATTCCGGCCGATCGCACACGATATGGCTCGTTCGACCTTCTTGGCGAAAAATCCGAACAGCGCGTCCGCAAGATCATCGAGGAACTGGCGGCCGCCAAGCCGGCACCGGACACAATCGAAGGCAAGATCGCGTCTTACTACAACGCCTATATGAACACTGATGCGATTGAAGCGGCGGGCCTTGCACCGGCGGAACCCATGCTGGCCCGCATCAAGGCTGCATCGACGCGTGAGGATCTGGCTGTTCTCTTCTCAGAGAACGGCGTTTCCTCGCCGATTGGCGGATTTGTGGATGTCGATTCCAAACAGCCGGACGCGTACATTTTCTATGTGAACCAGGCCGGCCTCGGCATGGGCGACCGCGACTATTATCTTGTCGACAGCGAAAAGAACCTCGAGCTGCGCGCCGCTTACCTCAAGATGCTGACCTTCCTGCTGACGGAAGCAGGATATGCCGATCCGGCAGCAGCGGCGCAAAGTGTGATGGCGCTGGAGACCGACATTGCCAAGGCCCATTGGGACCGCGCGCTCGGCCGCAACCGGAACCTGACTTACAACAAGCTGTCGAAGGACGAGATGGTGGCGCTTGGCGGCGCCTTCCCGACCGCCCTGATGCTGGACAAGACCGGTGTCGGCGACCAGGCGGCCTTTGTTGTGCGGCAGGTGACACCCACTCCGGAAGAGATCGCGGAGAATGGTCTGTCTGCGGAGGATGCCGCCAAGCTTTCCGGCGGCGGCGTTGAAGGCATCTTCAAGCTGATGGCCAACGCACCGATCGAGAGCTGGCAGGCCTGGCTTGCGGCAAACTACCTGCGTACGCACGCAGACGTGCTGCCGAAACGGATCGACGATGCCGTATTCGATTTCTACGGCAAGGCATTGACTGGCGCGGCCGAGCAGCGCCCGCGCTGGCGCCGCGGTGTGACAGCAGTCGAAGACGCAATCGGCGAAGGCGTCGGCAAGGTGTATGCAGCGCGCTACTTCCCGGCCGAGAACAAGGCCGAGATGGACAAGCTGGTCGCCAACTTGCGCAAGGCGATGGCATCAAACCTTGATGAGCTGACCTGGATGGGCGAGGCGACCAAGGTGGAAGCCCGTGACAAGCTTGCGAAGTTCACGCCGAAGATCGGCTTCACCGAGAAGTTCGAGACCTATGACACGCTCACGGTCGGCACAGATGCCTTCGCGAATGCAAACGCTGCCGGCGATTGGGCGTACAAGGACATGATCTCCAAGCTCGGCGAACCGATCGACAAGACGGAGTGGGGCATGCTGCCCCAAACCGTGAACGCCTACTATTCGCCGAACCGCAACGAAATCGTCTTCCCGGCCGCCATCCTGCAGCCGCCCTTCTTCAACCTTTCCGCCGACCCGGCCGTGAACTACGGCGCGATTGGCGGCGTCATCGGCCACGAAATGGGCCATGGCTTCGACGATCAGGGCTCCAAGTCCGACGGGCTGGGGGTGCTGCGCAACTGGTGGACGCCTGAGGACAGCGAAAACTTCCGCGCAAAGACGGATGCACTCGTCGGGCAGTACAACCGCTTCTGTCCGCTGGACAATGGTGAGACCTGCATCAACGGGCGCCTGGCGCTGGGCGAAAACATCGGCGACCTTGGTGGCTTGTCGATGGCCTACAAGGCCTACAAGCTGAGCCTCGATACAGATGGCGACGGCGTTATCAGTGCGTCCGAGGAAGCCCCGGTGATCGACGGGCTGACGGGCGATCAACGCTTCTTCATGGGCTGGGCGCAGGTCTGGCGGTCGAAGTATCGCGAGGAAGCGCTGCGCCGCCAGCTGCAGCAGGGCCCCCATTCGCCGCCGGAGTTCCGGATCAACGGCATCGTCCGCAATTTTGACGAATGGTACGAAGCGTTCGATGTTGGCCCCGACAGCGCGCTTTACCTGCCGCCGGAAGAACGCATCCGCATCTGGTAAGGTAAACGCGGGATCCGATTGTGTCCGCCGGACGGGTGAATACGTCCGGCGGGCACAACTTCCCCTTAACTGGCGCGTTTTATGCATCGGCGCAGGCGAACTGCTCTATTCACCGCCGGAAGCCTGACGACCATGTCCCTACTGCCCCGCCTATTTGGCTCCAGAAAGACCGCGCCGGTCCAGTCCGCGCGCGTCGATCAGGTCGCAGCTGCTGTACCCGACAGCGCCCGTCCGGTGCGTATCCAGGTCTACCGGGAAGCCTATGTCACCTATGAATCCGGTTACCGCCGCAAGGGCGTGGTGATGGACTATACTGACACGGGACTGCGAATCCGCTTTCCGACCAACGAGCGCCTGCCATCAACGGTTTCGGTAAATGCCCGTTCTGTAGGCCTCGAAGGCGAGGCAGATGTCGTGTGGCAGAAGAACACGGAAGTCGGCCTGCGCCTGCGCCGTTAGACGGCTCTCAGTACAAAAAGCACCTGTCCCGGCCCGGCACAGGGGGTGCCAGCAGCCGCGTGTGCGCTATATCGACGGTGCAACCATGCCCGTGGAGCTATGCATGCACCGCCGCTTCCCTCCCCTGATACCTGCCTTGCTGATCGCTGCCGCGTGCGGCGCGCCTGCCATCAGTGAAACACCCACCTCTGCCGCCCCGAAGGAAAGACCTGCCATGTCCGCCACAGAGTTCACTTCGATCAACGGCAAACCGCTGGATTTGACCGCTCTTGGCGCGAAGGCCGTGCTGGTGGTGAATACCGCCTCGAAGTGTGGATTCACGCCGCAGTACAAGGGCCTGCAGGCGCTCTACGAGGACAAGAAGGATGATGGCCTCGTGATTGTCGGCATTCCATCAAACGATTTCATGGGCCAGGAGCCCGGCACCGAGGAAGAGGTGAAAACCTTCTGCGAAATCAACTATGGTGTCACCTTCCCGCTCACCAAGAAGTATCATGTGAAAGGCAAGGAAGCGCACCCGTTCTATGCTTCGGCCATCAGCAAGCTCGGCAAGGAGGCTGAGCCCGCCTGGAACTTCCACAAGGTCCTGATCAAGGGCGATGGCACCCCGCTGAAAGCCTATCCGTCGAAGGTGAGGCCCGACGATTCTGCCTTGCTCGCCGATATCGAGGCCGCGCTGAAGGGCTGAGCCCTGCCCGGCCTTGACGAACGGGCGCGGGCGGCGCCTAAGTCTGATAATTGCACCCGCTAAAAAACTTCAGGAAGGAAAGCCCCCATGTCCGATAAAGATCCCGTTGTCATCGTTGGTATGGCCCGCACGCCCATGGGCGGCCTGCTGGGCGACCTTGCCGGCTTTTCCGCCAACGAGCTGGGCGCGATGGCCATCAAGGCCGCGGTGGCTGAAGCGAAGCTGAAGCCGGGGGAAGCGAACGAAGTGATCATGGGCAACTGCCTGCCCGCCGGACAGGGCCAGGCTCCGGCCCGCCAGGCCGGTATCAAGGCCGGTGAAGACAAGGGCCTTGAAGCCACCACCATCAACAAGATGTGCGGCTCCGGCCTGCAGGCGGCCGTCATGGGCCGCAACGCCATCCTCGCGGGCGACGCCAATATTGTCATCGTCGGCGGCATGGAATCGATGACCAACGCGCCGCACCTCCTGAACGTGCGCAAGGGCCACAAGTACGGCACGATGGGCGCCGACGACCACATGGCACTAGACGGACTGACGGACGCTTACGCGAAGGGCCCGATGGGCGTGTTCGCCGACAAGATTGCCAGCGAGTATCAGTTCACCCGCGAGCAGCAGGATGCCTATGCGCTGGAAACGCTGACCCGCGCCCAGAACGCCACCAAGAACGGCAAGTTCAAGCGGGAAATCACGCCGATCACCGTGAAGGGCAAGAAGGGCGATGTCGTGATCGACACGGACCAGCTGCCGCGTGAAGCGATGCCGGAAAAGATCCCGACGCTGAAGCCCGCCTTCTCGAAGGACGGCACCGTGACCGCCGCCAACGCCTCGGCAATCTCCGACGGCGCCGCTGCACTCGTATTGATGAAAGAGTCGGAAGCGAAGAAGCGCGGCCTGAAACCGCTGGCCAAGATCGTCGCCTCTTCCAGCCACGCGCACGAACCGGAATACTTCACCACGGCGCCTGTGCCGGCGATGCAGAAGGCGCTCAAGAAAGCCGGCTGGAAAACGGAAGACGTGGACCTTTGGGAGATCAACGAGGCCTTCGCGGTCGTCCCCATGATCGCGATGAAGGAACTCGGCATTTCGCATGATAAAGTGAACGTGAATGGCGGCGCGTGCGCCATGGGGCACCCGATCGGGGCTTCAGGCGCCCGCGTGCTGATCACGCTGATCGCGGCGATGGAAGACCGCGGCGCCAAGAAGGGCGTCGCCTCGCTCTGCATCGGCGGCGG
>CAZXQD010000059.1:0-21582 GCA_964643405.1 uncultured Hyphomonas sp. | reverse complement strand
CCGAAGGATTTCTCGACGCCTTCGAGTTTCAAGAGCGGCGCGCTCATAGCCCGATCTCCACGAAGAGGGTGGACAGAACGTAGTTGAAGGCGAGCACCAGCACAGCGGCGCCGACCATCGAGAGCGTGGCGGCGCGGCCGACGCCGGTGGCGCCTGCCTGGCTGCGGTCGCCCTGGTAGCAACCCATCACGGCGATGATGCCGCCGAAGAGGACTGCCTTGATGAGGCCGACGAGGATGTCGTCACGCGTCACGAAGTCGATGGTGTTGCGCAGGTAGACGGTGGAGTCGAAGCCGAGGCCGTAGACGCTGACCAGCCAGCCGCCCATCACGCCGATGATGTTGGCGGCGACGACCAGCATCGGCAGCGTGACCAGCGCGGCGATGAAGCGCGGGGCGTAGAGATAGCGGAAGCGGGAGGCGGAGAGCGTTTCCAGCGCGTCGATCTGTTCGGTCACGCGCATGGCGCCGATCTCGGCGGCAATGCCGGCGGAGACGCGGCCCGCGAGCATCAGGCCGGTGATCACGGCGCCCAGCTCGCGCGAGATGCCGAGCACGACGATGTTGGGCACGAACTGTTCGGCGCCGTAGCGGCTGCCGCCCTCAAAGATGTTGAGGGCGAGGGCGGCGCCAATAAACACGGCGGAGAGGCCGACGACGGGCAGGGAGTAGAAGCCGATGCGCACCATCTGGCGCAGGATTTCCCCGCCATACCAGCGCGGGGTGAAGGCGGCGCCCTTCACGCGGCCCGCGAATACGGCAAGCCGGCCGATCTCCGCGAACAGGCCCAGCGTGATGCGGCCGACGATCTGGAAAGGGTTCACCATGGTCGGCCTCAGCGATAGTTGCGTTGCACGCGGGGGCCAAGCCCGGTCAGCAGCTCATAGCCGAGCGTGCCGCAGGCCTCTGCCTGGGCCTCAAGTTTGGCGTGCTCGCCCAGGAATTCAACATGCGCCCCGGGCTTTATGCCTTTCGGGCCATCGGTGATGTCCAGCGTGACGAGATCCATCGAGATGCGCCCGGCAACCGGGCAGGGGACGCCGTCGATCCAGCCGCGCAGCTTGCCGGAACCAGCGCGCAGCAGGCCGTCGGCATAGCCGATGGCGCAGGTGGCGAGCACCCGGTCCTCGGTCAGCGGATAGGTCGCGCCATAGCCCACCGTTGTATCCTTGCGGCCCTTGAACACGTTGATGATCGTCGATTCGAGCACGACGCCCGTCTTCAGGGTGACATTCGGGGGTGGGGTGGTGCCGCCATAGAGGGCGAGGCCGGGGCGGGTGAGGTCGAAGCCATAACCCTTGCCGAGATAGCAGCCGGCCGAGTTGGCGAGACTGGCGGGCGTGTCCGGGAACGCGTCGGCGACGTCCTCGAAGGCGCGGCGCTGGGCGGCGTTCATCGGGTTTTTCGGGTCGTCGGCACAGGCGAGGTGGCTCATCACCAACACGGGCGCGAGGCGGCGCAGGGCGGTCGCCTCGGTGTCGATCATGGCCATCGGCAGGCCCAGCCGGTTCATGCCGGTATCGACATGCAGGGCGCAGGTGCCGCGCGGGGCTGTGGACCAGAGCTTGAGGTGCAGTTCGCTGGAGAGGACGGCGGTGAGGTCGGCGTCGCGGTAGGCCGCCACTTCGCCGCGCATCGGGCCGTTCAGCACGAAGATGCGGGCGCCCTTGCCGACCGCCTTGCGCAGGGCGACGCCCTCTTCGAGATAGGCGACGAAGAAGGTCTGGCAGCCGGCGATCTTGAGGGCGCGGGCCACCTTGACGGCGCCGAGGCCGTAGGCATCTGCCTTGACGACAGCCGCCGTCGTCGCGCCCGGATGCAAGGCATCCAGGGTGCGCCAGTTGTCCACGATATTGGACGTCAGCACGGTCGCGCGGGGCATAAAGCTCATGGGATCAAGCGCTAGGCGAGATTGCGCCGGTTGTCATCCCGGCTATTTGCGCCCCTCGTGATGGGCAACCCAGGCCGAGCCTTTCATGTTCCAGACCGGCGTGAAGAAAACCATCCAGAGGATCAGGGCAATCATGCCGCCGGCGGGGACGACGGCAATCTTCTGCGGGCCGAA
Source organism: uncultured Hyphomonas sp. (assembly GCA_964643405.1). Taxonomy (GTDB): domain Bacteria; phylum Pseudomonadota; class Alphaproteobacteria; order Caulobacterales; family Hyphomonadaceae; genus Hyphomonas. The sequence continues at coordinate 19,518 of CAZXQD010000059.1, read as the reverse complement.
CAGGTCTACGAGGGCGCCCATCAAGGCGGCACCAAACGGGGCGCCTGCCATGAAACCGAGCTGGTAGATGGACAGGACGCGGGCGAGCTTCGCCTTGGGCGCGGAGTCCTGCACGATCGAGCGGCTCATCGCGATGGAGATGCCGGCGGCGAGGCCCCAGGTGAACACGATGCCGAGGAACATCCAGTGGGGCACATTGCCCATCATCATCAGGATGCTGGCCGAGGCGATGAACTGCGCGATCAGCAGGAGGCGGCCCTGGCGCTTGATGCGCTTGAACACGGCCAGCACAGCGGAGGAGACGAAGGCGCCCATCCAGAAGGTGACGAACATGTCCCGGATGCCGGAGGAGCCGAATTGGTAGACGTCGCGGTTGATGATCGGCAGCACGACGAGGAAGGAGCCGATGACGAAGACGCCAACGCCGAACATCAGCGTGGTCATGGCCCAGAGTTTCGGCTCGGCGCGCACGGCGCGCAGGCCGTCGAGGATGTCGCCGAAGGTGGAGCCGGGGCCCTGGCGGGCCGGGCGCACGGGGCGGCCCTTGGCCAGCATCAGGGCGAAGCCGGCGCCACTGATCAGCGCGATACCCTGCACCGCGAGCAACGTTTCGGCCGAGATCGGGCCGATACTGAACCCGCCGAGCCAGGGGGGCATCTTCGTTGCGCGGTCGGCATAGCCCGCGAGGATCAGGCCGGCGATCTGGGCGAGGAATTGCGCCATGGTGGCGAGTGTCACGCCGAGCTGGAGCGTCACGCCCGAGCCGATGCGGCGGCGGCGGTCGATCACCTCGTTCACGATGGAGTCGCGCGCCGGCATCATGAACGCGCCGATGGTGCCGATGGTCAGGGCGTAGAGGATCATGGCGGTATAGGTCAGCTCACCCGGTTCGACCCAGAAGGCGAGCAGCATGGGCGGGGTGGCTGCAAGGAGGTGCAGCAGCACAAGTAGCCTCCGCCCGTCCGCGCGTTCGGCCACGACGCCGCCGATCAGCAGGAAAATGACCGAGGGCAGGGACAGCGCCATGTTCGCAAGGCCGAGCGCGAGGCCGTCCATGTGAAGATGGTCGCGGCCCGTGATCAGGTAGGGGAACAGCACCATCTGCAGACCGAAGGCGAGGAACCAGCTGCACTGGACGGCGAGGTATCCCGGCAGTTCGATCTTCACGCCGCGGCGCAGGCGTTTGGCGCGCCAATGCGTGGCGCTGACGAGAAGGCTGGCGCCGGCGCCAAGCGCTTCGCTCAGCCCGCTGACAGGCGAGCGGACGCTTTCGGCGGCCTCTTCCGCCATTTCGTCGACCATCTTTTCGATGTCGCCGCTCATGCCCACACGCTCCTGACGATGCGGGCGGGACAATAGGTAGGCGGGCCTGCGAAGGAAAGGGGCGCACGGCGCGAGTTTCCGGGGCCAGTGCCGCAGGCGCAGTTGCCTTGAATTTGCCCTGCCGGTACGCTCCAAGACAGGCTTCAGCGTTGAGGGAGGCCCCCGCCGTGAGCGCATTCCGCCTTTTGGCCAGCTGGCTGCTCGCGCTGCTGCTGGTGGCGTTCTTCCTGCATGTCACGGTCCATCCCTGGGCCGAGATCACGCCGGGTTACGTCAAACTGTATGATGCGCCGGGCGAGAACCTGCCCTTCACGGCGCTCGCGAAAGGCAGCGGCATCACCCTGTTCGAGCCGGCGGGAAGGCTGGCGTCCGGACTGCTGGACCTGCTGGCCGCCTTCCTGCTGCTGTTCCCGTTCAGCCGCCGCACGGGGGCCGGACTTTCGGTCATCGTGTTGGGCGCCGGGGTCGCACTGCACCTGTCGCCCTGGCTTGGCCGCGAGATTCCGCTACCCGAAGGCGGCACCGATGGCGGCACCCACTTCCTCATCTATGTGATCTTCCTGGCGCTCAGCCTGCTTTTGCTGTTCGTCCACCCGACGCGGCGCACCCGCTACTGAACGAGCAGACTGCGCCTGAGAACCCGGGAAAATTAAGGCCGGTCTACGTCTCGTTAACGCTTCTGGGCGAAATTTACGGGTCAGTCAGGCTTCCATCATGAGCGACATGTCGCAGACTTCCGCGCCCAAGCCGACGAGCACTGCCCAGGACGCGCTGGTGCGGCGGCTCATTGATGTCGTGGCGATGCCGGGCTCGCGTATCCCGCCTCAGGACCGCTCGATGGCGGGCGATATCCTGCTCGACATGCTGCTGCACGTGACTGACCGCGAGCGCAGCCTGTGCGCGTCCCGCCTTGCCGTGTGCCGCGACGCACCGCGCCGCGTGCTGCGCTATCTCGCCCAATGCTCGTTCGCCGTTGCCCGGCCCCTGCTGGAGGAGAGCGATGCTTTCGATGCCTGCGACCTTGTGGAAATCTGCCAGAACACAAGTATCGAGCACCGTATGGTCATTGCCCGGCGCCGCAATCTCTGTGTCACGGTGACGGCCTGCCTGGCGCAGGTCGGCGAGGTGCCGGTCGTGCGCGAGCTGCTGGCGAACCGCAATGCTCCGCTTGCCGAATCCACCGTCGACCGCTTGGTCGCCCTGTCGCGCGAGGAGCGGTCTTTCTGTCCAATGCTGGCAGAGCGCATCGAGCTGCGCTCGTCACACGCGATGGCAATGTTCTGGTGGTCTGACGCGACCACGCGCCGGAAAATACTGACGCGACAGGCCGCCGACCGGTCCGAGATGATCGCCATCTGCCGCGACGTGTTCGAGATGGCCGCGGCCGAAGGCTGGTCGGACCCTGTTACCCGCAAGGCCCTTCAACTGATCGAACGGCGCCAGCGCAACCGTGCCGCCATCGCGCGCAGCCCCTATGACAGCCTCGAAGGCGCCGTTGCTGCGGCTGCAACCGCCGGCATCGACGCGGAAATGGCCCAGGAGATCGGCTACCTTGCCGGGATCAAGCCAGTCACCGTGGCCAAGATCCTGTCCGATGCGGGCGGGGAAGGGCTTGCCGTACTCTGCAAGGCAACGGGCCTGAAACGCGAGTACCTTCGCCTGCTCTGGACGGCCCTGCGCCGCCCGCTGGAGAGCCCTTCAGGGGAGCCGAGCGCCGCTTTCGCGCTGGTCGCGGAAACCTATGAAGTCCTGTCGGTCGCCAAGGCGCAGACTACCCTGCGTTACTGGAACTGGTCCCTCTCGGCGGCCTATTCTCCCAATGCGTTGAGGCAGGCGCAGGATCTCGGCGCGCCGGCCAACGAGGAGGTGGAGTATTCCACTTCCCAGCGCACCGCGAGGCTGGTTTTCGGAAATTAGGCCGCACTTCGGCAAAACAGGCTTCCCAATCCCGTCTCTGGCGATTAGGTCGGGTGTTCACCATCGGGACTGATGAAAACAGAGGGGCGCTGTGGCGTACTTGCTCGGAATATGTCTGGCGATCATCGCCTTCTGGGTGGCCAACTCCGGCCACTACAAACCGTTGATGCTGGGCTTCCTTGCGCTGTCGACTCTCATCACGCTGTTTGTCTCCGCCCGTCTCAAGATCATTGACCGCGAAGGCTCGCCCTATGTCCGGCTCGCCGGCTTCCTTGCCTATTATCCGTGGTTGTTCTGGGAAGTCGTGAAATCCAACCTGGTCATCATCAAGGCCTGCCTGCGCGCGGATCTCGACATCAATCCGGCGCTCGTGAAGATCAAGACGAACTGCAAGACCGACCTGGCGAAAGTCACCTTTGCCAATTCGATCACACTGACGCCCGGCACGGTGACCGTCGAGATCGAAGGCGACAAACTGCTCGTGCACGGACTTTACGAGGCCAACACGCAGCCGGAAGCCTTCGAGGAAATGGACCGCCGCTGTGCCCGTGCGGCTGATCCCGTGGAGAAGCGTGCATGACACTTGTTGCGCTGTTTGCCATCCTTGTCGGGATGTGCCTTCTGCTTGTGCGCGCGCTGCTTGGGCCGACGCTTTATGACCGCGTCCTCGCAGTCAATTCCTTCGGTACAAAGACGGTTCTGGTGATCGGCCTGCTCGGCTTCGTGATGGGGCGGCCGGATTTCCTCGATGTCGCGATCCTCTACACGCTGATCAACTTCGTCGCGACGATCGCGATCCTGAAATTCTTCCGGTACCGGTCGTTCCAGGTGCCGCTCGTGCGCCGCGCCGATCCGGCGGCGCAGGGAGGCGACCGCAATGGCTGAATTTTTCGCGCTGATCTCGACCACCTGGGAGACCGTGCGTTTTCCGCTTGGCGGCGCCGCGTGCCTGCTGGGCGCGCTGCTCTGCATCGTCGGCACAATCGGCGTGCTGCGCTTCCCGGATTTCTATACCCGCGTGCATGCGGCCAGCGTCACCGACACCTCGGGCGCCGGCCTCGTGCTGATCGGCATGGCGCTGATGGCGCCGCACTGGCTGGTTGTCGTGAAAGTCTTCTGCATCATGGGCTTCCTGCTGCTCACGAGTGCAACCTCGTCTCACGCGCTGGTCAATGCGGCGCACACTGCCGGCCTGCAACCCAAGATCGGTCCGGTCGGCCGCGGCGCGCCGGACCATGAAGATGACGAGGAGGGCTCACATTGACCGATGCCGTGCTTGGCGGAACGGGTACCGCCCTCATCAACATCCTGCTGCTTGCCATCCTTTTCGTGGTGGCCATCGCCATCGCGCGCCTGCGCAGCCTTTTCGCCATCGTGATGCTGTCGGGCGTCTATTCGCTCGTCTCCGCCTGCTGGTACATCCTCGTCGACGCCGTTGATGTCGGCTTTACCGAGGCGGCCGTCGGCGCCGGCATGTCGACAGCGGTGCTGCTCGGCGCGATGCTGCTCACCGTGCGCACGGTCAAGCCGGAGAAGCCGTTCTCGCGGATCGGGCCTTTCCTCGTCTGCCTCGCCGCCGGCATCATGCTGATCTACGCGACGATCGACCTGCCGCCGCTGGGCGATCCGACCTCGCCCGCCAATTCCGGCGTCGGCCTCACCTACCTGAAGGTCAACTGGTACGACACCGGTGTGCCGAACGTGGTGACTTCGGTCCTCGCCAGCTATCGCGGATTCGACACGCTCGGCGAAACGGCGGTGGTGTTCACGGCCGGACTCGCGGTTGCGCTGCTGCTCGGTTTCGGTGAGCGCTCGCTGGCCGAAACGCTGCGCCGCACCCCGAAGGCGGAGAGCCGTCCTTCCACCGTCCGCAAGGAAGGAGACGCGCCATGAAGGGCGATCACCACATGATCCTTCGCGTTGTCGCGAAGTGTCTCATTCCGCTGATCCTGATGTATGCGTTCTACGTGCAGTTCCACGGGGAAGTGGGGCCGGGCGGCGCATTCCAGGCAGGTGTCGTGATAGCGGTGGCGCTGATCCTGAACGCGCTGGTGTTTGGCCTGGCGCCCACGATGCGCGCGGTGCCGCCATGGTTCACCCGGTCGCTCGCGGCGGTTGGTGTGATCATCTATGCCGGTGTCGGCGTGTGGGCGATGCTGAAGGGCGGGGCCTATCTCGAATACCAGGCGCTGTTCGGTGAAGGGCCCGGCGGCCATGACGGCCAGCACGCGGGCATCATCATCATCGAGATCGGCGTCCTGTTTGCCGTGTCGGGCGCACTGACGACCATCTTCTATGCGATGGCCGGCCGCGTTGCCGAAATCCGTGACGAGGACTGGTAGCATGTGGGAATTCATCCTCGAACGCGCCGGCTATTGGGCGATCATCGGTCTCATGATGATCGGGCTGTTCATTGCGTTCTCCTCTGAGAACCTGATCAAGCGCCTGGTCGGCCTGTCGCTCTTCATGACGACGATCTGCCTGTTCTATGTCACGCTCGGCAAGGTCACCGGCGGCACTGCGCCGGTCCTCCTGAAGGAAGACATGCCGTATGGCGATGCCGGCCATGCCACCACTGCGCCGGATGCCCAGCTCGTGGCGGCCGGCGGGGAGCGCGTGGCGGAACTTGTCCACACCTATTCGAATCCCTTGCCGCACGTCCTGATGCTGACGGCCATCGTCGTGGGTGTCGCCACGCTGTCGGTCGGCCTCGCGCTGATTGTCCGCATCCGCGAAGCCTATGGGACCATCGAAGCCGATGACCTGCGCGCGATCGACATCGAGACCGCCCGCGCCCAGGAAGCGGAAGCCGAAAAAGACCAGCATGAGGCCGCGGCATGATCCTCGAAACCCTGCTTGTCTCGGCGCCTGACTGGGCGATCCGTCATGCGCCCGTATTGATTCCGGTCGTGCCGCTGATCATGGCGCCGCTTCTGGCGCTCAGCCCCAGCAGCCGCCTGTCCTGGTTCCTGTCCATTGCGGCGACGGCCGCGTCCTTCTACTTCGCGCTGCTCACGCTGGGGATCGTGCAAGCGACGCCCGGCGGCATCATCGAATACTGGATCGGCAACTGGTACCTGATCGGCATCGAGTTCCGCGTTGATGCGCTGAACGCAATGACACTGCTGCTCGTATCGGGCATGGGTTTCCTGGCGAGCGTCTTTGCCTGGCCGACCATCGAGGCAGAGGTCCAGAAGCAAAAGATCCCGCTGTTCCTCTGCGCTTTCCTGCTTTGCTTCGCTGGTCTGTGCGGTGTCGCGGCAACAGGCGATGCGTTCAACCTTTTCGTTTTCCTCGAGATCAGCTCGCTCGCGACCTATGTGCTCGTCGCCATGGGCGCTTCGCGCGACCGGCGCGCGCTGACGGCGTCGTTTGACTACCTGATCATGGGTACCCTCGGCGCCAGCTTCTACATCATCGGCGTCGGCTTCCTGTATGCCGCGACCGGTACGCTGAACATGGCCGAGCTTGCCGCGCAGCTTCCTGCGCTCACCGGCAACCGGTCGGTTCAGGTCGGCTTTGCGTTCATCGTGGTAGGCCTTGGTCTCAAGGCGGCGATGTGGCCGCTGCACCAGTGGCTGCCGAACGCGTATGGCTACAGCCCCAGCTTTGTCACGATGTTCCTTGCGGCGACCGCGACAAAGGTTGCACTCTACGCCCTGATCCGTTGGCTCTTCACCATCTTCAATCCGGAATACCCGTTCGAGCAGGCGATCTTCACGTTCGTCTTCGCGCCGCTCGGGATCGCCGCGATGGTATTCTGTTCGTTCCAGGCCGTGTTCCAGACGGACGTTCGCCGCATGCTGGCCTACTCTTCTGTCGCGCAGGTCGGCTACATGATCCTCGGCATTTCCATTGCCACCACGGCAGGGGTTACCGCAGGCCTGCTGCACCTGTTCAATCATGCCCTGATGAAGGGCGCGCTGTTCATGGCGATTGCCGGCATCTGCCTCAACTACAAGGGCACCACGATCCGCGACTTTGCCGGTCTCGGTCGCTCGGCCCCGTTCACCATGGCGGCGTTCGCGATTGCGGCCCTCTCGCTGATCGGCGTGCCGTTGACGGCGGGCTTCATCTCGAAGCTGCAGCTCGGCTACGCATTGTTCGACCACGGATGGTGGTGGGCCGTGCTGCTGGTCGTCTTTTCCAGCTTCCTGGCCGTGTTCTATGTCGGCCGGATCCTGCAGTCGGTTTTCTTCCTGCCGCCTGCCAATCCTCGCAAGACCCGCAAGGAGGCGCCGCTCTTGCTGCTTGTGCCGCTTTGGATACTTGCGCTCGCCAACATCTACTTCGGCATCGATGCCAGCTTCCCCGCGGGCCTTGCCCGTGATGGCGCCATCGCTGCCATCGGCATGGAGGCGTTCTGATGACGCCAGAAATCCTGATTGCCGCAGCCCTGATCCTGCCGCTCGTCATTGCGGCGGGCATCGCTGCCCTCGGCAAATTCCCGAACCTGCGCGAAGGCGTTACCATTGTCGGCTCGCTCGCGCTCTTCGCGGTCGTCATTCAGCTGACGATGATGGTTTCATCCGGCGCGCGCCCCGCGCTGTTTGTCGGCGAAGCCATGCCGGGCCTCGCTTTTGCCTTCAAGCTTGAGCCCCTCGGCGCACTCTTTGCCGTTGTCGCCAGCGGCCTGTGGATCGTGAACTCTTTCTACTCCATCGGCTACATGCGCGGGAACCGCGAGCGCAACCAGACGCGCTTCTATATCTGCTTCGCCCTCGCCATCTGCGGCGCCATGGGCGTTGCGATGTCGGGCAACCTGTTCACGCTGTTCGTCTTCTATGAAGTCCTGACGCTGTCGACCTATCCGCTCGTCGCGCACAAGGGCGATGCAGCAGCCCAACGCGGCGCGCGCATTTACCTGCTGACGCTGCTCGGCACCTCGATCGGCTTCTTCCTCACCGCCGTGATGTGGACCTGGGCGCTTGCTGGCCAGAACCTCGACTTCGTCGATGGCGGCCTGCTGGCCAAGGTCGCCATGTCGCCTGTCGTCGCCAGCGCGCTCCTGCTGCTGTTCGTGTTCGGCCTCGGCAAGGCGGCCTTGATGCCCTTCCATTTCTGGCTCCCGAACGCGATGGTCGCGCCGACGCCGGTGTCCGCGCTGCTGCATGCCGTGGCGGTCGTCAAAGCCGGTGTGTTCGCGGTGATGAAGATCGCGCTCTACATCTTCGGCGATGAACTCCTGCAGGCGACACCCTCGCGCGAGTTCATCATGGATGTCGCCTGTGTCACCATCATTGTCGCGTCGCTGATCGCGATGACGAAGGACAATCTCAAGGCCCGTCTCGCTTACTCCACCATCGCGCAGCTCGCCTATGTCACGCTTGGCGCCATGCTGGCTGACCGGGCAGGGGTGCTCGGCGGGTCGCTGCAGATCGCCGCGCACGCGGTCGCCAAGATGACGCTGTTCATGTGCGCCGGCGCCATCTACGTCGCCACCGGCCTCACCAATATTTCCGACATGAAGGGCCTCGGGCGGAAAATGCCGCTCGTCTTCATCGCGTTCATCATCGGCTCCTTGTCGATCATCGGCGTCCCGCCACTGGCGGGTGACTGGCCGAAGTACGAGCTGATGCAGGGCGCCATCGACCGCGGAACCGAGTGGGTGCCGTTCGTCCTGATCGTCTCGTCGCTGCTCAACATCGCCTATCTCCTGCCGATCCCGATCCTTGCGCTGATGCCGCCCCCCGGCACCAAGCCTCCGAAGGAATTCAAGCGGCCTGGTGGCGCGCCCTGGCTCACCGTCGCCGCGCCACTGTTCACCGCAGGCCTCTGCTTCGCGCTGTTCTTCCTGGTCGATCCGATCGCAGATTTCCTCGCCCCGGCCTTCGTGACCGTGGACATTGATCCCGAGGTGAATATCCCATGACCGATGAAACGCCCACGGGCCGCGACACCTCCGGCCGCTTCGTCAAGCGCGCCGCCGAGACCGTGAACGCCATGAGCCGCACGAACGAGGACGGCATCCACCCGATGTCGAAGGTCCTGTTCGGATGGACCGAAACCAAGAACATCGGCGCCATCCTCTTCTGGGTGCTAGCCGGACTCTCGCTTGTGCTGGTGCTCGCCGATCTCGTGATCCACCGGCACGAATACCTGCACTTTGCCGAATCCATCGGCTTCTTCGGCCTCTGGGGCTTCATCTCCTTCTCCTTCGTGGTGCTGATGGGCTGGCCGCTCGGCCGCCTCCTGCGCCGCGACGAGAACTACTACGGCGATGCCGGCGGCCCGCCCGACGATATCGATCCCGAGCTTGAAGGCCAGCCGCTGCCTGGCCCGAACGGTGGACACGGAGGGCACCACTGATGCCTCCCTTTCTGACCGACCTGAACCCCGGATGGCTGATGATCATCGCCGGCGTCGCCGCGATGTTCGTGAAAGTACGCCCCGCGCGCCAGGCCATCACGATCATTGCGCCGATCCTCGGCATCCTGCTGCTCGCCACCACGCAGCACGGCGTTGACCACCTCACCTACAACGCCCTCGGCATCAACCTGTCCTTCTACCGGGTCGACAGCCTCAACTTCCTGTTCGGCCTCGCTTTCCTGATCGCCGCACTGCTCAACGCCATCTATGCTCTGCATACGGACAACCGGATGCAGGACGGCATGGCGACTGCCTATGCCGGCGCTGCCGTCTCAGCGACCTTCGCCGGTGACCTGATGACGCTGTTCATCTTCTGGGAAATCACCGCGATCACGTCGGTTTTCCTCATCTTGCGCGCAGGCACGCGCGCTTCCTACTTCGCCTCGCTGCGCTATCTCGGCGTCCAGATCCTCTCCGGCGTGCTGCTGCTCGATGGCATCGCTTATGTCTGGCACTACACGGGCAGCCTTTCGCTCACCGCCTTCACGAGCCTCGACCAGCCGGGCGCGCTGATCATCTTCATTGCCTTCGGCATCAAGGCGGCATTCCCGTTCCTGCACAACTGGCTGCAGGACTCCTATCCGAAAGCCTCGGTCGTCGGGGCAGTGGTGCTCTCCGCCTTCACGACCAAGCTGGCTGTCTATGCCTTCGCGCGCATGTTCCCCGGCCAGGACGAATTGATCTGGATCGGCGCGATCATGACCGTCTTCCCGGTCTTCTTCGCCGTGATCGAGAACGACCTGCGCCGCGTTCTGGCCTATTCAACGAACAACCAGATCGGCTTCATGATCTGCGCCATCGGTGTCGGCACGCCGCTCGCGCTGAACGGCGCGGTCGCTCACGCCTTTGCCGACATTCTGTTCAAGGGGCTCCTTTTCATGTCGATGGGCGCGGTCCTCTACCGGACCGGCACCACCAAGGCGAACGAACTCGGCGGCCTCTATCGATCGATGCCCTGGACCACGCTGTTCTGTCTCGTCGGCGCGATCTCGATCTCGGCGATGCCGCTCTTCTCGGCTTTCGTCACCAAATCGATGATCCTGTCCGCTGTTGCCTCCACGGGCATGGTCGTTGTCTGGCTGATGCTGATGTTCGCCTCCGCAGGTGTGCTGGAGCACTCAGGCATCAAGATCCCGTACTTCGCCTTCTTCGGCCATGACAGCGGCAAGCGCGTGAAGGAAGCGCCGTTCAACATGCTCCTCGCCATGGGCATGGCGGCATTCCTGTGTATCGCCATCGGCCTGCCGGCCTTCCTGCCGGGCTTCGGCTATGAATGGCTTTACAGCCTGCTGCCCTATCCGATCGAGGCGGCCAGTTACCAGCCCTTCACGCTCGGCCATATCCTGGCTCAGCTGCAGCTGCTGGCGCTTGCCGTGTTCGCCTTCATCCTGCTGCAGCGACTTGGCCTGTATCCGCCGGAGAAGCCAGGCGTCATCCTCGATACCGACTGGGTCTACCGAAAGGTCGGCTACGGCGCCGTACGCTGGATCGACACGGTCTGGGCCAAGCTCGGCCCCGCCATGGCAACGGTCTTCCGCGGCCTCTCGGATCGGGCCTATGACCGGCTGGTGGACACGTTCAGTCCGCGGGGCGTGTTGTCGAGGAACCCCGTCTCGCGCGGAATGGCCGTCTGGACGACGGTGATTCTGTCGGTTGTCCTGCTCGTATCCTACCTGACGACCTGAAAAACCCCGCTGCAACAGGGTGACAAAAATCCGCCATATTGGGCCATGACAGCGGGAACATAAGCCCGCCCAGCCGTCCCGCCCGGATGGCGCGCGTACACCGGGGCAGGGCCAGCCTGAGGGGGCCGGTACATGGTGTTTGAAGGCGGTGAAACTTCGCCCGGCAGCCTGAATGTCGCCTACGCGACCGGGATCGTCTCGGCCTATGTGCGCAACAACACGGTCGATGTGGACGACCTGCCGGATCTGATCCGCAGCGTCCACGCGGCTTTGCAGGACCTTGCCAACCCGGCTGCAGCGGCGCCTGAGCCGCCGAAGCCGGCAGTGCCGGTCAAGAAGTCCATCTACAAGGATTATCTCGTCTGCCTCGAGGATGGCCTGAAGTTCAAGTCGCTGAAGCGCCACCTGCGCTCGCGCTATGGCCTCTCACCGGACGAATACCGCCAGAAGTGGGGACTTCCCGCCGACTATCCGATGGTCGCGCCCGGCTATTCCGAGAAGCGCTCAAAACTCGCAAAGAAGATGGGCCTCGGCCGTAGTGCCCGCGAAGAATAGCAGCAGTAAAAAACAGATTGTTCCGCATGCGGAATGAAATATTCCGGCAATCTATGTTAACAAAATGCTTCAAAGACTCTTGATCGGCGAGTCCACTCGCGCAATAGGTGATTCTTACCGAATCACCACGGGGGTGGCGACGCATGTTCAACAAGCCGAGTTTCTCGGGCGTGACCGAGGCCCAGCGCCTTCTGATCGCGCATTGGCACGAATGCCGGACGTCTGACGGCACTGTTCCGCGGGATGCGATCGATCCGGGCATCGTGCGCAGCACGCTGGCCTGCCTGTCCATCGTCGAGATCGACGCAATGGGCGAGGGCCGTTTCCGCATCGCCGGCTCGCGGCTGCGGGACATCTTCGGCATGGACGTACGCGGCCGCCGGGTTGCCGAAATCGCCGGGACGCACGGCGAATGCTACGCTCTCGGCCTCTCCTCTGCGCTTGAGCGCGGGGCACCCATCGGCGGCGTCATCGAGACCGGCAACCGCCTTCACGCCTGGCTGCGCCTGCCTGTCGCTGACGAGAATGGCGACCTCACCATGGTCCTCTGCCACGACGAACTCGTTGCGAACCGCCGCGCGCTGGACCCTGTACCGGAGCCCGAGGCGGGATCGCCTCGCTTCGCCGCCTGATACGGCTCGCCCAGAGGCAGCTGCCCCCACCCAGCCCTCGGATTTCGCCCTTACGCAACACCTTGCGCGCCACACACGCGCCTGATCCTGTAGTGCCTACGCATCTTCGATTGAAAACCTAGGAAACTTATCCTACACCTCTCCAGCCGGGGTATACTGCGGGCACAACGCAGCGAGAGGTGATGCATGGAAGATGAGTTCATTCCGGGGCGCGACGAGGACCGCGCGGACCTTGCGGCGGCGCTCGTCGGGTTCGCGCTGGGACTGAAGACGCACCAGATACTGACATTCGAGCGCGGATCGCCCGTCCATGCGCGTGCCCGCCACATCGCCATGTACATCGCCTATGCCGGGCTCGGCATGAGCCTCTCCCGCGTGGCCATTGCCTTCGGTCGTGACCGATCCACCGTCGCGCGCGCCTGCCGGCTGGTGGAAGATTCCCGCGATGATCCGGACTTCGACACCTGGATCGACCAGCTGTGCCTTGGCTTGCGGTCGGTGGCGCTGCTCGCGCCCGGCGAGGCTGTGGCATGAGGCGCGAGAGGGCTCCGGCCAGGGCGCAGCGCCAGCTGGGCGAGCGGCAGGTGCGCTTCATCCTGCTGCGTGGCGGTATGCTGCAGCGGGCAGGGCGTGCGTGGCATGCTTATCGTAACCTCGACTCCCGGCGGATGTGTGTCGGCATCGTGCCGGACGAGCTGGCCGAACATCTGCAGGCGGAAGGTCTGGCCAGTGCGCTTGAAGGGCCTGCGCCGCGTCTGGGCCCGGGCCCCACCATCGGTTTGGACTAGGCCGCCGCCATTTGCGCATCGGCCCGGATGCGCGCCAGCATCGAGGCAAGACCATTCGAGCGCTGTGCGGTCAGGGCGCCTGCCACGCCGATCTCGTCAAGCAGCTTGTTGGCATCAAAGCGCAGGATGTCAGCCGGAGGTTCGCCCGAATAGAGCCGGGTCAGCAGGGCGATCAGGCCGGAGACAATTACCGCATCGGACTCTGCCCGCACCGTCAGGCGTCCGCCGGACGCTTCTGTCACCATCCAGACCTGCGAAGCGCATCCGCGCACACGTGTTTCCTCGCTTCGCTCTTCAGGGGCCAGCGGCGGGTTCGCCTTGCCGAGGTCGATCAGGTGCGCATATCGCGCCTCCCAATCCTCAAGCCAGGAGAACTCCTCCCGGATGTCGGCCGCTTTGGTCTCGATGCTCATGGACGTCCATATGATCTGCGAAACCCCAAAAGCAAACCCCGGCAACCCATTGGCTGCCGGGGCAGGGAGCAGAATTGCGTCGAGCGCGGCCGGACTATTTGTAGACAGCGCCCAGGCAGTCGGCCACTTCGGTCAAGGTGTGCTGGCTGATGCAATGCGGAAGCTCGAATTCCTGGCCGACACCGGCCACGCAGCCCTGAAGCTGAAGGTTCTGCATCTTCAGGCAGCTCTGAACCGCCGGTTCGGTCATTACCTTCGCAAGACGGGCCTGGTCGACCGCACCGGCGCCAATCACGCGCATGGCCGCGAGCGAGGCGATCTGGTTGGCCACGGCTTCCTTGCCGTATTTCACTTTCTGACGGTTGCCCGTGAAGCCGCTGGTCAGGAAGGCGGGCAGGCGCACCGCGCCGACAACATCTTCCGTGGTGGCGGCGGCGTTGATGATGCCCGCTTTGTTCTCGCTGGAGAGCGGGGTTGCCTTGGTCAGCGCCGTCACGATCATGTTGTCGGCCGCAGCGCCTTTGCCCTGCAATGCCTTCACCGTTTCAGCGCGCTTGCCGCCATCGCGGATGCGCGACTTGGCCCAGCCATAACCCTGAAGCGAATAGCCCTGTTCCTTGATGATCGCGGCGTTGGAGTAAATTTTTGGCAGTTCCGTATCGGTCACGGCGATCGCGCCGCCGACGGCATTGTCACCGCCTGCGAGTGAGCGGGCATAATTGTTACCGGCGGCGAAACTCTTCATCACCGGCTCACGGCCGTAGAAGGCCTCGATGTCGCGCACCGTGGCGGCGAACTCCGGATCCTGCGATGCGATCAGCGCAGAATACGCCATCCAGCCGCGCGTCAGCTGATCGGCGTTGTAGCCCCCCAGCGTGTTGAGCGCAGAGTCGAGATCGCCCGCATTCTTGAACGGCTTGGCCGCAACGTCTTCAGCGTCTGACTGGTACGTCATGTAGACGGCGGCGTTTTCCGAAATCGGATCGGCCTTCTGCGCGAATGCGCCAGCCGACAGTGCCAGGCCACAAACAACTGCGGCAATAACCCCAGAGGTCTTCATTCTAAATCTCCCTCACGCGACACGCGATAGTGTTGCCCCATCTTCCCGGCATGGGGAACCATGCCTTGTGCGAATTGCGCATTACAAATACAGCAGCAGGGGCACTGATCCGGCAAGAATGCCTAAGATTTCTCTATGGGGTGTTAAGACTTGGCCCCCGAACTGACGCAGAAGCGATTACAATTTGTACACCTAGCGTGGCTCGCGCTAGGTGTGACGGCTGCCGTTTCAGGTGGCATCGCCGGTGCCCCTCTTGCCAGCCTCGCGGCTGCCATCCTGCTGGCAGTGATTCCGGGCCTGACCGGCTATGCCGCCGCGGGTATGGGGGATTCGCTCGGCCGCGGCTTGCCGGTGATTGCCTGGCTTTTGACCGCGCTGATCGCCATTGTTCTCACCGGCGGGGGCCTTTCGCCGTTGATCGTTCTGCTGACCGCTGCGCCCCTCGCTGCGCTGCTCGCCGGTGCGCAGCGGATGGCCGCAGAGGCCGGTACGTTCGCCGCGCTGGCCTTGTTTGCCGTGGTGATTGCCACGCCTATCGGCTGGATCCCGCCGCAGCCTACAGGCGCAGCTGAACTTGCGGCGCCTTTTGCCTTCGCAGGCGTCGTTCTGGCCGCGCTGGCAATCTGGCACCTCGTGGACGCGCGCGCCGACCAGGCGCGCCGAGCCGCCGCCGCACCGAAGCCCGAGACGCGCCCGGACCCAGACCTCGCCCCGTTCGTGATGGCCGGTATCAGCTGGGTGGACGTGACGCCGGAAGGACGCCTGCGCCGGGTGCAGGGCGACACGTTCGGCCTCGTCACGATGCGACCAGGGTCGGCGCTGGCGAGCCTGTTCACCGACCACGATGTGCCGCTTCCGCCGCCAGGCCGCACGGGTCGCAAGCTGGTGACCGCCGAACTCGTTTCCGGCCAGCGCGTGCGGGTGATTGCGGAGCGTCATGCGAAGGGTTGCCACCTGCTGATTGTGGACGCGCTGGATGAAGTGCCGGAATTGCCGGCCAGCACGTTGGCCGACCTCGAGGCGAAGCTGCAATCGCGCACCGCTTTCTTTGCCTCGCTGGGCCATGACCTGAAGACACCGCTGAACGCCATCCTCGGCTATGCCGAAGTGATGCAGGCCGAACTGATGGGCCCCATGCCCAAGCCGTATGCGGACTATCCCGCGATCATCCACGAAAGCGGCACCGATCTGCTGCTATTGGTCGACGACATTCTTGACCTTGCCCGCGCCGAGGCCGGCCAGCCGCGCCTCGAGCCTGAGCCGGTGGATCTGTCAGCGTCGGCCGAGTCGGTGATCCGGCAGCTCACGGGCCAGGCCAGCCGTCTTGGCATAACCCTGAAACTCAAGACCTCCGGTGAAGTCTGGGCCGAAGCGGATGCCCGGGCGGTGCGACAGATCTGGCAGAACCTTGTTTCCAACGCGATCAAGTACTCCGTGAGCGGAAAGACCGTGACGCTGGAAACGCGGATCGACAATGGCGCTGCGCTGCTGTCGGTCACCGACAAAGGCGCAGGTATTGCTGCCGCCGACCTTGCCCGCCTGACCGAGCCCTTCGCCCAGGGCACCGGCGCCAAGCCCGGCACCGGCCTCGGCCTCTCGGTCGTGCGCCGGTTCGCCGAGTTGCACGGCGGCAGGCTGCGTATCGAGTCGAAACCCGGGAAGGGTACGAAGGTCGAGGTTACCCTGCCGCGCGCGGCTGAGGCCGATTTCGCGCCGCTGGAGGAGGCGGCGCAGTAGGGCGCCGGGCGCCTGAATGTCAGTTTCCGGGTTTCGCAGGCAAGCGAACCGTGCCACCGTTTCCCGTCAATCGAGAGGGGATGCCCATGAAGAAGTTCATTTTTGCCGCCGTTGCAGCCCTTGCGCTCGCAGGTTGCGGCGCGGTCGGTGCCAATCCGAAGACGGCGATGGTCACGTCCTGCACCGAAAGCGGTGAGAGCGAAGCCAACTGCACGTGCATCGCCGACAGCCTGGAAAAGGGCCTCGACAAGGAAACCTTCAAGGTTGTGGCGACCGCCATGGCCGCCGGTGAAGCCGAAGGCGAGCAGATGATCAACGACCTTCCGGTCGAAAAACAGGGCGCTGTGATGGGCGCGCTGATGTCGGCTGGCATGAGCTGCATGATGGGCGCTGCCGCCGAGGGCTGATCGCCTGGTCGCTTGACGAGAGGCGCGCGTGTGGGAGGAGTCTCCGGCATGGACCGCTTACCCGCAAGATTGTGGATCGAGGCACTGGTGCGGCGGGCGCAGCTCTCCGGGGCCAGTGCCTTTATTGTTCAGCACGGGGATGATGAGCGCGGCGATGTGCTGATCAAGGTGGCCATCCTCAACGGGCAGGCCGCCGCCTATGCCCCCTCGATGAACCTTGAGGGCGACCGCATCTTCCTGAACCTCGCCATGCAGGGCGTTGGCCCGGACGAGGCCAGCGTGGACGAGTATGTGCAGCGCGCGAAGGCGCGCGACCGCGACCTCTGGATCGTCGAGATCGAGGACCGGGAAGGCCGCACTTTCCTGACGGAACCGGTTGAAAACTGAGGCAGAGGCGGACGCCGATTTAAATCGCACAGATACGAAGGGGGACGACAATGCGAATGGACCTGATGACGCTCAGCCTGCTGATGGTGGCCGGTACGCCGGCGCTCGCCATGGCGCAGGGGTGTTCCGAAGCGGAGGCCTTGTTGCGGGCCGAGGCCACTCAGCTTGAGCCAATCCTCACGCAAATGACGAGTATCAACAACGAGTATTCGATAAAGCAAAAGCTCATCAGCGACGAGTATGATTACTTTTACTACTATTACGGAACAAAGCCCGATACGTCGCCCGGAACCTATGTTGGCAATCTTGAGAGCGAGAAACTCTCGCTTGAGCAGAGCTACAACGCGCTGCGCGAAAAGGCCGGGCCAATAGACGAGCGACTTCTAGGGCAGATCAAGGTTTATGAGGCGGCGTGCGCCCCTTACGCGAGGACCGACGCACTGTTGAACGAATACAAGATCGTGCGGAACACTCCGCGGGGCGAATAAGCTCCGGCAAGTTGCCGGTAACGGCCTGTTTACCCTGAGAACCCAATTTGTGATTCGCTGGGCTGAGAGGGGCGAGACAGCGATGCTGTTCCTGTTGAACGAGTATGTCACCGAGATAGAGGCGCCCGAACTGCGCCTGCTGAAACGCGGCGCGATCCTCGGCTTCGAAGACATCCACGCGATGCGCGCCCGCGAGGCTATCGAGCTGGCCCGCAGCCGCCTGCAGGCGTGCCACGATGCTGGCGCCGAGCCTGACATGGGCCTGGTGGATGACCTCGCCGCCCTGATCATTGCCAAGACCGGTGCGAACGCCGCGCTGTTTCCAGTGCACGAAGGCCGGGTATCCGAGCCTCGGCTCACCATCCTGCCGGAAAGCATCCTAGAAGCCGTCCGCGCCCGGCTCGCAGAAGGCGCGAAGCCCGACATACGGCAGTTCTGGCCGCGGGCGGCCTGATCAATCAGGTAAAATCTAACCGCTTGCCGCCAATCCTCTCAGGAAGATTGCGCGCTCTGCCGCCAGATCGCGTATGCAAGCGCTCGCATTGATGTAGCGGATCGATCCGGCTCCAGCCTCGTCATAGACGAACTGGCATTGCGCGATTGCAAACGCTTCCCAGGCAGTCTGCGCGTTTGCAAGACTTTCCCACAAGGGTTCCTCCGTGATGGACCGGCGGTCGCTGGCCTTATAGTCCTCCAAGACTGCTCCGAGGGTTCGATCCATCATGGAGCGCCAGAAATCATGTTCCTGCGCGAAACAGGCCGACATCGAATAGGTGCTTGTGGCGTGACCTTCGCAGGCGTCGAAAATGATCCCGACGCAGTCGGACCCGCGCGAATACTGCTCGACCGCGCCCGAGATGCAAGTCTCGACGCGCGCCGCGACTTCATCGTCAACGGGCGGGAACTCGTAGGCTTCCGCGTCGGGCACTGCCAGCATCGCGCAAGCGGCCAGCGTGGCGATGCAGGCCCTAAAGCAAAACATGCGTTGTTCCTTTGCGAAGCAGAATTCCCGCCATACCGGAGTTCCAGCATTGCGAAGCATCTGCCAGCCCGCAAGACGGATTGAACAAGTTGACGTCCCGCGCAGCAGTGCGTTTCTTCATGGCATGGAACCAATTCCGCCTATTCGCGCGCCCCATTACTGCTGGGATGAAGACGGTGCCGCGACGCCGGGTTCGGCGCAGTTCCTGTTGGGCTTGCTGTGCGACTTTGCCGGATTTTCGCCGGTCTGGAAGGACCGTGCCGGGCGGGACATCGCGGTATCGGTGGAGCGGGAAACGCCGCGCGAGGCGCTGATCACCCTCGGCGGAGCGCTCGAGGGACGTATCGAGCTTTCCATAGCGCCGAGCCTCTGGGTGCGGGCTGATGTCTATCTCTCCGGCGCCTGGTTCGGGCGCGGTTGGATCGAGCGTTGCTATGAGGAATGCGAGATCTGGCCAGATGGCGCCGACGGCATCGTCGGCCCGCGAGTGGAGGACGATCCGCCCGGCCGCATTTCGAAGCGCGGATACTGGGTGCAGTTCGATACGGCGCAGTGGCCGGGCCATGAAAGCGCCGAGCGCTATGTCGGTTTCGAGATACAGGACACCTGACCAGCGAACCCGCCCGGCAGCCAGCCCCTTCAATCCATTCCGTAAATCGGTTAGGGCCTCCGGCGAAGAGAGATCCTGACCCATGTCGCATGTGACCGAAGCCGCCCGGCGGCGCACCTTTGCCATTATCTCGCACCCGGACGCCGGCAAGACGACGCTGACCGA
>CAZXQD010000058.1:0-21610 GCA_964643405.1 uncultured Hyphomonas sp. | reverse complement strand
CCAGCGTTTCGGGTGTCATCACCGGTGCGTGGGGCTCGTCCTCATCCTCGGCGAATTCGGCCTGTTCGGCCTCGAGGAATTCTTCTGCGCCTTCGAAGAAGTAATTGATCGGCACGCCCAGCACGCCGGCAATCTCGTAGAGGCGCCCGGCCGAGACCCGGTTGACGCCCTTCTCGTATTTCTGGACCTGCTGGAATGTCAGCTCAAGGAGTTCCCCGAGGCGTTCCTGCGTCAGCTTCAGCTCCCGGCGGCGCCACCGGATGCGCTGGCCGACGACGCGGTCTATGCCGCTCGGAAGTTTGCTGTCCGTCATCGTCAACCCGATCCTCGTCCGGCGCCTCGGCTTTCCCTTACGGCTTACCGCCTCCAGCTCAGGAAGGCCAGTAGCGCAAACAGGCACAGGCTGAACCAGAAAAGCCCGGCGCCTAGACGCGTCTGGAACACGGTGACCGGTGCGGGCTCCGGGATGCGGTCGCGGCCATAGGTGGTCGACCAGCCCTCCGGCGCGGTCTCGGCGGGCAAGGTGCGCATCGTCTCGCGGCCATAGCCGTCCACGATGCCGGAAGCGCCGCGATTGGCCGCGCGCACCAGCGGCAGGCCAGTCTCGATCGCGCGGTAGCGGTTCTGCGCATAGTGCTGGGCCGGGCCCATGCCGGCGCCGAACCAGGCGTCGTTGGAGACGAGCACGATCCATTCCGCGCGGTCAGTCAGGTTGGCGCTGCGCGTGATTTCAGGGAACAGGCCCTCATAGCAGATCAGCGCCACGAACGGCGGCAGGCGCCCGTTCTGGATGGCCGTGGCCCCTGCCCCGGGCCGGAAGCCGGACGCGGCAAGTCGCTGCGTGGTGGGCGGCAGCAGGGCCGCAAACTCTCGGCCGAAGGGGATGAAGTCGACAGCCGCCAGCTCACCGAACGGCACCAGACGGTGCTTGTCATAGAGCGAGATGGGTCCGGTTTCGTTGGCTGCAGAGTCGAGCACGGCGAGGCTGTTGTAATAGACAGGCGTGTCCTCGGTGAACCATTCATAGCGTGTGGCACCCACGATCAGGGTACGTTCGCCGATATAGGATGAGATCGCGTCCAGCGAATCCGATTCCTGAAGCAGGAAGCCGGGCACGGCGCCCTCCGGCCAGACAACGATGTCGCCGGGGCGGCTGTCCGGATAGGTCAGCATACGGACATACTCAACCAGAACCGCGCCGGGCTCCATCCGGTCCCAGTCGGCCTGCGGGACGCCGGCGTCCATGATGACAACCTGCTGATCGGTCATTGCGGACGGCGCAGCGGTGCGCTCGGCGCCCCAGGCCCAGCCGAAGGCGAGCGCAACGACGGCCGCGAAGGCCGGCGCAAGGCGCAGGCCAAGGCCCTTGGCATCGCGCGTGTCGACAAGTGCCGCCGGCGCCGCCATCACAAAGACGGTGAGCAGGGTGAGCCAGTAGACGCCGCCCAGCGAGGCAGCCTGCGAGAGTGCGCCGCCGGGAATCCAGGTCGTGCCCGGAAGGTTCCAGGGGAAGCCCCCGAACAGGTGGCCGCGCACCCATTCGGCCAGCGCGAAGAAGGCGGCAAACACGAAGATGCGGGACGGCGAGGCTGACCAGAATGCGCCAGCCATGGCGGTGAACGCGCCCCAGATCAGGCCCATGCCGGCGGGCAGCACGATCAGCGGCAGCCAGATGAAGGCGAGATGCTGTTCCGGGTTCACAAGGAACGGCATCGCCGTCCAGTGCATGCTGACGAGGAAGAAGCCGGAACCAAAGGCCCAGCCGCGCAGCGCAACCTGACGCCCCCAGCGCCGGTGGGCGCGGGCGCCGTCGATCATCCAAACGAGCGCCGTGAAGGAAATTGCCAGCACGGCGCTGAAGTGGAACGGCGCAAAGGCAAACGCCGCAAGCGCGCCAAACACCGCCGCCGCGCCCGCCGCGCTCCAGCCGTTCAGCCGTGCGAGAGACTCATGCAGCGGCCCCAAAGCCGTGAAGCCGTGGCTGCGGACATCGGTCGACATGGAAACTCTACTCCTCGCGGGCCGGGGTGGCGGACGTATCGGGCAACCGGAGTTTCAGCCGCCGGATGCGCCGCGTGTCGGCTTCCATGATTTCGAGTTCGGCGCCAGAGGGATGACGCAGGATCTCGCCGCGCACCGGCACCTTGCCGGCAAGGGCCACGGCGATACCGCCGAGTGTATCGATCTCAGCTTCGCTCTCGACGAGGCCGAGATCCACGCCGGATTCCTCGGCAAATTCTTCCACTTCCATGCGGCCATCCACCTCCCAGACACGGGCACTGCGGCGCAGGAACATCGGTTCGTCATCGTCGTGTTCGTCTTCGATGTCCCCGACGATGACCTCGACAAGGTCTTCCAGCGTGAGCAGGCCGTCCGTGCCGCCATATTCGTCGACGACCAACGCCAGATGAATGCGTGTCGCCTGCATCTTCACGAGCAAGTCGGCCAGTTTCATCGAGGGCGGGACGTAGAGCACTTCGCGGTGGAGCCGTTCCAGGGGACGTTTCGGCGGCGGGCCGTCCTTGGCCAGCTCGCTGACGACGTCCTTGATATGGACGAAGCCGATCGGGTCATCGAGGGTTTCGCGAAACACCGGGAGACGTGAATGCGTGACCTCGGCAAAGAATTTCAGGAGTTCGGGGAACTCGGTGCCCGCTTCGACGGCCTTGATGTCGGCGCGCGGCACCATCACGTCATCGACGCGCAGCTGCTGGAACTCGGCAAGCCGGGTGCGCATCGCCTGCGGGGCGGCTTCGGCGCCGTTTGTGGCAACAGAGGCCTCCGGCCGGGGCTCCGGCTTGCGGCGGAAGCCGAACAGACCGCGTAATCGCCCGGATGAGGCCGCGTCGGAAGAATCAGAATCACTCATCTGGGCCTGTGTCGCTCAAGAAATAGGGATTGGCTATACCAAGCGAGGCCAGCGCGCGGATCTCGCAGCCCTCCATTTCACCCGCTTCCGCGGGCGTTTCGTGGTCATGGCCAAGCAGGTGGAGATAGCCGTGGATCAAGAGGTGGCTGAGGTGGTCGGCCATCGCCTTGCCCTGCACGGCAGCGTCGCGGGCCGCGACTCCGTAGGCGACCGCGATATCCCCAAGGTGAGGCCGGTCCATCGGCAAGGCCGGAAAGGACAGCACGTCGGTCGGCTTGTCCTTGCCGCGAAAATCGCGGTTGAGTTGCTGCAATTCCCCGTCATCGGTCAGCAGGAGAGCAACGGTACCCTCGGCGGGCGCCTCCTTCGCAGCAGCCGCAAAGGCGCGGCGGCTGAGGGCATCAATATCTCCGAGGGCGGACCATTCCTCCCCTTCGACAATCAGCGCGACATCGATCATGGCCGGACTCAGCTTTCGCCTGCCGCAGCATAGGCATCGATGATCCGGCTGACGAGGCCGTGGCGGACCACATCCGCCGCGGTCAGGTGATGCGCGGCAATCCCCTCGACATGCTCGAGAATGCGCAGCGCATGTTTCAGCCCGGACGTCTGGCTTCCCGGCAGGTCAACCTGGCCGGGATCTCCGGTCACGACCATCCGGCTGTCGCGGCCAAGCCGCGTCAGCACCATCTTCATCTGGGCGACCGTCGTGTTCTGCGCCTCGTCGACGATGACGAAGGCGTTCTTCAGCGTGCGCCCGCGCATGAAGGCAATCGGCGCGACTTCGATCTCGCCGCGCGACATGCGCCGTTCCATCTGTTCCTGACCCATCAGTTCGCGGAGCGAATCCCAGATGGGCAGCATGTAGGGATCGACCTTCTCCTCGAGCGTACCCGGCAGGAAGCCGAGCTTCTCGCCGGCCTCGACGGCGGGACGGGTGACGATCAGGCGCTGGCGAATGCCGGCCTGCAGCTCGGCGACGCCGGTTGCCACTGCGAGATAGGTCTTGCCGGTGCCGGCCGGGCCCACGCCGAAGATCAACGCATTGTCCGGGTTCGACAGGAGTTCGATATACTTCGCCTGCCCGCGCGTCATCGCGGTAACCGGCTTGCGAAGCCCCTTCAGGCCCGTGAACGAGCGCGAGGGCGACTGGGCGGCCTGGAGCGCGCCGTCGAGTTCCATTTCGGTCGGCTCGGCGCCGCCGCGCAGGCGGCGTTCGAACTCGGCGAGCGCCGTCTCTGCGATCGACACGCCTTCCTCCGCACCATCCAGCCGGATGCCGCCGCCCTGGCTCTCGGCACGCAGGTTGAACGGCTTCAGCCGCGTCTCCAGCAGCGCGAGATGGCGGTGATGCGGGCCACACAGGTCACGCAGCCGCTCGGCCTGTGCGACCTGATAGACCCGGCTGACGGTTTCGGAACTGGACATGCTGGCGGGGGGACGTTTCGCGCTCACGCAGCGCTCTCGCGAACGCGCACGAGATCGCCGGACAAGGAATTGAGGCTCGCCGAAAGAATCTGCACGTCCACCAACGTGCCGAGCTGGGCTTCGGTTCCCTCGAAATGCACTGCTTGAAGATACGGCGAGCGGCCATGCATCTGGCCCGGATTGCGGCCCTTGCCGGTGACGAGAACCGGGATCGTGCGGCCGATGCATGACTTGTTGAATGCCGTCTGCTGATCGCGCAGCAGCGACTGCAGCGCCTGCAAGCGCGCGTCCTTCACTTCTTCGCTGAGATGACCGTGCATGCCCGTGGCCGGCGTGCCGGGGCGGGCAGAGTATTTGAATGAATAGGCGATCGCATAGCCCACATCGCGGGCCAGCTGCATCGTCGCCTCGAAGTCCGCATCACTTTCACCCGGGAAGCCGACGATGAAATCCGTCGCCAGCGCAATGTCGGGACGCGCCTTGCGGACGCGGGCGATGATGTCCCGGTACTCGTCCGCAGTATGGCCACGGTTCATGGCCTTCAGGATGCGGTCGGAGCCCGACTGTACCGGCAGATGCAGGAACGGCATCATCGCGGCCGTATCGCCATGCGCCGCGATCAGGTCATCATCCATGTCGCGTGGATGGCTGGTCGTATAGCGGATGCGCTCGATCCCGCCGATCTTCGCGAGATGGCGAACGAGCTGGCCAAGAGACCAGTCGGCTCCCCCTTCGAGACGCGGCGCGGCTCCGTGGAAGCCGTTGACGTTCTGACCCAGCAGGGTGACTTCGCGCACGCCCTTGGCGGCAAGGTCGCGAACTTCGGCGACAATATCGTCCACGTTCCGGGAAATTTCAGCGCCGCGCGTATAGGGCACGACACAGAAGGTGCAGAACTTGTCGCATCCTTCCTGAACGGAGACGAAGGCGGTGGGACCATCCGGATCGCGGGACTTCGGCAGCGCATCGAACTTCTCGACCGTGTCGAACTCGGTCTCCAGCCGGTCGCCGACCGTGCGGCTGGCGCGGGCGATCATCTCGGGCAGCTTGTGATAGGCCTGCGGCCCGAGGACCAGATCGACGGCTGGCTGCCGGCGGATGATCTCGGCACCTTCGGCCTGCGCGACGCATCCGGCCACCGCGATCGTCATTTTCCCGCCAGAGGCGAGTTTCATCTGTTTCAGCCGGCCAAGCTCGGAATAGACCTTTTCGGTCGCCTTCTCGCGGATGTGGCAGGTATTGATGACGACGAGATCAGCCGCTTCAGGCGCGTCGACCGGCGCATAGCCGAGCGGCTTCAGCACATCGCGGATGCGCTCGGAGTCGTACACGTTCATCTGGCAGCCATGGGTCCTGATAAACAGGCCCTTGAGCGGCTTGGCATCGGGGGCAGTCGTCATCGGGCGGCTTATGCCTGAAAAGGCGGCAGGCTGAAAGAACCTTCCTCCATCTCATGCCCCCCCGAAATGAAGGCCTTCACAGCCGGGCGAACCGGGCTAGGGTACCTGCATGCTGACAATTCAGGCCGGGGAGCCGCAAACATGTTCGACAAGTTCTTTGCCGATTTCGAGGCGGGCGTCGCCAACGTCAGCGGTTTCATCTGGGCAGGAGAATGGAATGGCGAAAGCCTGCTGCCGCTCGGGCCGATCATCGTTCTGCTGTTGGGAACCGGCATCTATTTCATGTTCCGGATCGGCTTCCGGCCCATTCGGCGACTGGGCCCGGCCATTGGCGAGGTCTGGGCCGGCCGGAAGGGGAATGGCGACCCGAGCGCTATCACCCCGTTCCAGGCTCTGACCACCGCCCTCTCCGGGCAGGTCGGCACCGGCAACATTGTCGGCGTTGCAACCGCCATCACCCTCGGCGGGCCGGGCGCGGTGTTCTGGATGTGGATCACGGCCATATTCGGGATGGCGCTCGCTTTTGCGGAAAGCTCACTCGCCATCAAGTACCGCGAGCGTGACGAGTTCGGGCGTCTCAATGGCGGCCC
This sequence comes from uncultured Hyphomonas sp., assembly GCA_964643405.1. GTDB lineage: Bacteria > Pseudomonadota > Alphaproteobacteria > Caulobacterales > Hyphomonadaceae > Hyphomonas. The sequence goes on along the minus strand of CAZXQD010000058.1, from coordinate 15,323 downwards.
GATGTACTACATCACGAATGGCCTCGGAAAACACTGGAAATGGCTCGCCATACTCTTCTGCATTGGCACGATTTTCTCGGCCATCGCCACGGGCGGAATGGTGCAGGCGAACGGGATTACACAAAACCTGGTTGAAACCTTTGGAGGCGCCTTCGGCACTCAAGGTTTCTTCTCGTCCGCCGTCAGCATCGGCGGAATGGAAATACCGCTGGTCAAGATCGTCATCGGACTGGTGATGTCCGTTCTCGTGTTCATCATCATCGTCGGCGGCATCAAGTCGATCGGGAATGTTGCCGAGAAACTCGTGCCAGCCATGGCGCTGCTCTACGTCGTGATGAGCCTTGTGGTGCTGGGCCTTAATTTCCAGGAGATCCCGCACGCTTTCGCGATGATCTTTACCTCCGCACTGGGTCTCCAGCAGGCTGCAGGCGGCCTTGCCGGTTATGCGGTGCTGTCCGCGATCCGGTTCGGCGTGGCCCGCGGCCTGTTCTCGAACGAAGCCGGGCAGGGCTCGGCGCCGATCGCGCATGCGGCCTCTCAGATGAAAAACCCGGCCACGCAAGGCGAAATCGCCATGATCGGGGTCTTCGTCGACACGCTGATCATCTGCACCATGACGGCATTGGTCATCATCACCGCCGAAGGCAGTTTCCGCACCGCGCCTGAATTGCTGGCGAACCCTGACATGGTGGCCGCTGGCCTGACCGAGACGACTTCTCACCTGTGGATGGCCCATGATGCCAATCCGGCGACACTGACCAATCGTGCCTTCACGGATGCGATCCCCGGCCCGGTGGGAGGCTGGATCGTGACGATCTGCCTGACCCTGTTTGCGTTCACGACGATTATCGGCTGGTCCTATTATGCCGAGCAGGCCGTGACCTATCTGATCGGCGAATGGGCGACGATGCCCTTCCGTTACATCTGGTGCGTGGTGATCTTCATCGGCGCGCTGGCGCAAGTGAATTTCGTGTGGATGTTCGGCGATATGGCGAACGCTTCGATGGCGATACCGAACCTGATCGCGATCCTGGCGCTGTCCGGCGTCGTCATTGCGATCCACCGGAAAAACGGTGATCCGGATACGGAAGATGGGGAAAGCATCATCGCCCTGTCCGACAAGGCCGTTGCACAAGCAAAAGCGCCCGCCGAGTAGGCGAGCGCTTTCCGGGCTTCGAAAAGGAAGGCCGTCCTAGATCGTGAGGACAATCTTGCCGAAGTGCTGCTGGCTTGCCTGGTGGGCAAAGGCGGCGGCGATCTGGTCGAGCGGGAAGCGGCTGTCGATGACCGGCTTGAAGCCCGTCGCGTTGATGGCGTCGACCATGTCTTCCTGGTGACGGCGCGAGCCGACGGTGATGCCGGAAACCGTGACGTTGCGCGAGAAGAGCGCGGCGGTCGGCACTTCGCCGGAAATGCCGGTGAGCACGCCGATCAGCGAGATATGGCCGCCGGGACGGCAGGCATTGATCGACTGGGCCATGGTGCCGGGACCGCCGATCTCGACGACTTCGTCGACGCCGCGCCCGCCGGTGAGTTCAAAGGCCTTTTTGCCCCATTCCGGTGTTTCCTTGTAATTGATCACATGATCTGCGCCGAGGGCGCGCAGCTTCTCCAGCTTGGCTTCCGAAGACGATGTGGCGATGACACGCGCGCCGGTCGCCTTGGCGAACTGAAGCGCGAAGATCGAGACGCCGCCGGTGCCCTGCACCAGCACCCAGTCGCCGGGTTTGGTCTTCGTCTCGACATACATGCCGCGCCAGGCGGTCAAGGCCGCACACGGCAGCGTGGCCGCTTCATCAAAGGTCCAGCCTTCCGGCATGCGCGTGAAGGCGGTCTCCGGCCCGGCATAGTATTCGCAGCCGAAGCCGTCAGCCCCATCGCCCGGCACGCTGGCAAAACCCGCTGCCTCGATCTGGCCCGACTGCCAGCTCGGGAAGAAGAGCGAGATGACCTTGTCACCGGCCTTCCATTTGGTGACGCCTTCGCCCACGGCGATGACTTCCCCCGCGCCGTCCGACATCGGAATCCGGCAATCAGGCGTCGGGATGCCGCCCAGCACGACGATGAAGTCGTGATAGTTCAGCGAGCTGGCGCGCACGCGCACAAGCACTTCGCCGGCCTTGGGCTTCGGATCAGGGCGTGTCTCGATGACAAGGTTTCCCAGGCCACCGGGTTTCTTGACGGCTGCTACTTTCATGGTTCGGTCCTCCCGTGTTTGGCTCACGGGACGGGCCGCGCCCTTGGGGAAGTCAAGAGGTTGCGAGACGGGCTTCCCTCAGGGCCTTGCGGCGTACCTTCCCGGCATCGTCCCGGACCGGCTCATCCACATATTCGAAACTCTTCGGCACCTTGTAGCGCACGAGGCGCTCGGCGAGGTGGGCCTCCATCGCCTTCGGATCGGCAGGCCCATCCGGGCGGTCGATCACGGCGTGCAGGCGCGCGCCCATGTCTTCATCCGGCAGGCCGATGACGGCGGAGGAGCGCACGCCGGGAAAGGCATCAATCGCGGCTTCGACTTCCGCAGGATAAATATTGGCGCCGCCCACGAGGATCATGTCGGACAGGCGGTCAGTGAGGTAGAGGAAGCCCTCAGCGTCCATCCAGCCCATGTCTCCGAGGCTTTCCCAGCCACCATCGATGGATTTGGCTTCAGCGCCGATATAGCGATAGGTCGTGCCAGCGCCCGCAAGCGGCCGGATGAATACCTCGCCGACTTCGCCAGGCGGCAACGTCTGGCCATCTTCGCCGACAATCTTCATCTCGCACGTCTCGACCGGCCGGCCGACCGACCCCTTGTGTGTCAGCCAGTCCGTACCCTGAATGGTCGTGGAGCCCTGCCCTTCGGTGCCACCATAGAGTTCCCAGATCACCTGCGGGCCGAGCCACTCGATGAAGCATTCCTTCAGCCAGGGCGGGCACGGCGCCGCAAGATGCCAGAGCGCCTTCAGGCTGGAGAGATCATACCGTGTACGGACGTCATCCGGCAGCGCCCAGATGCGCCGCATCATCGTGGGCACCGTATAGATGACATCCACCTTGTGCTTCTCGATCAGTCGCAGTGTTTCTTCCGCATCGAAACGCGTCGTCACCACCACCGTGCAACCCTTGAACAGCGCCGTCATCGCCCAGAGGAACGGGCCATTGTGATAGAGTGGTCCGGGAATCAGCATGCAGCCCTGCTGCGGGATCTCGAGCAGCGGCATATCCGGATCGGCGGCGGCAGGCTGTTTCGAGACGATCAGTTTCGGCCGCCCCGTCGAGCCGCCGGACGTCATCGCCTTGTAGCTCGCCGCCGTCACCTCAGGCAGCGGCGCAGCGGACAGGGACGCGTCCGGTTCATAGCCGATGGGTAGGCACGCCGTCGGCGCATACTCTCCAGGCGCCACGCCCACCACAAGGCTTGGCGCGCCGACCTCGACGATCTGGTCGCGCTCGAACTTCGGCAGGCGGGAAGAAACCGGCTGCGGCGTGGCGCCCGCTTTCCAGGTCGCGAGGCATGCCTCGAAGAACTCGATACCATTCGGCAGAGCGATGGTGACGAAATCATCCTGTTTCACGCCCAGCGCCTGATAGGCCCGCGCCAGCCGGTTGGTGCGCGCTTCCAGCTCGGTCCAGGTAACATTGCGCCCCTCATGGCTGAGCGCGGTGCGCTGCGGCTGCACGCCGGTCCAGTGCGCGATGATCCGCGACAGTGAAATGGTGGCCATGTTTCTCTCCCCTTTGATTTTTTCTGTAGTCTGAATGTCAGATCCCGGCGCGTTTCAGCAGCCTCTGGAAACCCGCCCAGAACTCGGCGCGCCGGTCGTCAGCCTCCATCAGGATCTCGTGCATCGCGCCTTCGACCGTGATGTGCTCGCAATCCTTCAGGCGGCGGCAGATGGCGGCATGGCTGGCATTGTCGACCAGCTTCTCCTCCCCGGCCGATGCGACAAAGACCGGGATGTTGACCCTTGCCAGCGCTTTCGGCTTCGTGAACGTCGCGAGGATGTCCAGCGAGGCGCCGAGCCAGCCCCAGGTCACCGGGCCCAGCTCCAGGTCTGGCGCCGCATCAATAAGGGCGCGCTGCAGCTCCCAACGGCGCTTGTCATGCGTGACGATGTTGGTCTCGAATTTTTCCGGCGGACCAGGCTGGACGGCATAGTCGCCCGACCGGCCGGTCGCGCGCATCGCCCAGACAAGATAGCTCATCCCGAAGAATTTCGACTTCAGCCCCCACATCGGCGCGCAGAAGGCGGCCGCGTCCACCTTCACCAGATCCTGCGCGATGGCCGCCAGCGCAATCGCGCCGCCCATAGAATGCGCCAGTGCGACATGCGGCTTCGGCAGACGGTCCTTCAGCTCCTCCAGCCCGTTGGCGAGCGCGCCCATGAAGGTCTCAAACCGGTCGATATGCCCTTTCTTGGTGTCGTCCAGCAGCCGGTCCGACAGGCCCTGCCCCGGCCAGTCGAGGATCAGCACGGCAAAGCCCATCTGCTGGAGCTCTCGACCGACCTCGAAATACTTCTCGATGAACTCGGTGCGCCCCGGACACACGAGCACCGTCCCGCGCGGCCGCGTCGGCGAGAGGGCCGGCGCGGCGCAGGCCCGCAGCTCGCGCCCGCCCGCGCCCTTGAACCAGACCACCGAGGCCCCCTCGGGCGCCGGATTGCCCTTCAGGCTCACAAAGGCGGTCTGTCTTGCCGGCGCGTCTGCCATGTCTTGCGTCCAGAAAAGGAAAAGCCGCCCGAAGCTGTCTCCGGGCGGCCTTCCGAGGTCAATGCCCTGAGGCAGGCCGGGAAATCAGCCGGCCAGCTTTTTCATGAGGCCTTGCAGCTGCATGGCCACCGACATGTCGCCGGCAACTTTCAGTTTGCCCTGCATGAAGGCCATCGTCGGGTCCATGGCGCCCGAGGCGAGCTTCGTGAAGTCGTCCCAGTTGATGCTGATGGTGGCATCGGCGGCTTCGTCAGCATTGCTGACCTTGCCGGCGGCGCCGTCGATGAGCAGCTTGCCGACGCTGCCGAAATCGAACTTCACCTTTTTCTTGAAATCGCTGCCGCCAGCGAGAGCTTCCGAAGCGCGGGCCGTGAGTTGTGCGAGATCCATCCGGGGTTCCTCCTTGGGAATGGGGTCTGGACGGCGATAAAGCAAACCGGGACGGGCGGAGCAAGAAGATTCCCGTTGACGGGCGCGGCGGCAAGTTGATCACCTGCACCCCATGAGTTGGGAAAAAGCGATTGAAGAGCTCCGCCGGCGCGAGCGCCTGGCAGAGCATATGGGCGGGGAAGAACCCGTCGAACGCCAGCGGGGACGGGGCAAGCTGACCGTGCGGGAGCGCGTCGCCTTCCTCGCCGATCCGGGCAGTTTCCACGAAATCGGCAAGATTGCCGGCAAGGCCAGCTATGGCCCGGATGACGAGCTCCTGGGCTTCACGCCGTCCACCTCGGTCACCGGCCGCGCGCGCCTTGAAGGGCGCCCGGTCGTGATTCTCGCCGACGACTTTACCGTGCGCGGCGGCGCCTCCGACGCCTCGATCTGGCAGAAGATGGTCCAGATGATCAAGATGGCGACCGAATACCGGATGCCGCTGGTCCAGATGATCGACGGCACAGGCGGTGGCGGCTCGGTCAAGGCGCTGGAAAAAGACCCGCGCACCTACATTCCCGAAACGCCCGGCTGGAACGAGATCGTGACCGGCCTGTCTCAAGTCCCGTTCGTGACACTCGCCCTCGGCCCCTGCGCGGGCATGGGCGCCGGGCGCCTCGCGGCAAGCCATTTCTCGATCATGGTCAAGGAACTGAGCCAGGTCTTCGTGGCCGGCCCGCCGGTCGCCATCGCACTCGGCGAGAATGTCACCAAGGAAGAACTCGGCGGCTGGAAGATCCAGGGCCAGAACGGCACCGTGGACAATGTCGTGGACACCGAGGCGGACGCCTTTGCAGCTGCGCGGCGCTTCCTTTCCTACCTGCCTCCGTCCGTGCACCACCTGCCGGAGCGAATTCAGCCTACGGACGACCCGAAGCGCCGGGAAGAAAGCCTCATCTCCCTCGTGCCAAAGGATGGCCGCACACCCTACAAGCCGCGCAAGATCATCGAAGCCGCCGTGGACCGCGGCAGCTTTTTCGAGATCGGCCATGACTGGGGCCGCGGCATCGTCACAGGCCTTGCGCGCATCGATGGTTATGCCGTCGGCATCATGGCGGGCGACCCCTTCTTCCTCGACGGCGCCTGGACGGCAGACGTGTGCGACAAGGTCACGCGCCATATGGACCTCTGCTCCACCTTCCACCTGCCGGTGATCCACTTCGTGGATTGCCCCGGCTTCGCGGTCGGCGTGAAGGCGGAAACAGCCGGTGTCACGCGTGCAGGCGTGCGCGCCATGACGGCGGTCTACCAGGCCGATGTGCCGGTCTGCTCGGTCATCATACGCAAGGCCTACGGCCTCGCCGGCTCCGCCATGATGAACCAGTCGAAGACCAAGTGGCGCTATTGCTGGCCGAGCGGCGACTGGGGCTCGCTGCCGATGGCCGGCGGCATCGAAGCCGCCTTCCGCAAGGAGCTCTCTGAAGCGGAAAACCCGGAGGAATTGAAAGCCTCGCTCTACCGGAAGTTCGAAGCGATCCGCTCGCCCTTCCGCACAGCGGAGAGCTTCCTCGCCGAAGAGATAATCGATCCGCGCGAGACCCGGTCCCTTCTGGTGGATTTCGCCCACCACGCCCAGCGCGCCCTGACCGCGGGCGAGCGGCGGGTCACCTACCGGCCCTGAACCGTCGCGATCCCCTGCCTCAACTCTCCCTGAAAGCGGCGCGCTCTTGCCATTTTCAGAGCGATGATGCGTGAGTAACCGCTTCGGGGAGGAACGCACATGAAACGCAACACTTGGCTTCTGGCCGCCACATCCGCCTTGGCGCTCGCCGCCTGCGGAGGCTCGGGCGGCAGTTACGACTCCAGTCCGGTCATGGCGCCGCCCGCGCCCGAAATGGCCAAGATGGCGGACTCCGCCTACCTGGCCGAAGAGGCCGCAGAGGGTGGAGAGGCCGCGCCGGATGCGTCCGGTCCCGTTCAGTACATCGCCTATGCCCACTCGGTCGGGCTGCGCATCCCGGTGAAAAGCATCGAGCCGACGATGCAGGCGCATATCGATGCCTGCAACAAGGCGGGGCCTTCGGTCTGCGTGGTCACCAATTCCTGGCTGAACGCCTATTCGGAAGACCAGGCCTCCGCCTCGCTGAACCTTCGCGCGACACCGGCCTGGATCGAGACCTTCCTCGGCGGCATTGAAGCCGAAGCAGAAGCCGTGAAAGGCGAGGTGACCAATCGTCAGACCACGGCGGAAGACCTGACCGTTTCCATCATCGATTCGGACGCCCGTCTGAAGGCGCAGGAAACCCTGCGCGGAAGGCTGGAACAATTGCTCGCCAGCCGGCCGGGCGAACTCAAGGACGTCCTCGAAACCGAGCGGGAACTTGCCCGCGTCAATGGCGAGATCGACTCCCTGAAATCCAGCCTCGCCGCGCTGCGCCAGCGCGTCGACATGAGCCAGCTCTCGGTCAGCTACGAAACCAAGACCGCGCCGCTGTCGCAGGGCGCCCTGACGCCCATCGGCGATGCCTTCGGCAGCTTCTTCTATAACCTGTCGAGCGCCATCGCGGCTGTTGTCACGGCTTTCGCCGTCGGCCTTCCCTGGCTTCTCCTGATCGGCGCCCTGCTCTGGATCTGGCTCCGCCTGATCTGGCCCCGAATCCGCCGGAAGAAACCGCCGGTGGCCTGATCCGCCACGATCCCGCAGACGCCACCCGGCTTGTGCAACGAAATTCGCGCCCTGCGGATACAAAATCCGCAGGCGCATCAGCGCGCTGCAGGAAAGGCCGCCGAAACGAACGGCACACCCATCCGGCCGGGGTTATACTCAGCCTCCCCCGCGCCGCAGGTCGGATAGAGGCCGAAGGCCGAAATCCGGCGCGACTGCGAGCGGGCGATAGCGGATCTATACCAAGTGATAAAGAATGAGACTCGATGAGAAAGAATCGACGTCAGAAGTACAATGCCTGCAACGGGATGAGGCCGTTTGTGAGCGCCGCCAGGGAACTTACGCCCACAAAGAACAGAACTTCAGACGAATAAAATCCTTCATTGCCATGCGGTTACAACATCCGCCCCCCGGTCCTTGCGCAACACATCCGCCCACGGACCGATGGAAAATCGGGGAATTCAGGACCCCCACATGATATCTTGCAGGGGTCCCTGGATGGTGAGCAAGGCCGCGGATGGCTACGCTCGCTCGGCCTGCTTCTTCTTCGTGGGTGGCTTGCGGGCGAGCAGCATCGACGCGACTTCCTTCGGCACGATCATCAGCATCTGGCCGAGGGTCGTCTCCCAGTTGTCGAGCAGCTCGCGCGCGCGGAGCGAGCCCGTGCGGCGGGCATGTTCCTCGATCAGCGACTTTGCCTCGCCGATATGATCGTCCGACATGTCGCCGAGCGGATACCAGTCGATGGAGTCGGGGTTCACGACCTGCGCGAAGCGGTCAGTCGGGTCCCAGACATAGGCTGCGCCGCCGGTCATGCCGGCACCAAAGTTGTCGCCGACAGGGCCGAGGATCACGGCACGGCCGTTCGTCATGTACTCGCAGCCGTTCGCACCGCAGCCTTCGATGACCGCCTTGGCGCCCGAATTGCGCACGGCGAAACGCACGCCTGCGGTACCCGCCGCAAACAGTTTGCCGGCCGTTGCCCCATAGAGGCACGTATTACCGATGATCGCGTCACCGATGGCGCTGCGCCGGTCACGCGGACGCGGCGTCACCACGATGGTCGCACCTGAAAGACCCTTGCCGACATAGTCGTTCGCGTCACCCAGAACTTCCAGCAACAGTCCCTGTACGGAGAATGCACCCAGCGACTGCCCTGCCGAGCCTTCAAGCCGGATATGCAGGCGGCCTTCCGGCAGCGACTGCATGCCGAACTTGCGCGTGATCCGCGAGCTCGCCCGCGCGCCGATAGCCCGCATCGTATTCTGCACGCCATATTCCAGCTGCATCTTCTCGCCGCGCTCGAAGAACGGCTCGGCATCGCGCAGGATCTGGGCGTCCAGCGTATCCGGAACCGGCTCACGGCGGTTCGGCTTGTAGACGACTGGCGTGTCGGTATCGACCTGCACGAGGAGAGGATTGAGGTCGAGGTCATCAAGGTGCGAGGCGCCGCGGCTGACCTGTTTCAAGAGGTCCGTCCGGCCGATCGCTTCATCGAGGGACTTCAGGCCGAGCGAGGCAAGGATCTCGCGCACATCCTCGGCGATGAAGCTCATCAGGTTGACGACCTTCTCCGCCGTACCGGTAAAATGCGCACGCAGGGCTTCGTCCTGCGTGCAGACGCCAACCGGGCACGTATTGGAATGGCACTGGCGCACCATGATACAGCCCATCGCCACGAGCGAGGCCGTGCCGATGCCATACTCTTCAGCGCCGAGCATCGCCGCGATGACAATATCACGCCCGGTCCGCAGACCACCATCCGTACGCAGCGTGATCTTGTCGCGAAGGTTGTTGAGCGACAGAACCTGATGCGCTTCGGCAAGACCGATTTCCCAGGGGAGGCCGGCATACTTGATAGAAGTCTGCGGGCTGGCGCCTGTGCCACCGACACCGCCGGCGATGAGGATGATATCCGCCTTAGCCTTGGCAACGCCGGCAGCAACCGTGCCCACACCCGACTGGGCGACGAGCTTTACACAGACCCGGCAATCCGGGTTGATCTGCTTCAGGTCGTAGATCAGCTGTGCGAGGTCTTCGATCGAATAGATGTCATGGTGCGGCGGCGGCGAGATCAGCGTGACGCCGGGCGTGGCATGGCGCAACTTCGCGATCAGCTCCGTCACCTTGAAGCCGGGCAGCTGGCCGCCTTCCCCGGGCTTGGCGCCCTGGGCCACCTTGATCTCGATCTCGCGGCACTCGTTGAGATACTCTGCAGTGACACCGAAACGGCCCGATGCGATCTGCTTGACCGCCGAGTTCATGTTGTCGCCATTCGGCAGCGGCCGGTAGCGCGCGCGGTCTTCGCCGCCTTCTCCGGACACGGACTTTGCGCCAATCCGGTTCATCGCGATGTTCAGCGTCCCATGCGCTTCCGGGGACAAGGCGCCGAGCGACATGCCGGGCGTGACGAACCGCTTGCGGATCTCGTTGATCGACTGGACCTGGCTGAGCGGGATGGATTCGCCCGCGGCCTTGAAGTCGAGCAGGTCGCGCAGCTGGATCGGATCGCGCGCATGCACGGCGTCAACATACTTGCGATAGATCGCATAATCGCCGCGATCACACGCAGCCTGCAGCGTATGGATCAGCGTGCCGTCGAGCGCGTGAAGCTCGTCCGATGCCCGCAGACGGTAGAACCCGCCGACGGGCAGCGAGATCACATCCTCGTCGAATGCCTTCTGGTGGCGCACAAGGGCGTTCTCCTCGAGACCGGCAAGACCGAGACCGGAGATGCGGCTGGACATGCCCGGGAAGTAGTCCGCCACCAGCGCCCGGCTCAGTCCAAGCGCTTCGAAATTATACCCGCCGCGATAGGACGAGATCACGGAGATGCCCATCTTGGAGATGATCTTGAGGAGACCTGCCTCGATGGCGTCCTTGAAATTCTTCACCGCCTGCCCGAGCGTGAGATCTCCCAGCAAACCGCGGGCGTGGCGGTCGGCGATGGCGTCCTGGGCAAGGTAGGCGTTCACGCAGGTCGCCCCGACGCCGATGAGAACTGCGAAGTAGTGCGTATCAAGACATTCTGCCGACCGGACAGTGATCGAGCAGAAGGTTCGCAGGCCCTGCGCCACGAGGTGCGAATGAACCGCGCCGGTCGCCAGGATCATGGGCACTGCAATGCGGCTGGACGACTGGTTCTCGTCCGTCAGGATGATGTGTTCCCGGCCCGCACGCACGGCTTCTTCGGCCTCACGGCGGATACGCTCCAGCGCGTCCTTGAGCGCCGCGCCCTCTGCCGTGACATCATCGGCAGCGAAGGTGCAATCGATCATCTCGGTGCCGAGACCAAGGCGCGCATGTAGGCGCTCATACATACCGGTGGTCAGCACGGGGCTTTCCAGGACGAAGACTTCCTGCTGCGACTTGTCCGTATCCAGAACGTTGCCGAGGTTCTTGAACCGGGTACGCAGGCTCATCACCCGGCCTTCCCGCAAGGGGTCGATCGGCGGGTTGGTCACCTGGGCAAAGTTCTGGCGGAAGAAATGGCTCATCGGACGGTAAGCGGACGAAAGAACGGCGGGCGCTGTATCGTCGCCCATCGAGCCGACCGCCTCCTTGGCGCCTTCCGCCATCGGCGCGAGGATCAATTCCAGCGTTTCAAGCGTGAAGCCGGCTGCCGTCTGGCGGCGCAACAATTCTTCGCGATTGAACAGCACGGGTTCAGGGCCAGGGCCGATTTCCGGCTCCAGTTCCACTACGGCCTGCAGCCAGTCTTCATACGGTGCCTGGGAGGCAAGATGATCGACAATCTCGCGGTGATCATAGAACTTGCCAGTCTGAAGGTCGGCCGCAATCATGCCGCCGGCAGGGATCGACCCGCGCTTGGCAATCTCGTGATTCCCAAGCGGGCACATACCGGTTTCCGAACCGACCGCAAGAATGCCGTCCGTCGTCAGAGCATAGCGCAGCGGGCGCAGACCATTGCGGTCAAGCCCGGCGACGGCCCAGCGGCCATCGAACGCGGCAATGCCGGCCGGGCCGTCCCACGGCTCCATCACCGAGTTGCAATAGTCATAGAGCGCGCGGTGCGCGGTCGGCATCACCGACTCGCGTTTCGACCAGGCCTCCGGGATCAGCATGGCTTTTGCCATCGGCGCCGAGCGGCCCGACTTGCAGAGCAGTTCCCACACCGCATCGAGCGCCCCTGAATCCGATGTCCCGTCCGGGATGATCGGCTTGATGTCGTCGACGTTGTCCCCATAGGCCTCCGAGACCATGCGGATCTCGTGGCTCTTCATCCAGTTCTTGTTGCCCCGGAGCGTATTGATCTCGCCATTGTGCGCGATCATGCGGAAGGGCTGGGCGAGCGCCCATTGCGGGAAGGTATTGGTGGAATAGCGTTGGTGATAGATCGCGAAAGCGGAAGTGAACCGCTCGTCGCGCAGGTCGAGATAGAAATTGTCGATGTCGGCAGCAAGGAACATGCCCTTGTAGATCAGCGACTTGTGGTTCAGCGAGCAGACATAGAAGGACGGTATGCCCGCCTCGCGCGCGCGCCGTTCGATGCGGCGGCGGCAGATGTAAAGCTCGCGCTCCATGTCTTCCGTGCTGCGCCCGCGCGCATCACGGAACATGATCTGCTCGATGGCAGGACGTGTATCTTTCGCCTTCTGCCCGATCACGGATACATCCACCGGCGGCTGGCGCCAGCCATAGATGTAGAAGCCCGAGCGCAGCACTTCGCGCTCCACCAGCGTGCGGCCAGCCTCCTGGGCGGCAAAGTCCGTGCGCGGAAGGAAGATCTGACCCACGCAGATGCGGTCATCGGTCGGGTTATGGCCGGTTCGGCTGACATGCTCGCGGAAGAATTCCTGCGGCACGTCGAGGCGGATGCCCGCGCCGTCGCCCGTCTTGCCATCGGCGTCCACGGCGCCGCGGTGCCAGACGTTCTTCAGCGCCTTGATGCCCATTTCCACAATTTCGCGGCGCGGCTTGCCATCCAGCGAGACGACAAGGCCTACGCCGCAGGCGTCCTTCTCGTCCTCGGGATTATAAGCGTGGCCATCGATCAGTTTCTGGCGATTGGCTTCGTAATGTTTCACATAGTCTGACATCTGATTCACTCCGCCGCCACTTTTTCTGCCGCCATTGCGCGCATCGCCTTGTGCATCGACTCGGCTGCATCTCGGCCATCCTTGATCGCCCAGACGACGAGCGATGCGCCGCGAACAATGTCGCCGGCTGCGTAGACGCCCGGCAGGCTGGTCTGCATCGTCGCATAGTCTACCCGCACCGCGCCCCAGCGGTTCACGGTCAAGGCCGGTTCGTTGAACAGCATAGGCAGGTCTTCGGGATCAAAGCCGAGCGCCTTGATCACCATGTCGGCCTTCACGTCGATCATCTCGCCGGTTTTCACCGGGCTCTGGCGGCCGGATGCATCCGGCTCGCCGAGTTTCATCTTGCTGGCGCGGACGGCTTTCACCTTCCCGGCCTTCGTGTCGAGAATCGCTTCGGGGTTGGCGAGCCATTCGAACACGACGCCCTCCTCCTCCGCATTCTGCACTTCGCGCTGCGAGCCGGGCATGTTGGCCTTGTCGCGGCGGTAGAGGCAGGTGACTGATTTCGCGCCCTGGCGCACGGCCGTCCGTACACAGTCCATCGCCGTGTCGCCGCCGCCGATCACGACGACGCGCTTGCCCTCGGCGTTGAGTTCGCCGGATTCGAACGCCGGTACCGTGTCTCCGAGGCCCTTGCGGTTGGAGGCGGTCAGGTAGTCGAGCGCCGCCAGCACGCCGTCGGCGCCGCTGCCGGGGCACTTCAGGTCCTTCGCGGCATAGACGCCGGTGGCTATCAGCACCGTGTCATGTTCGGTGCGCAGGTCTGCGAGTGAAACGTCCTTGCCGACGCGCGTATTGAACTTGAAACGGATGCCGGACGCTTCGAGGTGGCGGATGCGGCGCTCGACGACATCCTTCTCCAGCTTGAAGCCGGGAATGCCGTATACGAGCAGGCCGCCGCCGCGGTCATAGGCGTCGTAGACGGTGACCTGATAGCCCTTGCGGCGCAGCTGCTCGGCAGCGGCAAGACCGCCCGGCCCGGCGCCGATGATACCGGCTGATTGCGCGCGCTCACGCGGCGGCTTGATCGGCTGGATCCAGCCTTCGGCCCAGGCCGTGTCGGTGATGTGTTTCTCGATCGAGCCGATGGTGACCGTGCCATGCCCGGATTGCTCGATCGTGCAGATGCCTTCGCACAAGCGGTCCTGCGGGCAGATGCGGCCGCAGATTTCCGGCATGTTGTTGGTGGACGAGGAGACGCGCCAGGCCTCTTCCATCCGGCCTTCGGCGGCGAGCTTCAGCCAGTCGGGAATATTGTTCTGCAGGGGGCAGCCCTGCTGGCAGAACGGAACGCCGCACTGGGAACAGCGCCCCGCCTGCGATTTCGCGGCCTCAGCGGAAAAGTCTGCATAGATCTCCCGGAAGTCCTCGGCGCGCACGGGCGCCGGACGCTTCGCCGGCATCGCGCGGGAGACTTTCGTGAACTGCAGCATCTTCTCGGCCATCAGGCATTCCTCCGGGGGTCGCCGCACCGGGGAGGGCGCGCGAGCCCCTGCTCTTACGGCCCGGCCTTGCCGCCAACAAGTCTGTTTGCCATTTTCAAATATCAATTCAATATCTACACGGCAATTTTTTGTGGTACCGATCGCCTTAGGCATGCGCATCCACAAAAATACATATCATTTTGGAGTTCTGTATTTTCGGGCCGTGGGCGCGCCGGCTGGCTCCAAAGGTTTACCATTCTGCGCTAGGGCTGGCGTGTCCTATCATCAAAGCACACGCAGGCCCCATGTCGCTTCTCCAGATCCTGATCATATCGATCGTCCAGGGCATCACCGAATGGCTTCCGGTTTCGTCCTCGGCACACGTGCTGCTGGCAGCCAGTTTCTTCGGCTATGAGGGCCGCGATGAGCTGCTGATCAACGCGGTCGCGAATTTCGGCACGGTCGCATCGATGCTGATCTATTTCCGCAAGGAGATCGGGGAAGCCATTTTCGGCGTCTTTGCGCTGCCCGGCGCCCTGGGTGCAAAACGTGAGCTGACGCCCGGCGAGCGGCTCGCGATGAACCTTCTGGCATCCCTGCCGCTGACCATTGTCGGCCTCGCCGCCGCGCGCCTGTTCCTGCCGGACGAATTCAACGAAGCTGTCCGCTCGGTTCAGGGCGTTGCCATCCCGCTGATCTTCTTTGGCATCCTGCTGGGGCTCGCTGACATCTATGGCGCCCGGACGCGGACCATCAACGAGATGCCCCCCGCCCATGCGGTACTGATCGGCGCGGTACAGGTGATCGCGGCCATACTGCCCGGAACCTCGCGTTCCGGCATCACCATGACCACGGCCCGCGCGCTCGGCTATACCCGCCCGGAAGCCGCCAAGTTCGGGATGCTCGTCGGCGCGCCGGTGCTGACCGCCGTCGGTCTCTATGCGATCTACGAATTCTATTTCGGCGGCGAAGTGGGCGCCGTCACGGTCACCGGCCTTGAAGCCCTGCTGATCGGCATCGGCTCGTTCCTGTCAGGCCTCGTGGCCATCTATATCCTGATGGCGCTGGTGCGCCGGATGAGCTTCCTGCCGTTCGTGGCCTACCGCA
>CAZXQD010000057.1:0-22413 GCA_964643405.1 uncultured Hyphomonas sp. | reverse complement strand
TTTTACTCCTATCCTCACAGATAGGCTGGGCGCCGTTGGGGGCGCCTGGCCCGCGTGCGGTGTCTCACATTTCGGGGCGGTCCACCAGTGCCTATTTTCCGGCGCGCCCTGCCCGGCCGATAAGTTTGGCTGGACTCACCCTTTTCTTGCGCCTTCGCCGGGCCGGTGCTTCACTCTCTCCATGAGCATCGAAATTGTCCCCCTGTCCGGCACGCTGGGCGCTGAAATTTTCGGGCTGGATCTGCAGTCCGGCCTGTCCAATGCCGAGTTCGACCAGGTCTACCAGGCATTCATCGATCACAAGGTGATTGTCATGCGCGGGCAGAAAAACCTTGAGCCCGAGCAGCACAAGGCCTTCGCCCGGCGGTTCGGCACGCTGAACATCCACCCGTACGTGAAGGGCATGAAGGATCATCCGGAACTCCTCGAGATCATCAAGGAGAAGGAAGACAAGGTGAACTTCGGCGGCGGCTGGCACACCGACATGAGCTTCGAGGAGACCCCGGCCCTCGGCTCCATACTGCATGCCATCGAGCTGCCGCCCTATGGTGGGGACACGCTGTTTGCCGATCAACAGGCCGCCTATGACGCGCTGTCACCCGGCCTCAAGGAAACGCTGGCGGGCCTGAAGGCCGTCCACTCGGCCAGCCGTGAATACGGCGTACACGGTTCATCTTCGCAGGTGCGCAAATCGATGGACTCATCGGTGGCCGAAGACGCGCCGGAATACGAACACCCCGTGGTGCGCACCCATCCGGTCACCGGCCGCAAGGGCCTCTACGTGAACCCCGCCTTCACGCTGCGCTTTGCCGGCTGGTCGAAGCGCGATTCGAAACCATTGCTGGACTACCTGTTCAACCACTCACGCGAGGAGCGGCTCACCTGCCGCGTCCGCTGGCAGGCGGGCGACGTAACGATGTGGGACAACCGTTGCACGTGGCACTATGCCCTGAACGACTATCCCGGGCACCGCCGCCACATGCGGCGAGCCACGGTGAATGGCGACAAACCTTTCTGATCCGGGCCGTTTCAGGCCGGAATCCCGATCAGCCCGAACGTGATGGCCGCCTGACCGAAGAAATAGAGGAACCAGACGGCATAGGAGGCCGCCTTGCTAGGCGGCGCATCAGCCGGGCGGCAGAATAGCTGGTGCGCGAGGATGGAGTCCGAAGCGATGAACATCAAGGCACCGGCGACCACCAGTCCGTAGACGGAAGGCAGCGCGATGGCCGCCGCGCCCATCATCAGGATGACCGCGCCATAAACGATCACCGGTACGCGCATCTTTGCGTTGATCCATGGCACCAGCCAGCGGATGTAGAAAGCGCCGCCGAACACCAGCGCAGCCTGCGCGATCTTGACTGGCCAGCCGCTGCCCGTGCCCTCCCCCAGCTGCCAGAACAGCACCACGTAGAACACATGCGCGAGGAAAAAAGCGCCCATCCCCGGCAGCAGCCAGCGCTCCGGCTTGCCCGCGAGGAAAAGATCACCCACCGCCGAGGCGATGAGCGCCGCCCACAGCATCCACGGACCGCCTGCGGCATACGCAATGCCCGCAAGGATCAGGATGCCGGACATCTTCAAAAGGGCGCGGGCCGGGCCCTCGCCGCGCCAGCTGTAGAGAAACCCATAGGCGAGCGCAGCCAGGCTGGCCGTTCCGAACGCTGCCCAGATTACTTCGGCGCTCAGCCGTCGTCCCCGATCGGTTCCGGCAGACGCAGGAGGCGGCGCGCCATCGCGCGGTGGCGTTCCTTCACATGCGCGCCGACCACGCCGAGGGCGGTCGCGAGCACAGTGGCGTCATCGGTAAAGCCGAGGCCGGCGATGACATCCGGAAGCATGTCGACCGGCATGACAAAATAGGCCACAGCGGCGAACAGCACGGCCTTGGCCTTCACCGGCGTGCGCGGGTCGCGGGCGCAGTAATAGGCGCTTGCCAGGTCATCAGCGAACGGGATCTGTCCGGCCAGCCGCAGCAGCTTCGGAATCAGGCCGCGCGCGGTGCGTTCATTGCGCTGGATCGACTTGGGAAGGTAGACCCCGCCCTCGCCCTTCACCGTGTTGATGATTTCCGCTGCGTCAGACATTGCGCTCTCCTAAGGGTATTATAGTTCACTGCGGTCATCGCCGAAAGCAAGGCCCGCAGATGGGCCTGTTCACATCAAGGAGGGCAGCGCCCATGGAACTTAATTCGAATATCTCTGCCGTCATCACCGGTGGCGCCTCAGGTCTCGGGGCCGCAACCGCCCGCAAGCTCGCCAGCTATGGCGTCAAGGTCGCCCTGTTCGATCTGAACGCTGAAAAGGGCGAAGCCCTCGCCAAGGAACTCGGCGGCGTGTTCTGCAACGTCAACGTCACCGACGAAGCCTCGGTCGATGCCGGCTTTGCCAAATCCCGCGCCGCCATCGGACAGGAGCGGATCCTGATCAACTGCGCCGGCACCGGCAACGCCATCAAGACCGCCAGCCGCAACAAGGAAACCGGCCAGCCGGAGCACTTCCCGCTCGATAAGTTCAACCTGATCATCCAGATCAACCTCGTCGGCACCTTCCGCTGCATCGCCAAGTCGGCTGCCGGCATGCTGACGCTGGACCCGATCGATGGCGAGCGCGGCGCGATCGTCAACACCGCCTCGGTGGCGGCTGAAGACGGCCAGATCGGCCAGGCTGCCTACTCCGCGTCGAAGGGCGGCGTTGTCGGCATGACCCTGCCGATCGCGCGCGACCTCAGCCGTGATTTCATCCGCGTGAACACGATCCTGCCCGGCATCTTCAACACGCCGCTGCTGGCCGCCGCGCCGGAGCCCGTGAAAGCCGCTCTCGGCGCGCAGGTCCCGCACCCGGCCCGTCTCGGCAATCCGGACGAGTATGCTTCGCTGGCCGTCGAAATGTGTCGCAACGCCTACTTCAATGGAGAAGACGTCCGTCTCGACGGCGCGATCCGCATGGCGCCGCGCTGATTAATTGCTCGCGGGACTTGCCCAGCAAAGCTTCCAAAGCCCGCTCTCCGGAGCGGGCTTTTTTTTGCGCTATTCAATCGGCGCGGAAGGATCGCGCACGCGGATGAGGCCGTTGCCGATCATCGTCATCACTACTTCGCCGTTCTGGTTGAACACGGTCTGGCGTGCTTTCGTCAGGCCCATGTCGGGCCGTGATTTGGACCGGCGCTTCTCGATCAGCTCGACCTCGACCCGCAGCTCGTCGCCCGGATAGACGGGTTTCACCCAGCGCAGTTCATCAAGGCCCGGTGAGCCTAGGCCGGCGGTCGGCTCGCCATCCCGCCAGGTGTCGACCATCATCCGCATGGCCATGGCGCCGGTGTGCCAGCCGGAGGCAGAC
Source organism: uncultured Hyphomonas sp. (assembly GCA_964643405.1). Classification (GTDB taxonomy): domain Bacteria; phylum Pseudomonadota; class Alphaproteobacteria; order Caulobacterales; family Hyphomonadaceae; genus Hyphomonas. The sequence goes on along the minus strand of CAZXQD010000057.1, from coordinate 19,075 downwards.
AGGCGCCCGAAGAAGGTTTGCTTCGCGGCCTGGTCATCAAGATGGAAGGGCTGCGGATCATATTTCGAGGCAAACTCGATCACCTCCTCGCGCGTCACCTTGTAGGTGCGCGAAGAACGCGTGCGCGTGCCGACCACCATGTCTTCGAAATACCTCATGCCGCCCTTCCCCAAGTCCTGCCGGTTGGCCGGAGGTTGCCGGAACAACCCCGCTTGGCAAGCCTGACGCAGCGGGAGGGGATGCAGCCGCCGATCGCGGCGCTAGAACAGGCACCGGATCGCGACAGGAGTGTGATGTGGAATTCGATGACGTTGTGCGGGGCCGCCGCAGCATCCGGGGCTTCCTGAAGAAGCCGGTGCCGAAAGCGCTGGTGCGCGAAATCCTCGAGATCGCGATGCGGGCCCCGACGTCACTGAACACGCAGCCCTGGAATTTCTATGTCGTCTCCGGCGAGGTGCTGGACCGGATCCGGAAAGGCAATGTGGAGCGCAACCTGGCCGGTGTGCCGGACAGCCGCGAATTCCGGATGGGCCCCGGGTATGAGGGCGATCACCGCAAGCGCCAGATCGAGATCGCCATCCAGCTGTTCGAGGCGATGGGCATCGAGCGGGACAACAAGGAAAAGCGGATGGACTGGGTGCTGCGCGGCTTCCGCCAATTCGATGCGCCGGTCTCCATCGTGGTGACCTATGACCGCTCCATCCAGGGCAGCGATATTGCGCCTTTCGACTGCGGCGGCGTGGTCAACTGCATCGTCAACACGGCGTGGAACCGAGGCCTTGGCTGCGTGATCAATTCGCAAGGCATCATGCAGAGCCCGGTCGTGCGCGCCGAGGCCGGGATTCCGGATGATCAGGTCATCCAGACCTGTATCGCGATGGGATGGCCGGACGAGACATTCCCGGCCAACGCGGTGGTGTCGCGGCGCAAGTCCGTGGACGAGGCCGCGACATTCCTCGGATTTGACGACTAGGCCGCTTTGGCCCGCGCTGGCATGAAGCGGCTGTTGCGCAGCAGCAGGGCCGATATCAGCGAGACGATCAGGCCGACCGGCAGGATCTCGGTGAAGGTGATCGGCAGGCGGAACAGCGGGTTGGCATACATCTTCGCGAAGTCTTCCGCTTTGGCGATCTCTGCGGCTATTTCGGCTTCGGTCGCGCCGCGCGCTTTTGCGGCGTCCACGAGGTGTTCGGCATACAAGGCGCCGAAATCCATGCCGCTGACGGCGAGGGATACTTCCCAGGCAAGGACGTAAAGAACGCCGGCCACGGCGCTGATGCCGAGCCCAATCAGGAATGCCGGCAGGAACCTGATGACCCCGCCATTCACCACATCGCGCTGATGCTTGATGGCGAGGAAGATGACGCTGAGGGCCAGCAGCATCGTCGTGTAGCCCATGGCCATGCCGAGGGCGCCGCTCGGCGCAGCTTCGCCGAGCGTGAGCGTGAGAAGGATCATTGGCACGCCGACGATCAGGCCGGCAATCACGCCGTTGGTCAGGATACGTTGCAACATGGGGAAACTCCTTTGCGGGTTGCCCGCGTGTCGTCCCGGTTTCGGCGCTTCGCCACAATCGCCCGAAAGGGTGATTTTCGCCAGATCACCCGTAAATTCAGGGCAGAAGGCCAAGTTCACGCGCGCGTGCGAGCGCGGCGGTGCGGCGGCTCACGCCGAGCTTTTCGAGCACCCGCGCCACATGGGTTTTGACCGTGTTTGGGGAAACGTGCAGCCGGGCGGCGATTTCCTTGTTGGAGAGGCCGTCAGCGATCAGGGCCAGAACAACCATCTCCCGGGCGCTGAGGCCAAGGGTGCGCTGGGCTTCGGGGTTACCGTCGAAGGACGGCGTTTCGGTCCGGCCCGCGAAAATCCGGGCGCCTGCCCAGAGACCGAGGGCAAGAAAACCCGTGGCGATCAGGATCAGCTGGAATTCTCCGGAAAAGGTCCGGGCGAAGCGGAGATAGTCCAGCCAGGTGAGTGCGAGGGCGCCGGCGGCGAGCAGGGCGCCGTAGAGGAGGAAGGGACGGGCGGCGGCCCACAAGGCGGCGGGGCGGCGTGATTTCGGCATTTTTCCCCCTCGTTTGGCCTCAACTGCGTAACATCCGGCATCGCCTTTTTATCAGCTGTGTTCGAAAGATTCTCATTTTTTATCGCTGCCTCTCGCTTTCCCCGGAAAGGAAAAAGCCCGCTCGGGAGCGAGCGGGCTTTCGTTACCTGTCGAAACCGAGGGCCGTTTACTGGCCTTTGCGTTCCTTCACACCTTCCTCGTCAGCGGCGGCGCGGTCTTCCGGGGTGAACTCGACCGCGGGGGCAGCGCCTTTGCCGTAGGCGCGGGCTTTCTGGGCGAGGTTGTCCATCGACTGCTCCATGCGGCCCTGTCCGACGGCCATGGTTTTCGAAGAGGCCATGCCGACGGCTTCGGCATCGTTGAAGCTGGCGAACTCGGCGCCGAGGAAGACGACCTCCCAGCCGCGGGCACGGGCCCGGTCGAGGGCGGCCTTGGCGCCCTGGTTGGTCAGTTCGGAAGACGAGTTTTCGAGGCCGTCGGTCATGATGACGATGACGGCCTTTTCCGGGGCGTCGGCTTCGGCGCGGTTCACGATACGGCCGATCGCGTCATAGAGCGGGGTCATGCCGCGGGGGCTCGCTTCGTCATTGGTGACCTTGGTCCATTTCGACGGATCGACCTTGTCGCGCAGCACGTCGAACTGGAAGCCGTCCTGATGATCGAAGACGGCGAGCGTCACGGCGGTCTTGATGTCGGCGCCGGCAATCTCCGCGCCCGGAGCATCGGCGGCGAAGCTGTCTGCATAGGCGTTCACGGAGGTCAGCGCCTCTTCCCAGATGTCGGCCATCGAACCCGTGCGGTCGAGCAGGATGTAGGATTGGACCGTGTCGGATTTCTGCGGCTTAGGCAGGACCTTCGCGTCTGCCGAGGCGCCCATGGCGACAACGGCAACGGCGGCGGCAATCGTGTTGAGGAATTTCATGATGGGCGTCCCTTCCCGGTTTGGGTGTGACGGAAAGCTGCGCCCCGATTGAGGCGCGTCTGTGACGCGATTCCGCCGAAGCAAAGGAAAAGGGCCGCCTTTTGAAAGGCGGCCCTTCCCGTAGCTGAACAGCCGTTCAGACTTCACCCGTCAGGGGACGGATCAACTGCCCTTGCGGCGCTTCACGTCTTCTTCGCCGGCTTCCTTGCGGTCTTCGGCGTTGAAATCCATCTGCTCGGCGAGATCGAAGTAATTCCGGCTCTTGGAGGCCAGTTTGCGCATGGACGCTTCCATGCTGCCGGCGCTGACCGCCATCGCCTTGGAGCGGATGACCCCGACAGCCTCCGCATCGTCGAACTTGCCGAACTCGGCGCCGAGGAAGACAACTTCCCAGCCGCGCGCGCGGGCACGATCCAGCGCAGCCTTGGCCCCGTCCTTGTTGACTTCGCGCGAGGCGTTCTCGGCGCCATCGGTCATGATGACGATGACGGCGCGCTGCGGTGCGTCGCCTTCGGCGAGCGCAACAATCCGGGCGATGGCGTCAAACAGCGGGGTCATGCCACGCGGGCTGGCCTCTTCGCTGGTCACCTTGTTCCAGGTTGCGGCGCTGACTGCGCGGCGGAGCAGATCGAATTGCAAACGCTCATGATGGTCGAATACCGCAAGAGTGACTTTATCATGGTCCGAAGGCACAGCGCCGTCTGCGGGCTTCGTGAGGGCTTCGACATAGGCGTTCACCGAGCCGAGTGCCTCACCCCAGATGCTCGACATAGAACCTGTCCGATCAAGGAGGATGTACGCGTGGGTGTGCGCCGCCGGGTTGGCGTTCGTGTGTGTGCTGGTCATGGGCAGTCCTCCGTGATGCGCCCCACGCCCCGGACAACCCAAATGGGAAAGCGCCCTCCCGGTTAAAGAGGGCGCTTCACGAAAATGTGTGCTGCAGGTGCGAAGGCCGGCTTCAGGCGAAGCGCGGCGCGATCTTCAGATCACGCACCCAGCCGATCTTCTCGAGGAAGAGGAGCACGGTGCCGTTATAGTCCACGATCCGGTTCCAGACGCCCTTGCGCGGGCGGTGGAGCGCGCTTTGCGGCTCGTCATGGTGGTGGTCGTGGAAGGCTTCGCCGCCGGTGAGCAGCGCCATCAGGTGATCGGCCCAGACCGGCGTCTTCAGGTGGCCCAGCACGTTGATGCCGTAGACGGTGGCGTGGAACTGGATGGCGCGGCCGATGATGACGCTGGCATGCAGCAGCGCGGTCAGCACCAACGAGCCGCCAGCCGCCCAGACGATCAGGTAGATGATCGCAGGGATCACGAAATGGATCACGAGGCTGAGCTCGTTGTAGAAGCGGTCCATCCAGACGATGATCGGATGTTTCTTGAGCCACAGCGGCCAGTCGCGCTCGGTATCCTTCTTGTCGCGGAAGAGGATCCAGCCGACCCAGGCCCAGCGCTTGGATTCAAAGGGATTATGGGGATCGCCCGGCTGGTCGGCGAAGCGGTGGTGCTGCGAGTGGTAGTTTACCCAGTCGCGCACGCGGCCCTGCATGGCGATCATCAGGTTGATCATGGCAAGCACCTGCGCCGGCGGGGCGAGAACCCCTGCCCTGTGCTGCAGGATGCGATGCAGCGGGCCTATGCCCATGTTGCACCAGAAGACCGAGAAGGCGATGACGCCGAGGGCGAGCGGGATGTACCACCAGCGGAAGGTGAGCTGGCTGACGAAAATTCCGAGCAGCACCATGGTCGTGAAGAGAGCGATGCCGAGGAAAGGATAGAAGAAGGCGGAGAAGAAGCTCGGGACGTCGAATGTTTTCCAGTTCTTCGGAATCGCGAGCGAACGCGGTGTCATTTCAGGTCTTTCCTTTTGCCCCCGCCAGTTGCGCCCGGCGGCTCCCCTATGCGGATAAGTCTCACTCTCCGCTGATTAATACTTGATTAAGACCTCCCGGCGGCGGTTCAAGGCAGAAAAAGCTTTTAGGGGCGCATTCTCTTGCAAGTGTAATGTGCCCAAAACGCCCGGAGGGTGACGGGCCGAAGGCAGGGCGCTATGCAGGGCGGGCAAGGGGCCGGGGGCACATGACAGACGAGCGCCGCCTCAAGGAGATACGCCAGGTTACGGACCTGCTCCGGCTGACGGCCGAGGAAAGCCAGGATGTATCCGACATCCGCACCCTTTGCAGACTGCACGATGACTGCCGTGCCTCGGGTGACAATAACCTGTCACTGAACCTGCAGGCGGGCACCTATGCCTGCACGGCGACCGGCGAAGCGGGGAACCTGCGCGACCTGATCCGGAAGCTGGAAGCCGAGCGGACGCTCGTGCCGGTTCTGGTGGCTGAAGACGACGCGCCGGCACCGGCGCCAATAGATGCCGAGTATTCGGTTGCCTTGAAGGCATCAAACCCTGTGGCAAAAGCTGAGCCCAGGGTGCTGCAGCTGAAGCCCGAGCAGAAACTGCCGACGCCGGAAGAGATAATGGCCGAGCGTGAGCGCAAACTCGCGGACCTGCGCGCGCAGCGCGCCGAGAAAAGCCGAGGGCGCGGCGAGCGGGTGATCATCGCGCTGCTTGCCTTGCTGTTCGTGATTGCCGGATTGATGGCGGCGGGCCTTTCCGGCTTTGCAAATTATCAGGCCTTTGCCTCCACCGTTTCCGATCCCTTCCAGTCTGCAATATGGGGCGCAGCTGGCATCATTGCCGCCATCATCTCGTTTGGCGGCTTTACGTTCGTCTACTGGCACGCCGCCAACAAACGCCCCTGGGAAAGCTTGCGCGCGCTGGTCTTTGCCCTGATCGGTGCGGGCGCTTCCATCGTCGGCACGGAAATGTACATCAGCGCGAATAACCGGAACGCGGCGGCAGAGCTGACCAGTGCCGCCTCGAACCGCGCCCTGCTGGAAACCCAGGTTTCCGACTGGCGGCGCCAGCTGGAAGGCATCCCGCCGGAAACACGCTCTGTGGAAGGACTTGAAGCCTATCTCAGGGAAGTCGAACGCGTCGGACGAACGGAGCAGAAGCCATACCGGGACGCCCAGAACGAACTCGGCCTTGCCAAACGGCGCGATGAACTGACAGCAAAGATCGAAGCGGCCAACGCCGAGCTGCTTGGACAGGGCGATGGCAACACCCTGTTGCAAGCGGAGCACCGGGCCGCATTGCCGAGCTGGCTCTTTGCCGTGCTGATGGAACTCTTTGCCAGCCAGGCCACATCAATCGGCCTTGTGGCACTCCTGTTGCTGGGACGCCGGAAGGATCATCCGTCAGAAAGCGGATAGACGCCGCCGTCGCGCCCGCGCACGGCCCATGTGTCGTCACGGCGTTCGATGTCCGGCAGGGCGAGGGAGGCTTTTGATACGCCGCCCGGAATGTCGAGTACGTAATGGGGCACGGCGAGGCCGGAGAGATTGTCGCGCAGCGCGCGGACGAGGCGCTGGCCTTCCTCGACGGGGACGCGAAAATGCGACGTGCCGGGCGCGGCGTCCATCTGGTGCAGGTAGTAGGGCTTGATACCGGCGGAGAGGAAAGCGCGCATGAGGGCTGACAAGTCTTCCACCGTATCGTTCACGCCGCGCAGCAGCACGGATTGCGAGGCGAGGGCGATACCGCTCTCAGCCAGCAGGCGGCAGGCGGCGATGGCCTCGGCGGTGAACTCGCTGGCATGGTTGGCGTGCACGGCGAGGAAGACAGCTTTCCGGCGGCTGGAGAGGGCCTCGGCATAGGCCGGGGTGATCCGGTCCGGCCGGGTGACCGGCATTCGCGTGTGCCAGCGGATGAGTTTCACGTGGGCGATGGATTCGAAGCGGCGAGTGATGTCGCGGGCGCGGGCGGCAGAGAGCATCAGCGGATCGCCGCCGGTGAGGATCACTTCGAAGATTTCGGGATGGGCGGCGACGTAGTTGAAGATGGCGTCAAGGTCCGCCTTCGTCAGCGCCTCGCCTTTCTCCGGGCCCACCATCTCGCGCCGGAAACAGAAGCGGCAATAGACCGGGCAGGTCGAGGTCGCCTTGATCAGCACACGGTCCGGATAGCGGTGCACAAGGCCTGGGAGCGGCGAGTGGCGCGCGTCGCCGATGGGGTCCCCGGATTCGCCGGGGAGGATGTCCAGTTCTTCCGGAGCCGGAACAAATTGCCGGCGGATAGGGTCCGCCGGATCGGCAGGATCGATGTTGCGTGCAAGCGGCTCCGGCAGGGCAATCGCATAGGCCGCTTCGACGGCGGCGAGTTTCGGCGCGAGCGCATCGGAGACAAGCCCGGCTTCCTTCAGCGCGTCGACGGAGCGGAGGGTGGCGACGGTCATGGCCGATCCCTTACCGCAGGCGGCGTCCAGAGGACATCGGAAATCTCCTGTGCGCCGGTGGCCAGCATGACGAGCCGGTCGAATCCGAGTGCAACCCCGCTCGCCTCGGGCATGGCGGCGACGGCGGAGATGAAGTCCTCGTCCAGGGGGTAGCGCTCGCCATAGACGCGTTGCTTCAGCGCCATTTCGGCTTCCTGGCGGGCGCGCAGCAGAGCGGCGTCGGTCAGTTCGCGGTAGCCGTTCGCGAGCTCCACGCCGCAGGCATAGAGTTCGAACCGCTCCGCAAAGCGCGGATCGTCCGGAGCCGGACGGGAGAGGGCGGCTTCGCTGACGGGATAGCGGTGCAGGAAAGTGAGCCGCCCTTGCCCAAGCTTCGGCTCGATGCGGGTGACGAGGATGGCGGAGAATACATCGGTCCAGCTGGAGCCGGGCGGGGTTTCGATGCCGGCCCTGCGGGCGGCGGCGGCGAGGCCCGCAGCGTCGGTCAGGACCTGCTCAAGGTCTATCCCGGCATGAACGGCGAAGGCGTCCACCAGTGTCAGGTGTTCCTGCTCGGCAAAGGGGTCACACGACTGCCCCTTCCAGACCAGCGCCTTTGTGCCGGCCGCCCCGGCAGCGATCCGGGCGAGGTGGGCCGTGTCGGCCATGACAGCCTCGATGCCCTCGCCGGCACGGTACCATTCGAGCATGGTGAATTCGGGCGCGTGCCGGGGGCCGGTTTCCCGGTTGCGGAAGGCACGGGCAAAATCGAAGATCCGCGTCTCACCCGCCGCCAGAAGCTTCTTCATCGCGAATTCGGGCGATGTGTGCAGGTAAAGGGGTGTTCGGGCGCCGTTTTCGGCGACGAGATCGGTGGCGAATGCGTGCAGGTGCGCCTCGTTGCCGGGAGAAGGCTGAAGCTGGCCGCATTCGGTCTCGGTGAAGCCTTGCTGGCCGAACCAGGCGCGGACCGCCGCCTTGATCGCCCCGCGCGCGACAAGGTGACCGCGTTTGCGGGCATGGGCCTCGGGCGACCACCAGCGGGGGGTATCGGGGGACATGCGGCTCCGGCTGCGCGCGGTCAAAGCGGGCCTCATCCGCATCTGCGGCTGGCCAAACGGCGCGGAGGCGGTATATAGCGGCGCTTTCGACCTCGCAACTCAGGAACGCCCCATGGCCGTTGAAATCGCTGCGGACATCCGCAAAGGCAACATCATCGAACACACCGACGGCCAGCTCTATGTGGTCCTCAAGGCGGAATCCTTCCGCCCCGGCAAAGGCACGCCGACCACGACGATCGACATGCGCCGGATCTCGGACGGCATCAAAATCTCCAATACGTACAAGACCTCCGACAAGGTCGAGCGCGCCTTCGTGGAGGAAGTGGATCACACTTTCCTCTATATGGAAGGCGAGAACTACGTGTTCATGAACTCGGCCAACTACGAGCAGGTCACCGTGCCGGCTGCAATGGTCGGCGACGGCGCTCAGTACCTGCAGGAAAACATGACCGTCATCCTGCAGATGTTCAACGGCGAGGCCGTATCGATCACCCTGCCCCAGCGGATCACCGCCGAAATCGTGGAAACCGAACCGGTCGTCAAAGGCCAGACGGCGTCCGGCTCCTACAAGCCGGCCAAGCTCGACAATGGCGCGCGCATCATGGTGCCGGCCCATATCGGTGTCGGCACCCGCGTCGTCGTGAACACCGAAGACGGCAGCTATCTCGAGCGCGCCAAGGACTGATCGGCATTTTTTGCCGATGCGCGGGAACGATTGTCGTGCCCGCCGCATACCAGTTCCGAAGCCTACGAGCTTCTCATCTGACATGAACTCCCCAGAGCCAGCGCTTTCACCGGCGCTGGCTCTTTTTCCAAACGACGCAGGCGAAGTCAGTATTTGTTAACCACCCTGCTGGACTTTGCAGAATCCAAGGCGGCTGCGCTGAAGCGGTCGCGGACCTTTTGCGGAAGTTCTACTGACCGGAGTGACCCGGATGTCCGATCCAGGGCCAGAGCAACCCCGACGGTACCAGCGGCAACGCGCGCTGAAGGGCGCGCGGATACAGGTCGACGGAATGAAAACCTATGACGTGACGATCCGCGACATGTCCGAGGGCGGAGTGAGACTGAAGCTCGGCTCGCCTTTCGCAGTGCCGGACGAGTTCCTGCTGATCATCCACAACCCGAACACAGGCCATTCCGAAAAGCGCATGTGCGAAAAGCGCTGGCAACGCGGCGATCAGGTCGGCGCGCAGTATGTGGAACGCGAAGAGACAAAGCCTGTTTCGCGACTCGCCGCGCCAAGTCTGCGCCGCATTTCACCAACAGACTGAACAGCGCATTACCCGCCCCCAACAAATTGATGGGCCGCTCTGTGCGGTGTAGTAGTGAACTGTTGAAAGAGGTTGTCATCGCAGCAAAAAGCTGGTGGTGCGAGCCGTGAACATCATTCTCGTAGAAGACGACGCAGACCTGATCGAAACCATCCAGCTCGGCTGGCCGGATGGGAACCATCATCTTGCATCCTACAACAGCTATGCCGGCTTCAAGCCGGTGCTGTTCTCGGGCGGACTCGGCTCGGTAGACTGTATCATCCTCGACATGAAACTCCCCGATGCGTCGGGCACACAGATCATCGCGGAGATACGCCGCATCAGCGACGTGCCGATCATCGTGCTTTCGGGCTGGGGCGAAACGGAGTTCCGCGCCGATCTGATCAATCGCGGCATTGACGACTATGTGCTCAAGCCCCTCAGCGTGAAGGAGTTGCATGCGCGCGTGGCGCGCCTCGTGCGCCGCCGGTCTGCGCTGGCGCCGGCTGCGGAAGTATCTGCGCAGATCAGTGCCGTGACATTTGACCGCGCGCACCGCGTGCTGCGGCATGGCGAGACGCAGGTGGAACTGACCCATGCAGAGGCGCAACTGCTCGGCGCGCTGGTCGACGCGGGCGGACGTGTCGTGTCTCGCGAGGAACTTTATCTCAAGTCCTTCGGCCGCCCGCGAAAGCAAGGCGAGAAGGTTCTGGAAACCTATGTGAGCCGTGTACGGAGCAAAATCAGCCAACTGGATCCGGCCAGCGGCGATGCCATTCAGACGGCGCGCGGTTCAGGCTACCGGATCATCGCTCAGACATCACCGGCCTGAACAACAGGCGGCCTGACGAGACGGCTGCGATCGAGCACTTCGCGAAGCTTCACCGCCAGCTCAGCCCGCCGGTAAGGCTTCGGCAGCAGGTCGATATCGGCGGCGAGGCGCCCGTCGCGCGCGATCATTTCCTTCGGGTAGCCCGAAGAATAGAGGACTGACACGCCGGGGAGCGTTTCACCCGCGACACGCGCAAGTTCGCGGACGTCCGCTGTGCCCGGCATCACGAGATCCGAGAGGATGATGTCGGCCTGCCCGCCCGCCCGCACATAGTCTATGGCATCATCTGCGCTTTCCATTGCGACGACACGGTAGCCGAGCCCATCGAGCAGGCGCTCGACGTGATCGCGCACGTCCGGCTCATCCTCCACAAGCAGCACGAGCTCGCCCTTGCCCGCCGGCACGGCGCCGGAATCGGACTCGACTGACGGCGCCTTCCCTTGCGTGTGCGGAAACAGAAGCGTGACGCGCGTGCCGTTCCCGGGCGCAGAATCGATCAGCAGCTTTCCCCCTGTCTGCGCCATGAAGCCGAAGGCCATGCTGAGGCCGAGGCCGACACCCTCCCCGACCGGCTTCGTCGTGAAGAATGGCTCAAGGCACCGGCGCAATGTTTCGCCGTCCATGCCGTTGCCGGTATCGGCAACCGTCAGCGCCACGAAGCGCTGGCCGTTCTCCTCGTGCGCATGGGTTTCGAACCTGATCGTGCCGCCTTCCCGCAGGGCATCACGCGCATTGACGGCGAGGTTGAAGATGACGAGTTCCAGCTGCGCCAAGTCGCTTTCGATTTGCGGCGCATCGACGTTCAGGTCTGTCTCGATACGGATGTTCGAGCGGAAGGTCCGTCGCATGAGCTCGGCCGTACGCGTGACCAACTCGTTGAGATCGAGGCTGACCGTCTTCAATGGTATTCGCCGGGCGAAGGCGAGCAGGCGTCCGGTCAGGTCGCGCCCGCGCAATGCAGCTGCAAAGACAAGCTCCAGAAGCCGTCTCTGGCGCGGGTCTTCCACGCGCTCCAGCAGTGTTTCTGTGTTCCCAAGAATGATCATCAGCAGGTTGTTGAAATCATGGGCAACGCCGCCGGTAATCTGGCCGAGCGCTTCCAGCTTCTCCGCCTGCGCCAGGCGCGCTTCCGCTTTTTTCTGCGGGGTGATGTCGACCATCGATCCGACAATCCGTTCGACCTTGCCGTCGCTGTCCCTCATCACATAGCCGCGATCTATGATGTAGCGGACGTCGCCATCATCGCGGACAAAGCGGTATTCATCCCTCCACGTGTCAGCCGTCCCTTCGGCGGCGGCATAGTATCCCTGCAGCACCCGGGCTCGGTCGTCCGGATGCAGACGGTCGATCCAGGAGTTCGGAAGGTCGGTCAGCGGCGCGGAAGGGTCTCCGGCCAGTTCCCCGAAGTTCTTGTTCCACGTGATGCTGTTGGCGTTGAAATCCCAGTCCCAGACCACATCATGTGTCGAGCGCGACAGGAGTTCGTAGCGCTCTTCATTTGTGCGCGCGCGTTCTTCTGCAGCGAACTTTTCGGACATGTCCCGGATAGCGGCCACCCAGTGCGTGACCTCGCCGTTCACTCCGGCTACCGGCACGAGGTCAATCTCGGCGGGCACAATGTGTCCGTCGCGCGTGAAGAGCCGGATATCCGAACGCAGGGAAACGCGCTGCTCGAGCACGTCTGTCAGAACCTGCATTGGCACGCCCGGCGCCGTTTCGGTCATCACACGCGCGATCGGCTGGCCGAGGACATCTTCGGACGCGAGACCGGTAATCTGCAGGAAGGACGGATTGACATAGACCACCGGCGCGAGCCCGCCGCGCGCAACTTCCGCCGCCTCGAAGATGAGCACGACATCGTTCAGCCGGCTGACGGACTGGTCGAGTAAGTGTAACCGGTTGTCGCGCTCGATCTGCGCGGTCACATCCTGTACCACGCCGGTGATCTGCAGCCCTTCGGTGGTCTGCGTCTGTTCGCCGACGCCGCGGATGTGAATGATGCGTCCGTCCGGCCGCACAATGCGATGGGCAAATTCGAAGACTGGCGCACCGGTAGCAACGAACTCGGAATAGGTCCGATCCATTTCTTCCCTGTCGTCCGCGTGAACGAGGGCGAGATAGGCGGCATAGTTGCCGGCGAAGTCTGCCTCAGGCACGCCGTACATCTCGTGAATGTCCGGGGACCAGGTCAAAACATCCGTCATCGGAAGGTATTTCCAGACGCCCAGGCGGATCAGCCGCTGCGCCGTACGCAGCATTGCATTCTGCTCTGCCAGCCGGGCAATGGCCGAGCGCAGGTCGAGGTGTGTACGCAGGTATGGCAGGTCGAGCTGGTTGAACGCGCTGCGCGCGCGTTCAATCATGTCGAGGCTGGTGCCACGTGCTGCAGCGCCTGCAATGATATTGGTCACGTCCTCGAAGGTGCACAGGATATAACTGATTGATCCGTCCACGGCCTTGACCGGTGTATTGACCGCGATCCAGAGGCGATGGCCCTTGTCAGTTGTTTCATCGGGCGGCACCGGAACGGGGTAATAGATGAGGCCGGGCTGATGGGCTTCGCCTGTCTCCAGCACGCGCTCCAGCGAGGCGCGAACCTCCTGCATCGAGATTGCCTGCGGCGTGTCGCCATGCGCGGGCAGCACATCGAAGAGCTCGCGGCCGAGGAAGTTTGCCTTCTTGACCCGCGTCGCCTCGATGAAGGCGTCGCTGATCGCCAGCACATTCCAGGTGCCCGGCGCCAGGACCAACACATTGCCGGGGACCGCGCTGAACAGCTTCTCGAACTGCGCAGCTGCTGCTTCAGCGACGAGGCGCAGCGCGGATTCCTGCTCGAGAAGCGCTTCACGCTCCTGCTCGATTTGCACATTGCGGGTGACATCGCGCACGGAAACAAGGCTGGCCCGGCGCCCGTTCCACTCTACGCCGTGCGCGGTGACTTCGGCGTAGAGGGGTTCGCCGGTTTTTTTCAGGTGACGCCAAATGCCGTGCTCCGTGCGCCCTTCCCCGGCAGCCGCGATGCTCTCGAGTAGACGAGCGGCATCCTCTTGCGGACGCAGCGCTTTCAGGTCGAGATCGAGAAACTCCTCACGGGTGTAGCCATAGGCCGCCTGCGCCGCGAGGTTCACATCGAGGAATCGGAGTGTGTCGCGATCCACGATCCACATCGGATCCGGATGCCGCTCGTAGAAGATTTCACGTTCCAGCATGCCGGCACATCCGAAGCACAGCGCCGGAAGACCCGGCAACGAAGTTTATCACGCTGCTTTGAAGAGGCCACCCGGCGGGCGGCGGGGCATCAGGCGGCAGGAGCGGCGCGGTCGTAGGTTTCCGGGCCGATAGCTGCGCGTACGGTATCGAGACCGGCGGCCACTTCTTCGATGGTCAAACCCAAGAGCGTTGCAACTTCGGCCCCTGGCAGGCCCGCGCCAAGGTGCAGAGCAGCGATCTCACGCGTCTCGAGCGGCAGCTGCAGCAGAGGCGCGAGCGCGGCGTCGAGGTCCGAACCGCGGCGTGAGCGCGCGCCGGTTGTGCGCAGAAGACGGCGAACAGCAGAGACGAGGTAGGCATGCGCCCCGTCTGCTTCGGACGGGTCCGGATCGGTGGACAGGTAAAGGATCAGCGCATCCTCGACGATTTCGTCGGCCTCGACCCGGTTGCCGATCACGAGGCAGGTGAAGGCGCGGACCTTCTTCAGGACCTTCTCGACGCCCATCACGGTCTGCAGCTCCAGCGAGGAGGGGTCTGAAGACGGATTGTATGCCGGTTCCATTTGCTCCTCCTCGTTTGATTTTGTCACCGGGCGCACCTCTGCATGCAGCATCCTAGGGGCGCGTTTCAGAAGGGTCTAAAACCTTCAACCGGCGTCAGCCAACCCGCAAACGAATACCATGTGTTTCAGAGTTGGTCGGACGGCACAATGCCAGACCCGCAATCAATTGCAGAATGGCGCACCCGAAGAGATTCGAACTCCTGACCCCCAGATTCGTAGACATTCTCAAGCTATCTGGCGAGGTCGGGCGTAGTCGCTCTAAAACCGCTTTTTTCTATTATTTTCATACATTTATATCCTGTTCAAGAATATTGCGGAATCGACATAAACAGACCAAAACCGACCATTTCCGACGCTCAACTGGGGCACTGGTGGGGCACAGAAAGTATGCTAGTGTCCTCAGACCAAACAACATTCCTTTCGGAATAGGAATACTTTCATGCCCCGAAATGGCCCCGGACAAGAAAAGCAAGCGCTCACTGATACACCGAGTCAAGGCTCGCGCTTGAACCAAAGCGGACAGGGAACTCGGCTCACCCAGCGCATTGCAAGCGAAGCAAAGGCGAACGGTGTTAAGCAGCGTATCGCCGATCACGAGGTGAAGGGTCTATTTCTGAGGATCACGCCAAGCGGCGCAAAGAGTTACGTCTTGCGGTATTCTCAGGAGGGACGCCGCGGCGAGGCGGCCATCGGCGACGCACGCACCCTCACACTGGTCGCCGCGCGTGCCAAGGCTATGGATATGCTCAACTCGCTGACGCTGCAGCGGATCGATCCGGTCCAAGCCAAGCAGGCCGCTATTCTCGCTGAACGCCAACGCAAGAACGCGTCTTTTGCTGCCTTGACTGAAGCCTACTCAAAAGACGCCGCGCGCCGGAAACGACCGAGGACGCTTGAGTATGAAACCTGGCTTCTGGACAAGCACATCCTTCCGAAGCTTGGCCAACGCCCGTACGCAGAACTTCGCCGCTCAGAGATCATCGCGTTCATCGAAGCGATCGGCGACAAGACTGGGCAAGTTACTGCCAACCGGGCGCATGCGATCATCCGCCAGATCCTGAACTACGCATTGAAGCGCGATCTCATCGGCGCCAATCCAGCCCTCGGCATCGAGCGGATGTTTCCTGAAGTTTCCCGCGAGCGGATCCTCAATGAGAGCGAGATCCGCACGCTTTGGGCCTTTCTTGAGGCCGCGCGCGCAAATAGCGGTGAAGGCCTCGCGCCCGGTCAGCGACTGGGCGAGCGGCCGATAAACATCGTCTCTCCTGCGGTCGCTACGGCCCTGCAACTTTGCCTTTTGACGCTCCAGCGCAGCGGCGAAATCGCCGGCGCGAGGATAGAGGAATTCAGCTGGAAAGAACGGCTCTGGATCATTCCCGCCGATCGCATGAAGGGTAAGCGAGCTCATGCTGTGCCGCTTTCCGGTCTCGCGATGGAGCGTTTCCAGTCAGCGTTCAAACTGGCCGAGGGCGAAATCGCGTTCAAGGACCGCTCGGGCGAAGCCAGTATTGATCCGAAACGCCTGACGCGTGCTATGAATCGCTGCTGCAAGCATCTCGGCCTTGTTAACGCGGGCCCACATGATCTGCGGCGCACGGGCCGCACGATGATGACCAGTGAAGAGGTCGGCGTGTCCTACGAGGTTGCAGAGCGGGTGATAGCCCACCTTTTCGGCTCAGCTGTGAGCCGGGTTTATGACCGCAACGAGTATCTTCGCGAAAAGCGTACGGCTCTCGATCGATGGGAAGAGGCGCTCCGCAAGATCGTCGAGTAACGACCGGACCCTTCAGGCTCATCGCTCCAGCCCTTTCCCGGCCGACCGCGCACGAGACCTCTCCTGAGCTTCGCGCTGGAGACGTTGCTGCTCTAGAAGCCGTTTGCGGATATCGAGATGCAGCTCCATGGCTTTCAGCCGGTCGTGCCAGTCCGGCTCGAATGTGAGCACGCCGCGCTTCGTTTCTCCGGCAAGCCGCATGCAGGCAAGCTCGCGCGCGCGGGCCCGCAGCGCCTTGGTGACGGCGCGGTCGCCATATGGTGACACAAGGCTGCTGACACGGATGCTCGCATTTTCAGGCAACTGGTCAGCGATCATGCGATCGAGCCTTGTCGGGGCATGGCGCATGACCTCGCGCTCGAGCGCCTCTCGCGCCTGATCGCGCGTACGGGCGCCCAGCCATTCGGTTGCGACGTCCCGGGCAATGTTCCGGAACCCATGCCGGATGACGTCCTTCGGAATGACAAGGTCCTGGCCGTTGGCGCGGCGCCCGCGCAGGATGATGTGGGTATGCGAATGTCCTGTATCGTGATGGTCGGCCGCGACCCAGGAGAGACGCGAGCCGAGTTGGACTTCGGCCCGCGCCATGACTTCCCGTGTGTAGGCTGGAAGGTCTCCTATTTCGTCACCGCGTTCGGCTGAAAGGATCAGCCGGAAATGGCGCTTGTCGGACTTGGCCCATTCGGCGGCGCGGACGCCGCCATCAACGGCTTCCTGGTCCCGGTCATAAAACGCACGGCGCCCCTGCTCGCCTCTTGCGAGATAGTCGGCATGCGCGCGCGCTTCGCTCCGTGCCGCCTCGCGCCCCTCAGGGACCGGCTCTTCCGCTATCGCTACCTCTCGGTCTTCCGGCCTTGCCGCGTCACGCGCGACATAGCGGGCGTGAGCAGTGAGCGCGCCGCCGCCTCCGCCTGAATGATTGAAGTAGTGGATCTTGATGACGGCCTGCTGGCGCATGTCAGGCGCTGGTCCTGCTCCCGGCCCACCTCCCTTGCGACCGGCTTCGTTGGCGCGGCCCGGTCGCGTCGATGGCGCTTTCGCCGCGCTGCCTGTCCCCTGCCCTGAGCGCCGCCCACGGCCGATCTCTCCTTCCAGCAGCTCCCGGTCTGAACGCGAAAGCTGGCGCTGACCGCGCATTCCGAAAGTCTCACGCTGGTTCGCCGATGGCGCGAGCCGTGAGGAGATGAGCAACTGGTCCAGACTGCGTGTTGGCATCGCTCAAGCGTCTCCGTTCAAGGAAAAAGCTCCGCTGGCGGATGGACTAAACTCACAGGTCGTCGCGCGACCTGTGGGCGATGCCATGACCTGCGAAAGTTCCCGCGCCGACCGGCGTCTCGCGTGACCGCAGGTCACGCCTTTATCTTGCACTCCAACCTTCATACGGCCCTCCATCACCCAGAACCTAGCACGTGTACGGATCGGAAGATTCTGCGTTCACCCTGCGAGCGATCCTGCACGGCTCGCGAGATCAGGGAAACTTGCGCCAGGTGCCTTCGATGTTCGCAGCAGATATGACGCCCCAGTAGCGTCCGTCGAAGCTCATCGGATCATCGCCGAGAAGGAAAATCTCACCGTCCCCGAGCGTCATGCAGCCTGACCACTGAGGTAACGCGACACCCGCTGAATCCGATCGAGAGGCAGTGGCCACATGCACATCATTGATCAGTATCTGGCCATTCTCGGAACAGACACGGTCTCCGCCCACCGCAGCGATGCGTTTAAGGAAACGGTCTCCCGCCGCCTTCACGTGACCCGCTTCGACATAGTCATGGTCAACGGCGCGAACCGAGATCGTCACCACGGCGCCTCGCTCAGCGTTTGCATCCGCGCGGACGTAGAAGCCTGGTTCAAGAGACGAAGATGGGTTGTAGAGGACGAGGCCCTGCTGGTTCAAAACGGCGAAACTCAGCGCTGCAACCGCAAGGCCTGCAACGCCAAGACTCGCCTGCGTGGAGAGTGACCCAGACTTCATGGCGCCTTCTCGACGCAAGACTCGGGCCATCGGCTCCAATGCCAAACCGGTCGCGATTGCGATCCATAGTCGCTTTCGCGCCGGGATTGGCGCGGACTCGTTAAATGGAAAAGTGCACGCAGGCTTGACGGTCAAATCTCAAAGCGGTATATACACGTATATCCAAAGGTATGGACCCCATGACCGTCGCACGTAGCCGAACCTTCAAAAGCGGGAACAGCGAAGCCGTCCGGCTTCCGAAAGACGTTGCTTTCGGCGACGGGGTCGAACTCATCATCGTGCGTTCTGGCGATGTGATGACGATCTATCCGGCCCAGATGACAGTCAGCGAGATGCTGAGCCGGTTGCAAGCTTTGCCGGTGCCGCCTGAGATCGAAGTTCGCGAAACCGAGTCTCTGCCCGAGCGGGACGCGCTTTAAGTTGGCCTGCATCATCGACACAAATGTTGCGATCCATCTTCGGGATGGCGATACCGGCGTAACAGCGCGGCTAGCAGAGCTCGGCGACGGTGTTCTAATGTCGATTGTGACCCGGGTAGAACTGGAAGGAGGCGTGTACAGGGTTCCGGAACACGCCGCGATCCGGCGCGCGCGTCTCGATGTCATCATTGCGGCCATACCGGCGCTGGCCTTTGACGACCTGGCAGCCGGGTTCTATGCGAACATTCTCCAAGAAGCGGGCTATTCGAGGCGGAAGATCCTTGACCGGATGATTGCGGCGCAGGCGCTGGCGCACCGGGCCACGCTGATCACGATGAATGCCCAGGACTTCTCGGACATTCCGGGACTGGATCTACTCGACTGGAGCTGAGCCTGCGGCACAGGCAAATTTTCAGAGGCCCGCTGCAATGCTTGTACGACACAAAAGCCGCCCCGGAGGTCCCTCCGGGGCGGCTCTGTTAGGCTTGGATTTGCCCTCTAGTCGCGGGGATTCCAGAGGATCACGTGGCGGCCTTTCTTGCCTTTGACCGGGGCGAGGTTCGCGAAGATCTTGCGGGGTCCGATCTGCGGGTCCGCGAGCGTGATCGAGAGATATTCCCGGCCTGAGGCCTTCGCCTTGCGCATCCAGCCGCCGCCGATCTCGGTCGAGGTCTCTCCGGCGAAGATGCGGTAGTCCGGCTGGCCGTCTCCGGCTTTTTCCGCGTTCTTCT
>CAZXQD010000056.1:0-22632 GCA_964643405.1 uncultured Hyphomonas sp. | reverse complement strand
TCGGTTCCCCGCCTGACCCGATTGGCGAGCGACCCGTCCGCCGCCTGCCTCCGAGGGGCTATATGCGGGCCCGCCCTTCTGGGCGCAAGCGAAAGAATCGGTCGAAGAATCGCAATCGCGGACACGCGCGGGCGTTACGGCCCGGTCAGAAATGCGGGCCTGACACGAGGAGACACCCATGACCAGAAGTACTTTGGATGGTCACATTGCCCGCATTTCCCGCGCCGTCGAGGTGATGGCGGAACGCCTGCGCGAAGACAGGATGCCGACCCTCGACGAACTCGCTGACGCGGCGGCGATGTCAAAATATCACTTCCACCGTGTCTTTCGTGTGCTGACCGGGGAGACGTGTGCCGAGGCTGTGCAACGAATCCGGCTGGCGGCAGGCACGCAGGCGCTGGCGCACCCGGAAACCCGGATCACGCAGGCGGCAATGCTGGCGGGTTATTCGAGCAGCCAGGCCTTTGCCAAGGCGCTCAAAGACGCCGTCGCCGTTCCGGCGTCGCAGCTGCGCGCCGACCCGGAGCGACTGGCAGCAGCGATTGCCAGCCTGTCCGTGCCGAAGGGCGCCGGGCCGGAACCAGTTATCCGCCTCGAGATCGCCTCTCTCGACCCGCTGGATGTGTTCGCCGTGACCACGCACGGGCGCTATCCCGAGCTCAACGACACCTATGGGGCCCTTTTCATGGCAGCCGGCGGGCCGCAGAACGTGCGGGCCATTCTTGGATGGCCGATCGGCGACCTCGCAAGCGATGCGGCCGGCGCGCATGTCTTTGTCTGCGGCCTGGTGCTGGAAGGGCCCGCGACCGATCCAGCGCCGGAAATGCATGCGGAGCAGACCTGCGGCGGGCTGCACCTGCTTTGCCGCCATTCCGGCATCTTTGACGGACTGCTGGACACCGTGGATGCACTTTATGCTGCGGCGCTCATCGTACCGGGCCTTGAGTTTGAAGATGCGCCGCCGGTTTTCCACTATCTCGACGATCCCGAAGAGACACCGGAGGCGGCACTCCGAACAGACATCTATGTGCCGGTGCGGCTGGCCTGACAGGCCGGCGTCAATACTTTCCGCTTTTCCATCAGCGTGTTAGGCCGGACGCCACAACATGCTGATGGAGAGGACAGATGATCCGCCGCACACTCGCCCTGACGGCACTTGCTGTCGTTCTCGCTTCGCCCGCATTGGCGGAAAAAGACAAGGCACCATCCAAGCGCTTCACCGCCGAGCGCGTGTTCGACATCGAGTACGCGACCGATCCGCAGATCTCTCCGGACGGGAAGACCATCGTCTATGTGCGCCGCTCTATGGACAAGCTGACGGACCGCGACGTGGGCAGCCTCTGGACCATCGATGTTGCCAGCGGCGAGCATCGCCCGCTGGTGACCGGCGCTTCGGCGGGCTCGCCGCGCTGGTCGCCGGATGGCAAGACCCTCGCCTACACGACCGCCACGAACGGCAAGCCCGAAATCCGCATTGTCTATCCCGACACCGGCCGCAGCTTCGCGCTCGCCCAGTTCATCGAAGGCCCCTCGGCCCCGGTCTGGTCGCCGGATGGCAAGACGCTGGCCTTCACGATGTTCGTACAAGGAGAAAAACCGGGCTTTGCCAAGCCCCCTGCTGCGCCAGAAGGCGCCGCCTGGAGCGAGCCGGTAAAAGTGTATGACAATATCCAGTTCCGCGCCGACGGCGCGGGCTACCTGAAGGACGGCGTCACCCATACCTTCGTGCTGCCGGTCGATGGCGGCACGCCCCGCCAGGTCACCTCGGGCGACGCGCCGCTGCAGAGCCCGGCCTGGCTGGACAATGACACGCTGCTGGTTTCCGGCAACCTCGCCGAAGACCGCGACATGGATCCGGTTGAAAGTGAAATTTACGCGATCGAGCTGTCGGACCTTTCCGTCCGTCCCCTGACGACCCGCGACGGGCCGGACTATGGCCCGGTTGTCTCGCCAGACGGCAAGCGGATCGCGTATCGCGGTTATGATGACAAGGTGCTGTCCTATCAACAGGACAATCTCTATTTGATGAATGCCGACGGATCAGGCGCGACGGAACTCGCGGCGGACTTCTTCGCCAGCTTCGACCAGACCGTCTGGGCGCCGGATGGCAAGAGCCTGCTCTCACTGGTCGGCGATCATGGCGTGCTGTCGCTCTATCGGATCGGCCTTGACGGCAAGATCTCTCAGATCGTCACTGATATAGGCGGCGCCTCCATCGGCCGTCCGTATGCAGATGGCAGCTTCTCGGTCAGCACGGGCAAAAAGCCTGTGGTGGCCTATACGGCTGGTTTCGCTGACCGCCCCTCTGAAGTCGCCAGCATCGGCCTTGACGGCAAGAACCAGAAAGTGCTGACCGCACTGAACGAGGACCTGATCCCCTATCTCGAAATGCCGCGTATAGAGGAGATCAAGGTCGCCTCCAGCCATGACGGCAAGGAGATCGAGGCCTGGGTCTACCTGCCGTATGACTTCAAGGCAGATGGGAGTTTCCCCATGCTTCTGGAGATCCATGGCGGCCCATTCCAGATGTACGGGCCCTTCTTCGCCAGCGAGCTTCAGCGCTATGCGGCGGAAGGCTACGTGACGGTGTGGTCGAACCCGCGCGGCTCCACGGGGTATGGCGAGGATTTCGCCCAGGCCATCGACAAGGCCTATCCCGGAAACGACTATGACGACCTGATGAGCGTCGTGGATGAACTTGTCGCACGCAAGTATGTGAACGACGAGCGTTTGTTCGTGACCGGAGGATCGGGCGGCGGCATCCTGACTGCCTGGATCGTGACGAAGACCGACCGGTTCGCGGCGGCGGCCTCGATCAAGCCGGTGATCAACTGGATGACGATGGCGCTGGCCGCAGACATTTCGCAATATGTGCGCCGCCACTGGATACGCGCCGACCCTTGGACCGACCCGGAAGCCTTCCTGAAATTCTCGCCGATCCGCTATGTCGACAAGGTGAAGACGCCGACGCTTATGATGGTGGGCGAGGAAGACTGGCGAACGCCGACCTGGGAGGCCGAGCAATTCTATACAGGCCTAAAGATGAACGGCGTTGACACCGCCCTCATCCGCATCCCCGGCGCCTCGCACGGCATCACATCGCGCCCCAGCCGCCTCATTGCCCTCACGGACAATATCATGGGCTGGTTCGCGAAATATGATCCGGCAAAGAAGGAAAAGGCGGCGGAGTAGTCCGCCGCCTTTCCTCAGTTCTCGTTTGCCGGCGACTCGTCGCGGCGGCGGGTCTTGCTGACCGCCGTGATTATGCCGAAGCCGACAAGCACGACGGCACCGGTGCCAATCCATACAGGCTGCACGCCAAGCTGGTAGGCGCCATAGGCGAGGCCGGTGATGAGGATGAGGAAACCGGTCAGGTAGAGCGTGAACGAAGACATGGGGACACCCTGATCATTGAAGAAACTCACTGACTAACGCGTCCGCGGCTTCCGGGTTCCGCGGACGCGTCGTCCGGGGGCCTCATTTACCCTGACCCGGCCTGTGCCTGCGGCAGGCGGCGCAGGTTGGCGCATCACTTGCATTAACTCGCTCGACCCTTTTGGGGGAGCCATGAATGCTACACAGCATCAACATGCTGCGGACATTGTCCTGCTACCTGATCGTGACGTTCCACGTCACGGAATTCATAAACGCAAACTACGACCGACACTCGATCACCTTTGACCTGGCCGAGCCGGGCTTCCATCTTTTCCTGCTGATCAGCGGCGTCATCCTGATACTGATCACCAAACCGGACGATCCACCTCAAAAATTCATGCTGAAGCGGATCGCGCGAATCGTGCCGATCTACTGGCTGACCACAATCCTGGCAATTGGCCTCGCGCTGGCGCGTCCCTGGTATTTCAGCGATGCGATCATTACGCCGGGCAGCATTGCGTCGAGTTTCCTCTTCCTGCCCTATGAAGACGCGAGCGGAGATATCCAGCCGATCCTCTATGTCGCCTGGACCCTCGGATACACCATGCTGTTCTATACCCTGTTCGCGGTCTCGCTGCTCGCGGCGCCCGGGCGGCAGGCGCTGCTGACCTTCAGCCTGCTGATTGCCGTCATTGCCGGCGCGCGCTTCATCCCGAACGAAACCTATAGCACCTTCTATGGCGATCCGATCCTGTTGGAGTTCGCGATGGGCTGCCTGCTTGGCCTCGTGCTGCGGCGCCCTGAAGTCGGGCGCTGGGCCGCGCGGACGCCGGTCTGGCCGCTGGCGCTGACCGGCGTCGGCGGGCTCGCCGCCGCTACGCTCGCCGACTATGACGGGTTGCTGGAGGTTGTCACATTTGCGCCGGCGGGTGCCTTCCTCGTCTTTGCCTGCGCCGCACAAGACCTCTATCGCGCGCCGCTGAAGCTGGGGATCCTGAACCAGGGTGGCAAGATCAGCTATGGCGTTTTCCTGATCCACCCGCTGCTGATCCCCGGGCTGGGCATGATTGCCCTGCGCGTGGCGGGAGACGGCAAGGAAAGCGCGCTGCTGCTGCTCGCATTCGTCCTTGTCCTGACGACCATTCTGGCCTGGCTCAGCTTCCGGTACTTTGAAGTTCCGGCCAACAGCCTGCTGCGCCGGGCTTTTGGTCTCGACAAGTCGAAGCCACGCCCAGCCCCTGAGGTCCAGGGTGACACAGAGATTCGCCGGCCATCGCCCTCGCTCTAAGGCGCGCGCGTCTATCGCGCCGGGACGTGCGCCGCGATGAGCTGTGGCCCGCCTGCTGCAAATGCGCGCTCCAGCGCCGCGTCAAATTCTTCCGCCGTCGTGGCGTTCAAAGCTGGCACGCCCTGCGCTTCGGAGAGTTTCACCCAGTCGATCTCCGGCCGGCCAAGGCCGAGCAGGTCTTCGGCAACGCGGCCGGGGTTTCCCGCGCCGGTGCGGGCGAGCTCGATGTTCAGTATGCGGTAGGAATGGTTGACGAAGATCACGTTGACCACGTCCACGCCCTCGCGGGCCATGCTCCACAGGGCCTGGTTCGTGTACATGCCAGCGCCGTCGCCGGAGAGGCATAGCACTTTCGCGCGGCCCTTCGCGGCCACCGCTGCGCCGAGTGCCAGCGGCATGCCCTGCCCGATGGCGCCGCCAGTGAGCATCATCCATTCATGCGGCCGGGCCCGGCCGGTCATCATGAAGCTGGGCAAGCCGTTCGAGACGCCGTCATCCGACACGAACGTGCCTTCCGGCATATGGCGTGCGATGGAGGCGCCGATTGCCGCGGCGTTCAGCGCGCCGGTTGGCGCACCCGGGATCTCGAGCGGCGCAGGATCGGCCGAGCCCTTCGCGCCTAGCGCGTCCGCCAGCGCGCCGAGGATGGCAGCTGCATCGCTTTCCGGCCCGCCGATCACCAGCGGCGTGCAGCCCTCCGGCACCAGCACAGAAGGCCGGCCCGGATAGGCGAAGAAGGCGACCGGCACCTGCGTGCCCGCAACCAGCATCAGGTCGGTGCCTTCAAGGTCTGCCATCGCGCCTTCCGCGAAATACTGCATCCGGTCCGGCGCGAAGAGGCCCGCACCGCGAGCCATCCGCGGGAAGAAGGTATCCGTCAGTACACGGATGCCAGACGCCTTGAGGCGCGCGGCCTGCGCGAGGCCGACGGGCGTCAGCGCCGTGCCATTGATCAGGATGGCGGGTTTCATCGCATTGCGCACGGCTTTCGCCGCCGCCGCAATCCGGTCTGCGTCCGGCGCGCGCAATTTCGGGCGGGCACGTATCGCGCCGGGCTTGCCACCTTCCGTCCAGGCAGTGTCGGCCGGCAACAGCAGCGAGACCGGGCCGGGCACGGGGCCGAAGCTCGCCTCCCAGGCCTCGGCGGCAAGGTTGCCGGCGTCCGCCACGCGGTCCGCAGATTTGATCCAGACCGAGTTCGGACCGGCGAGGCCAAGGATGTTGGAGGTCAGCGGCGCATCATAGCGCAAGTGCGGCACGGCATGGTCGCCGATCACGTTGATCATCGGCGTCCAGGCGCGTTTGGCATTGTGGATGTTGGCGCCGCCGTTGAGATAGCCTGCGCCGAGATGCAGCAGCGTCATCGCCGGCATACCGGTGACGCGCGCATGGCCATCCGCCGCGCCGGTGGCAACACCTTCGAACAGGCAGAGTACGGACTTGATTCGCGGCTCATGGTCGAGCGCGGTGACGAGGTGCATTTCCGAGGTACCGGGATTGGCGAAGCAGGCGGTGACGCCATGATCGGCAAGGGTCGAGACGAGCGCCTCGGCGCCGGTTTTCACGCTGCTGGTTGCATCTGCCAATGTCGCCTCCCGAAGTGATCTTTCAGGCGTGCTTAGGCGAATTCAGGAGCGGGTGCAAAAGCGAAACGGGCCGCAGATCGCTCTAGAAGCAAGGGGGTCTTCCATGAGCGGCCTGCGGCCCGCCATAGCCAAAGGGGAATGGCTGGGCTGCAGCATTCGCTACAGCTTGCGGTAGAATATACATCCCGAATGCCAGAAATCGACCCTTTTCTGAGCACGCCTGCTGCAAACCACCGGTACGTAACCCGTCACTGGAATTAAAACAGGAACTTACCTGTGAAAGTATCGGGCGAATACAGCCGCTCGATTTCTTCGGCTCTCAACGCCTGGGTGCGGGACTGGTTGATATATCCCTTCTCGGTTATCTCGCCGAGGTCAGCCTGAGGTTGGGAGGTTTGCAGAAGCAGCCTTGCGATTCGCGCCGCGGCGTTGGGGTTTTTCCTGTTGTAGGCAGCGAAGCCCTCGCGCAGTGCCGCTTCAACCGCCGGATGGCGGATGAGGTCTTCCAGCGGCAGTGCACCGCCCGCAAGGCGCTGACAGTAGGCCTCGTTGAGAAAACCGAGCAGGCCGATTTCGTCGCGGTTGAGGCCGCAAACGATCGCATCTGACAGCACGCCGCCGCTCGCGGCGACCGCGGCGACGCGCACCGATCCGGTCGACACCCAGGTGCCGCTGACGAGCTTGAATTCCTCGACTGTGCGCCCGTCGAAGGCGAGGCCTTTTTCCGGCTGGGCGGGATCGACGAACTTCACCGCATCGCCGAGACGGTAATAGCCTTCCTCATCGAAGGCTTCGGCGGTCTTCTGCGGGTTGCGATAGTAACCCGGCGTGACGTTGACGCCCTTCACGCGCAGCTCGAGCTTCTCGCCCGCGGGCACCAGCTTGAACGTATTGCCGGGCAGCGGCAGGCCGATCAGGCCCATCTTGTCATTCGGCCAGTGGACGTTCGAAGCGGTCGGCGAGGTTTCAGTCGCGCCATATCCTGCGGAGAGGGAAATCCGCTCGCCGGTGATGCGCACGGCGACTTCCTGGATACGCTCGTAGATGTCCTGCCCCATCGAGGCGCCGCCATAGGCCATGGAGGTGAGGCGCGAGAAGAAGACTGCAGCGAGCGCATCATCCTGCTCCAGCGCTGTGGCGAGCGCAGCCCAGGCCTGCGGCACGGTGGTGTGCTGTGTGGTCGGAATTTCCTTCAGGTTACGGAGCATTTCCGGCAAGCGTTGCGGCGTCGGCGCGCCCTGGCAGATATAGAGCGTGCCGCCCCAGTCCAGCATGTTGTGCAGTATGGAATGCGTGCCGTAAGTGTGGCTCCAGGGCAGGAAGTTCACCATCACCTGCGGGCCGCCGGTGATCTCGTCGAGGCGTTCCTCGTTCCAGACGGATCGGATCATCTTGGCATTCGCCGCCACCATGCCATGCAGGTTGATCACCGCCTTCGGCTCGCCGGTGGAGCCGGAGGTGAGCATGTATTTCGCCACCGTCTTCGGCGTCAGCGCGGCATAGGCTTCATCCACTGCCGGGCCGGTCTGGCCGGCAAAATCCTCAAGGCTGACGGCGCGCGGAACGTTCGGCGCATTGCGCGAATAGATGACGAGGCGGCCGGTCAAGTCGAGCGCGTCGAGCGCCCGCTGGTATTCCTTGCCATCCTCCACATAGATGAATTTCGGGCTCGTCAGCTCGTCGATATAGCGGAAACGGACGAGGTCCTGGCTAAGCGTGGCATAGGCGGGCGTCACAGGCACGACGGGACTGGACGCCCACATCCCCGCATACATGACGAGCGCATTGTCGATGGAGTTCTTTGACAGGATCATCACCGGCGCGTCCGGCCCTGCCCCCTCGCTAAGGAAGGCAGCGGCGATGCGGCGCACGGCGGCGAGGCCTTCGGCATAGGTCAGCTTGCGCCAGCTATCCTGCGCGGGGTCTTCCGGCCAGCGCTCGGCCAGCCAGACCTGGTCCGGGCGCTCGGCCGCCCATTTCACCAGCGGGGCCAGCATATGCGGCGGGTGCGCCTTCAGCGGCAGGCCGCTTTCCAGATAGATCGTGCCGTCCGGGCGCCGGTCCATCTTCAGCTTCAGCGGCAGGTAAGGCACCTCGCGGAACGGGATATGCGCGGTCTTGCTCATGGACGAAGGTCTGCTCCCCGCAGGGCGCAGGAAGCGCCGTGCAATTGTTTTCTTTCCTGATTGCTCGCGCAGCCCGGCGGAAAGGGCAAGCCCCCGCCCTATTCCTTCGCGCCCGCCAGTTCCTTCAGGATGACGTACCAATGGTCGAGCCCGTCATAGAAGGAGGAGACCAGCATCCGCTCATTCAGGCCGTGGGCGAAGGTGTCATTGGGCTTGGCGCCGCCGCCGCCGATGCCCAGCGTGTCATAGCCGAGGTTGCGGTAGAACATGCCGTCCGTACCGCCGGAGGACATGTGCGCGAACACCGGGAGGCCTGCGAGGCCGCGCGCGGCGAGCGCCCTGTCCAGCGCCGCCATCACGTCTGCCGGCTGTTTGGACTCGGGGCTTTCGACGAGGTCCGAGATCAACTTGAACGCCACGCCTTCGTTGCCGATGGCGTCCTTGAGGGCCTTCTCCGTGGCCTCGATGCCGATGCCCGGGAAAATGCGGCAATTGACGGTGGCGGTGGCGCGTTGCGGCAGCGCGTTCTCGGCATGACCGGCGCGCAGCATGGTAGCGATGCAGGTCGTGCCGATGGAGCCGACCGTGGAGGGATCAGCACGCAGGGTTGCAATGGCGGCTTCATCCGCGGGGTTGGCCGCGAAGGCGACCATCGCCGCGCCAAGCTCACCCGGTGTCTGCTCGCCCGCCGCCTTCAACGAGGCGAGCGTCATCGGGCTGTAGGAGACCGGGAATGTGTAGGCCTCGATCTTCTTCAGCGCGTCGGCGAGTTCATAGATCGCATTGTCCTTGCGCGGCGCGGAGGAATGGCCGCCGGGATTGGACACGGTGAGTTCGAACGTCGCATAGGTCTTCTCGGCGCTCTGCAGTCCGTAGAACAGGACCTTGCCATCCTTGTCGAGCGAGAGGCCGCCGGCATCGGCGTTCAGCGCATAGGCGGGCTTGATGTTCTCTGCAGTATACTGAGCTTGCGCGCGGGTGGAGATCATGCCGGTTTCCTCATCGCCCGAGAGCGCGAGGACAAGGTCACGGTCCGGCTTGAAGCCTTCGGCCTTGAGACGCAGGAAAGTGGCGACGAGGCTGGTGACACCATACTTG
Source organism: uncultured Hyphomonas sp. (assembly GCA_964643405.1). GTDB lineage: Bacteria > Pseudomonadota > Alphaproteobacteria > Caulobacterales > Hyphomonadaceae > Hyphomonas. The sequence goes on along the minus strand of CAZXQD010000056.1, from coordinate 13,159 downwards.
TTGTCCGCTGTGCCGCGGCCGAAGAAATAGCCATCTTCCTCGATCAGTTCGAAAGGAAAGCGCGTCCAGGTATCCGGCAGGGCATCGACCACATCCATGTGCGCGAGCAGCACGATGGGCGCCTGTTTCGGCGTGCCTTCGGCGCGGTACCAGACTATCAGGTCCTGCACATGCTCGCCGTCGATGTCGTGATCGGTGATGCGGATGTCGGCATCCTTGAAACCGGCTGCCTTCAGCTCACTGACGAGATAGCTGACCAGTTCGGGCGTCTTGCCCTGGCCTTTGGCGGTGCGGATTTCGACGGCAGTCTGGTAGATTTCTCGCGCCTGTTGTTCGAAGGCTGTGCGCTCCTCGGCGAGCGCGACCGGCGCGGAGTGCAGAAGCGCGGCAGAGAGGAGAAAAGACTTGAAGTTCATGGAAGTCTCCGGGAGGCGGGGTCTGGTTCATTGCTCGCGCAGTGCGCTGGAAAGGGCAAGCCCGATCAGGGATCAAAGCCTTCATTCTGGATATAGACGACTTCGCCGCAATGCTTGCAGTGCACCGCGTCGCGGTCGTGGCGCATCAGGCCGCAATTGGTGCATTCGACTTCGGCCTTGTCGGTGGGTGTCAGCAGCGCCTTCAGGAGGCGCAGGAAAAGTGTGACGCCAAGCAGCATGATGATGATCGGCAGCACCCTGCCCGTCCAGCCGACAAGTGTAATGTCGCCGTATCCGGTCGTCGTCAGGCTGGTGACGACAAAATAGAACGCATCAAGGAAGTTCTTCACGTCCGAACCCGGCCTGTTCACCTGATCGGCATAGACGAGGGCGGACATGATGAAGAGGAAGACGACGACATTGATCGCCCGCTCGATCACCACGCGATGCAGGTGCAGGTAGCTCGACAGCGGGCTGTTATCGCGCAGGAAGGTGAAGGCGCGCGCAATCCTCAGGGCCCGGATGATCCGAAGGAAAGCATAGTTCTGTGAGATGAGCGGCGCGAACATCGTGATGACAACGATGATATCGGCAATGTTCATGAAGCGCTGCAGGAAGCGGCGCTTGGTCGGCGCGATGTAGAATCGGGCGGCGAGGTCCAGCGCGATGATTGTGCCGATCACATAGTCGAGCCAGAAATGATAGCCTTCCTTGGGAATGAAGGGAGAAACAAGGAAATAGCTGATCGTCAGCACGTCGAAGATCAGTATCGCCCAGCGAAACCGTAGCGGCCAGGCGCCGACGCCTTCGTACAGCCAGATGAGCGTGCGGCGCAGGCCGAGGGGCGCGCGCTCCGGGGCCGTCTCGCTCAACCCTCAGGCTCCAGCGTTTCGTTGAAGCGGACGGGTTGGCCGCCGCCTTTGCGTGTGATCTTGCCGTCGCGCATGACGAAGCCACCGCGCACGATGGTGGCGACGGGCCAGCCGGTGGCTTCGAAGCCGTCGAACTGGGTCCAGCCGCATTTGGATTTCGACCACTCCTTCGTGATCGTCTCCTTGCGCTTCATATCCACGACCGTGAAGTCCGCATGGTAGCCTTCGGCGATACGGCCCTTGTCGGCGAGGCCGAAGACGCGCTGCGGGCCGGCGCTGGTGAGTTCGACGAAGCGTTGCAGGGTCAGCTTGCCGTCATTCACATGGGTGAGCATCACGGGCACGAGCGTCTGCACGCCGGGCATGCCCGAGGGCGAGGCCGGATAGGGGCGCATCTTCTCTTCGATCGTGTGGGGCGCATGATCCGTCGCCAGAACATCGACGATGCCGGCATTCAGTGCGCGCCAGAGGGCTTCGCGGTGGCGGGCTTCGCGCACCGGCGGGTTCTGCTGGGCGAAGCCTTTCAGGCGGTCATAGCAATCTGGAGCCGCGAGCGTCAGGTGGTTCGGCAGCACTTCGACGCTGGCGACATCCTTGGCGTTCACCAGAAGGTCCATCTCCTCGGCGGTGGAGATGTGCAGCACGTGGATGCGCTTCCCGGTCTTGCGGGCAAGGCGCATCAAGCGGCGCGTAGAGGAGACGGCGGCTTCGACATCGCGCACGATGATGTGGCTGTTCCAGTCTCCGGTGACGGCGAGCGGGCGGCGTTCTTCGAGGCGGTATTCGTCTTCGGAGTGGAAGGCGGCGCGGCGTTTGATGGCGCGCAGGACCGCTTCGACGCCGGCATCGTCCTTGATGAGGAGGTCGCCGGTGGAGGCGCCCATGAAGACTTTCACGCCGCAGCAGCCGAGCATGCGCTCCATCTCCGGCAGCAGGTCGACGTTGTCATGCGTCGCGCCGGCATAGAAGGCATGATCGATGTCCATGCGGCCCTTGGCGCGGGCGAGTTTGTCGAGCATCGCGTCGGGCGTGATCGTGGACGGGTTGGTGTTCGGCATTTCGAACACGGCCACGACGCCGCCGAGCGCGGCAGAGCGGGCTTCGGTTTCAAGGTCTGCCTTGTATTCGAGGCCGGGCTCGCGGAAGTGGACCTGGGTGTCGATCACGCCCGGCAGGATGTGCAGGCCCGCGGCCCCGTAGATTTCGCCGGCGGCAGCCTGAGACAGATCGCCTATGCGGGCGATGCGCTCGCCGATGATGCCGATATCTGTGCGGGCCTCGCCGCCGGGGGTGACGACGGTGCCGCCGCGCAGGATGAGATCGAATACCTGGGTCATGAGGGGTCTTATTGCGCCGGAGCGGGGAAAAGTCACGGGGGCGGATGTTGCGCTGCGACCGGCGCGCGGAATCTTAGGAGCTTGCGGGGATTGGGTTTTGTTTCAGGGCGGGCGGCTTTGATGTAGGCGCAAGTCCGCAGGTTTGGCACTCGGGGCCCGGTACATTCCGTTGCAAGCGGCCCACTTCCGGTGGTGATTTCTTCTCATCCAGTTCTCAAAGATTTTCGTTTTTTATCACTTTGTGCCGGTTCTATATCGCCGGTTATCGGGGTGTCGAATTCCTGCCTTTGGTCTCTATCCGGCCTACTTTGTGCGGGGGTGAGGCTGAGTGTAACCCGGTGCGGAGAGGTGTGGCGCAAGTTCCGGAGCGATATTTCGCAACGGGTTGTTGCGCCTCCGGATCTTGTTTCCGGCGGGGACGGATGGTCGTGCACAAGGCCAGCGGTGCGCCGGGATGACAAGAGCGGGGAAAGGTGCTTGGAACGCTGCCATGCACAGACTTGCGAACCGCGCGATACTACGCCTTGAAGGCCCCGACACGATTGCCCTGCTGGAGCGGACGGTGACGCATACCGTGGCGGGATGGGAGGCGGGCGTGGCGCGGTATGGGGCGCTGTTGACGCCGCAGGGCAAGGTGATTGCCGATTACATTGCGCACCGGACCAGCGAGGGCGTGCTGATTGACGTGCATGCAGAGGCGGCTGACGACCTGGTGAAGCGGCTGAAGATGTTCCGGCTGCGCTCGGCGGTGGAGATTGCCCGCGATGACGGGTTGGTCAGCGCGGTGGGCACCGGCGGGGCAGCGGACCCGCGCAGCGCGAAGCTGCCGAAGCGGGCGGTGGTGGCGGCGGCAGAGGCGGCCGAGCCCCTGCCCGGCTGGGACGCGCTGGCAATTTCGGCGGGCGTGCCGGAATGGGGGAGCGACTACCGCGCGGCGGAAGTGTTCCCGACCGATATAAACATGGATCTGATGGACGGCGTGGACTACAAGAAAGGCTGCTTCGTCGGCCAGGAAGTGGCGAGCCGGATGAAGCGCAAGGCACTGATCCGTAAGCGGACGGTGCGGCTGCGCGGGAACGCTCTGGCAGCGGGCGCGGAAGTGCGCGCGGGCGCGAACCTTCTGGGCACGGTGACGAGCGTGGCAGCGGGCGAAGGGCTGGCGCTGATCCGGACGGACCGGTTTGCGAAATCGATCCTTGCGAAGGATGCAGTGACAGTGAATGAGGCGCCAGCAGAGATCGAAGGGGCGCCGTGGCTGATTGCCGAAGTGAAGGCCCTGCTGGAGGCACCAGCCGATGAGTGAAGACACACCTTATTGCGGCTGGGCGCCGGAGAGCGACAAGCTGTACCGCGACTATCACGATACCGAATGGGGCGTGCCGGAGCGTGACCCGCGCGCATTGTGGGAGAAGCTGCAACTGGACGGGATGCAGGCGGGCCTCAGCTGGATCACCATCCTCAGGAAGCGCGAAGCGATCCGCGCGGAGTTTGACGGGTTTGACCCGGAGCGCCTTGCCCGCTGGACGCCGAAGCGCGCGGCGAAGGCGCTGGAGAACCCGGGCATCATCCGCAGCCCCAAGAAGATCGACGCGGTGATCGGCAATGCGCAGGCCTACCTGGCGATGATGGACGCCGGCGAGGACTTCTCGGACTATTGCTGGAGCTGGGTGGGCGGCAAGACAATCCACGGGAAGTGGGAAAGTTTCCGGCAGGCGCCAACCTTCACGCCCTGGTCGGAGGCGATGTCCAAGGACCTGAAAAAGCGCGGCTTCAAATTTGTCGGCCCGACAATCGTGTACGCATGGGCGCAGGCAGTTGGCATGGTCAATGACCATGAGGTAAGCTGCCCCCGGAACAGGGCTGTGAGGAAACACGCATGAAGACCAAACTGATGATGCTTGCCGCTGCGGGCCTGCTGGCGATGACCGCCGCCTGCCGTTCGACAGAGCCGGCGCCCTCTTACGCCAATCCCGTGGAGGCCTGCGCGGGCGAAGAGACCCAGGAAGCGCGCGACCGCTGCATGAAGAATGTGGTGGCGGATGTCGAAGCCTCGGTGAAACGCGAAGCCCAGCGCAAAGCCCCGCCGCAATGAGCCGGGCCGTCAGACTCGCCGCTGTGCTGGCGGGGTTGATGGTGCTGGCCGGATGCCAGACCTGGCAGGACCGCGCCGATGCTGATGCACTGGAAGCGTGCGCCAGCATCGCCGGGGAAGCCGAACGAGCCAAATGCCGCGAAACCGTGGTGGCGACCGAGCGCGCCCAGCAGCAGAAGCTGATGGACGAAATGGACGTGCGCCTGAAGGAATCGGAAGAGCGCGAACGGCTGAATGAAGTATTCGGCACCCCGGACAAGGACTGAGCGCCGCCTGAAACCGGCCTTGTGCTGGCGCCCCGGCGCGCGTTACACCTTGCCCCACAAAGATAAAGCAAGAAGGGCCCGGCCTTCAGCTGGCGGCCCTGCCGGAGAGATATATGCCGAGCCCCGTGATTTCTGCCACTGGCCTGTGGACCCCGCCCCATTCGATCTCGAACGCCGAACTGGTGGCGAGCTACAACGCCTGGGCGGACAACTGGAACCGCGAGAACGAGGCGGAGATCAAATCCGGCCTGATGGACCCCAAGACGCATTCCTCGGTGGAATTCATCGAAAAGGCCTCCGGCATCAAGAGCCGCTATGTGGTGGACAAGGCCGGGGTGCTGGACCCTGACATCATGGCGCCGCGCCTGGCCGAACGGCCGAACGAGCAGATCTCCATCCTTGCCGAGATGGCCGTGCACGCGGCGCGCGAGGCGCTGAAGAAAGCGGGGCGCGACCCTAAGGATGTGGACGCCGTGATCTGCGCAGCCTCCAACATGCAGCGCGCCTATCCGGCGATGGCGATCGAGGTGCAGGACGCGCTCGGCATCGAGGGCTTTGCGTTCGACATGAACGTGGCGTGTTCTTCGGCAACGTTCGGCATCCAGACGGCGGCGGACTTCATCCGGTCAGGCAATGCGAAATCCGTTCTGATGGTGAACCCGGAAATCTGCTCGGGCCACCTGAACTTTACCGACCGCGACAGCCATTTCATCTTCGGCGACGTGGCGACTGCCGTGCTGGTGGAGGCAGAAGATATTGCGCCGAAAGAGCACTGGAAGATTCTCGGCACGAAACTGAAGACGCAGTTCTCCAACAACATCCGCAACAATTTCGGATTCCTGAACCGCACTGCGCCGGAAGGCGTCGGCGCGCCGGACAAGCTGTTCGTGCAGGAAGGCCGCAAGGTGTTCAAGGAAGTGGTGCCGATGGTGGCCGAGATGATCACCGCGCATTCGGCGGAACTCGGCATTCCGGCAGCTGAGCTGAAGCGGATGTGGCTGCACCAGGCGAATGCCAACATGAACCGGCTGATCTCGTCGAAGGTGCTCGGCCATGAGGCGAGCGACGAGGAGAGCCCGACGGTGCTGGACACCTATGCGAACACGTCCTCGGCGGGATCGATCATCGCCTTCCACATGCATTCGGGCGACTTCAAGCCCGGCGAACGCGGACTGATCTGCTCGTTTGGCGCGGGCTATTCGGCGGGCACGGTGTTTGTGGAGAAGGTGGGCTAGGCCCTTCCCTTATTCCTCGAAATCTTCGGTGAACATGTCGCCCCAGAGAGCGCGGCGGCTGGCGCGGACGGCTTCGACAACAACGACCAGCGTGCCGCAAGCGAGCATCATCACCGCGAAGCCCTGGCCGGAAAAGAAGTTGTAGAAGGCATCCATCATCGCGTTTCGCTCTCTCGTTTTTTCTTGAGACCGTTATGCGCCAGATGCCTTAATGCGGCATTGGGGAATGGTGACCGCAATGGGGCGAGTTTGTAACCGGATCGCCGTGCTTTCTTTACCCGTGCTACCAATACCTTAAGGATGCGCCGATGGAGGCCCCACGTGAAGCGATCTGTTAAGCCGCAGACCACCCCGCCGCGCGTGTGGCAACGCATGCTGTCCGGCCGGCGGCTGGACCTGGCGCACCCGTCGCCATTCGATATCGAGATCGAGGACATTGCCCACGGGCTTGCCCGGGTGGCCCGCTGGAACGGGCAGACGCGGGGGGAACATGCCTTCTCGGTGGCCGAGCATTCGGTGCTCGTGGAGACGCTGGTGCGCCGGCTGGAGCCGGGCCTGGGTCCGGCAGAGCAGCTGACGGCGCTGCTGCATGACAGCCCGGAATACGTGATCGGGGACATGATCTCGCCGTTCAAGGCGCTGCTGGGCGAGAGCTACAAGGGCGTGGAGGCACGGCTGCAGGAGGCGGTGCACCTGCGGTTTGGCCTGAAAGCGGTGACGCCGGAAGGCCTGAAGAAGACGATCAAACGGGCGGACAATATCTGCGCCTGGTTCGAGGCGGTGCAGCTGGCGGGCTTTTCGGAAGCAGAGTCTGACGGGTTTTTCGGCAGGCCGCCGGAGGGCATGACACTGAAACTCGCGCCGCTGCCGCCGACCGAGGCGCAGGCACTGTTCCTCAAGCGCTTCGGCGAGATACAGGCCGCAATGGCCCGGCAGGAAGCCGCGAAATGACGGTGATCATCGGTCTGTCTGCGGTGATGGTGGCGCTGGAGGATGGCGAGCCGAAGGTGCTGGTGACGCGGCGGCCGAGCGGGGAATGCGCCCTGCCCTTCGGCCCGTTCGATCCGGCCGGGCACCGCACGTTCGACCTGTCGCTGCGCGGATGGGTGCGCGAGCAGACCGGCTTCGAGATCGGCTATGTCGAGCAGCTCTATACCTTCGGCGACAAGGACCGGGAAACGCCGGAAGCGACACTGGCGGGGGCGCCGCCAGATGCGCGCGTGATCTCGGTGGGCTATCTCGCGCTGACGCCGGAAGCGCGGCCGGCGGGGGCCTCGTTCGAGGCGCGCTGGCAGGACTGGTATCATTACTTTCCGTGGGAGGACCACCGCGTGCGGCGCCCGCCGATGATCGAGGCGGAGATTGCGCCGCGCCTGAAGACCTGGGCGGCGGGCAATGAGCGGCGGCTGGGCCGGGCGCGCAGCGCGTTCGGGCTGGACGGGGCGCGCTGGATGGAAGAGCGCGTTCTGGAACGCTACGAGCTGCTCTATGAGGCGGGGCTGGTGGCGGAATGTGCGCGCGATGCGGGGCTGCCGGAGCCAGGGGTGAGCCTCGGTGGGAGCATGGCCTCCGACCACCGGCGCATCCTGGCGACGGGCCTCTCCCGCCTGCGCAGCAAGATCAAGTATCGCCCGGTCGTGTTCGAGCTGATGCCGGAGCGGTTTACGCTGTCGGCGCTGCAGCGCTCGGTGGAGGGCATCCTCGGCCTGCAGCTGCACACGCAGAACTTCCGCCGCGCGCTGGACAAGGCGCACCTGGTGGCGGGCACCGGGCAGATGGAAACCGGCACGGGCGGGCGGCCGGCGGAGCTGTTCACCTTCCGGCGCGAGGATGCGAGCAGTATTGCCAGCCCGGGATTGGCGACGCCGAGGAAGTCCATAGACTGAGCGTTACCCCCTCTCCCGGGGGAGAGAGGGTCAGGCTGGGCTATGGAGTGGCGGGCGTTTCGATGCCTTGCGGCTGGCCGACCACGAAGAAGGAATAGCGCGCGGGATCGAGATAGGTTTTGGCGACGCGGTTGACGTCTTCCAGCGTGACAGCATTCACCAGCGCATTGCGGCGGTCGAAATAGTCGACGCCGAGATTCTCCTGGCGTACGCCCATCATCTGGCTGGCGATCTTGGCATTGGAATCGAAGCCGAGCGGATAGGAACCCGTGAGATAGGCCTTTGCATCGGCGAGTTCCTGTTCGGTGACGCCGCTCTCCACGAACTTGGTGAGTTCTGACTTGATCCCTGCGATGAACTCGCCGGCGCTTTCATTCTTCGTCTGGCCGCCGCCGGACCATGTCTTCAGGGTTGGGCCGGGATCGATGCTGGTGGAGATGCCGTAGGTGAGACCCTTCTCGACACGGAGCGTTTTCATCAGGCGGCTTTCGAAGCTGCCGGCGCCGAGCGTGTAGTTCAGGACGAAGGCCGGGAAGAAATCCGGATTGTCGCGCGAAATGCCCGGGCCAGTGAAGCGGACGAGGCTTTGGGGCTGTTCCAGCGGGACGATGATCTCTTTGGCGGGAACCGCTGCAAGGTCGATCGGCTCAACAGACGCCAGCGCGCCAGTCTGCGGCAGGCCCGCGGCGACCTCATCGATCAACGGAGCGAGTTCTTCCGGCGTGACCGCGCCAACGGCAGTGACCAGAAGGCGGTCCTTCGTCATCAGGGCGCGCATGTGCTGGCGGGCGAGGTCCGGCGTGAGGGCGGCAAGGCTTTCTGCCGACACTTCGCGGGCAAACGGGTGGTCCGGGTACAGAGCTTTCGCACCGGCGCGCCAGGCGAGATAGTTGGGGTTTGTCTCACGCGTCTTGAGGCCGACTTCCTTTTCGCGCAAGAAGCGTTCGAACGGGCCTTCATCGAAGCGCGGGGCCGCAAAGGCGGAGGCGACGAGCGACATGGCGCCGCCTGCGTTCTCGGTCAGGGTGGAGATGGAACAGGTCGTCCATTCCGCACCGGCCGCGCAGCTGAAGTCCATGTTCAGGTCTTCCATTGCGGTCTGGAAGCCGAGGGAATCGAGATCACCCGCCCCTTCATTCATGTTGTAGGTGACAAGCTCGCCAAGGCCTTGAAGGCCGTCAGGATCGGACGAGGTGCCGCCCTTCCAGGCCATCTGCACGGCGAGGATCGGGATCGACGGCTCGGAGACGAGCCAGACCGAGACGCCGCCAGGCGTGACGAATTGCTGGATCTCGGCGAACTCGCCCTTGTGGACGGCCACGGCGAGCGCGGGTTCTGCGGGCGCAGTCAGCGCCGGGGCTTCCGGCGCCGGGCTGAACCAGCCCTGGATGGTTGAGCAGCCGGTGAGCGCGAGGAGCGCCGAGGCGCCCAGAAGGCCTTTTACAGCGTGCATCAGAGGTCTCCTTCAGCCGGCAGGAGGTGGGCTTCGATATAGTGTTTTTCCGGCGCGAACACGGCGCGAACCGCGGCCAGCGCCTGTTCCGGCGTGACGGCGCGCACGGCGTCCGGGTAGCCGAGGATGTCTTCGACCTTACCGCCGAGCGCTAGCCAGGAGCCGAAGGTTTCCGCCATGTTTGACTGGCTGTCGCGGCCATAGATGGCATCGGCGGCCAGCTTGTTCCGGGCACGGACGACTTCGGCTTCGGTAAAGCCTTCGGCGAGGACTTTCTCGACCTCCGCCATGACGGCGGCCTCCAGCGCATCCAGCGTGACGCCGGGCGCCGGGCTGGCAGAGATGACGGCCGGGCCTTCATCATGGAGCGTGGTCCAGGCGAAGGTATTGGCGGCGATGGCGAGCTGCTGCTTCTCTACCAGTGACTGGTAGAGCCGGCTGGTCATGCCGCCGCCGAGCACCTCAAGGCCGACATCGAGGGCGAGCGCCTCTTCCGGCTGGCGGCGCTGGGAGAGGCCAAGATAGTAGCGGCTCCAGTTCGGCTGTCGCACCTTGGGATCGGCGTGAGTGAGCAGGACCGTTTCAGTGAGCGGGGCGACCGGCTGCCACTTGCGGGGACTGAGCTCAGTGGTCGAAGCCGGGATGGCACCGTAATGTTGTTCCGCGAGGGCGCGCACTTCATCCGGCGTGACGTCGCCCGCGACCACGAGGATGGCGTTGGCGGGGCTGTAATACTCCGTGTAGAAATCAAGGCCGTCCTGCGGGGTCAGCGCCGCGACTTCCTCCATCTTTCCGATGACGGTGATTTCGTAGGGGTGGCCTTTCCAGAGCGTGGAGAGTGCCTTTTCCTGCAGGATGGCACCGGGATTGTTTTCGATGCGCTGGCGGCGCTCTTCCTTCACGACATCGCGCTCGGATATGAAGGGACCCTTGGGATCGTCGTTGATGACGAGATTGACCATGCGCTCGGCTTCGAGACCCATCATGGTGCCGAGCTGCGCCTTGTGAACGCGCTCGAAATAGGCCGTGTAGTCCCAGCTGGTGAAAGCGTTGTTCTGGCCGCCGGAGCGGCTGACAATCGAATCGAACTCGCCGGGGCCGAGGTTTTTCGTCTGCTGGAACATCACGTGTTCGAACAGGTGCGCGATGCCGGACTTGCCGGGGGCCTCATCGGCGGCGCCGACCTTGTACCACACCATGTGAGTGACGACGGGGGCGCGGTGGTCCGGCAGGACAACCACTTCCATGCCGTTGTCCAGCGTGAAGGTGGTGGGAGCCCAGGCGGCCTCCTCAGCGGCGGCGTGGGAAGCGAACAGGGCGAACAGCCCGGCAGCGAGAGCCCGTTTCATGGCGTTCTCCGGTTGGGTGCGGCTAGGTTTTCAAACGGCAGTTCAGGTACCGGGGAGCCGGATGCGGTTGCCGCCGCTGGTTTGCTGGACGACGACCGGTTGGTCGCCGGTGGCGTTGTCGGTCGCGGCGGACGCGGCGTCCTCCGGTTTGTCTTTTCGCCAGAAGAGGATGCGGTCACCGATGCTGGTGGATTTGCGGATCGCCTTGGTCTCTTCATAGTCGACCTGGGCGCGCACAGCGGGGTTGGCGGCATTGGCGCCGGCGGCGGCCACGAGGGCTCGCTCCGAGGCACTGGCGTCCTGGCCCATGGTGGTGCCGAAGGCGGTTGTCGTGCCGGCGGTGGCGGCTTCGACTTCGGAAGGGATGCTGGTGCCGGCCGGCGGCGGGCGCAGGCTGTATTCCGGCGGGACGCTCAGCGGCGCCTTGGTGACAACGCGGAATTCATTGGGCGTTGAGCCACCGCCGCCGCCATTCGAGGAGCAGGCCGCAGTGGCCGCAAGCGCGGCACCGGCGGCGAGGAGGAGGAAGGGATGCTTCATGGGCGGGGCAAATCCGTTTCTGGAGGCCTGAAGGCCGGGGGTTTACGAGCTTGTAGCCTGTTTTGGACGCGAAAGCAGGAACTGGTCAATGAACAGCAGCACCGCGCCAACACTGATGGCAGCATCGGCGATGTTGAACACCCAGGGGAAATAGAGCCCGTTGGCATCGATGAAATCGACGACGGCGCCGAAGCGCACCCGGTCGATCAGGTTGCCGAACGCCCCGCCGATCACAAGCGCGAGAGCGAGGCGCAGCCAGCGGCCTTCGGCCCGTATCAGCCAGACAAGAAAGCCCAGCGCAATGGTCAGCATAATGCCGGCGAGGATCCAGCGGCCGATTCCATCCGACTGGAAAAGGCCGAAACTCATACCCCGGTTCCAGGTCATAGTCAGGTCCAGCGGGCCCGGCAGGGGAATACGGCCGCAGCGCTCGAGGATGTCGAGGCAGGCGAGCGCGTTGAAGCGCGGCTCCTGCAGGACGAGCCACTTGGACCATTGGTCCAGCACCAGGATGACCGGCACAAGGAAGAAAGGCCAGGCTGAAGATGACGCCAGTTTCATGCGGCTGAGATTGCAGAGGCTGGCGGGGGGATCAAGCGTTTGTGTGCAGGACTTTAAAGCCCCTCTCCCGGGGGAGAGGGGCTCTGAAGGGATTTCAGCCTGCCGCTTTGTCCCAGGCCTTCACCGCCAGCGCGTCGCGGAGAGTGATGTCCGGGAAGCCGGGGCTCGCGGTCGCCGGGTCGAAGTATTTCCAGCTGCGGCGGCATTTGATGCCGGGCGCCTTGGCGGGCACGACCCAGATGCCGGGCGAATCGTCCAGCGTGAAGGCGCCGGCCGGACCGGAGGCGCCGTGCAGGAGCTTTGCGCCGGACGTGATGAAGATGTCGCCGGCGTCCTCGCCTGCGAAGGCTTCGATCAGGGCGTTGTCGCTGAGGATGACTTCCGGGGCGGCTTCCAGCGAGGCGCCGATGCGCTTCTCACGGCGTTCGACTTCGAGCGCGCCGGTGACAACGCGGCGAACCTTGAAGATCTTTTCCCAGCGGGCGGCGAGCGCGGGGTCGTGCCAGCTGGCCGGGGTTTCCGGAAAGAGCAGAAGGTGGACCGAGGGCGCCGTGCCTTTCAGGTGGCTTTCGCCGAAGGCTTCGTCCGTTGTGAACGGCATCACCGGGGCGAGCCAGCAGAGGAGACGCTCCATCACGGCGGCCATCACCGTGCGCACGGCGCGGCGGCGATTTCCGTAGACGGAGGTTTCGGCGTCCCAGGCCTTGGCCGTGGCGAAGGCCGGATCGCAATAGAGCGCGTCCTTGCGGATGTCGAAATAGACCGCCGAAAGCTCGACGTTTACGAAGTTCACGATGGCGGTCATCACGCGCTTGAAGTCGAACACCTGGAAGGCGGCGCGTACTTCGGTGTCGAGCTCCGCGAGGCGGTGCAGGATGAAGCGCTCGAGGCCGGGCATGTCTTTTGCCTCAACCGCTTCCGCGGCCGTGTAGCCGTCCAGCGCGCCGAGCAGGTAGCGCAGCGTGTTGCGGAGTTTGCGATAGGTCTCGACCGTGCCCTTGATGATCTCGTCGGAGATGCGGGTATCGTCCCAATAGTCGGCGGAGGCCGTCCATATACGGAGGATTTCGATGCCGTACTGTTTCTGGAACTCGTCAGGCTCGATCGTGTTGCCGATCGATTTCGACATCTTCTTGCCTTCGGCATCGACCA
>CAZXQD010000055.1:0-23200 GCA_964643405.1 uncultured Hyphomonas sp. | reverse complement strand
CTGCAGCGAACATCTTCATGCGCATGGGGCGGCTTCCTCGCAACGCTGGGCGGCCTGGGTAGTGATTCTACCGGGAACCGCGACACTCAGGCTCCATGAAAGCCGGGAATTGGTTAATTTTTTCACAAGCCGGATTAGGGTTTGCAGGGTTTTCATGTTGCCGGAGGGGGTGAAACGGGCCGTGCTGCCAGCCTTCCGCAAGGGAAAGCGAACGCTTAACGGCGATAGATCAACGGATTGGCCGTTTAACTTCCCGGCAGCGGTTTGCGGCCTAGTTCCAAAGCGGAAACACGGAGCGGCGCGATGCCCTTTACTGACATCCTGGCACTCATCGGGCTCGGCTTAGGCGCCGCGCTGGGTCTCGGGGCGCTGTTTGCGCCGGACTGGGCGGCAGGCGTCGTGCGGCTGAAGCCTGACCCGGAGAAGCCGGGCGGGTATTCCGAATTCCGGGCGACCTATGGCGGCCTGTTGCTGCTGCTGCACCTTTCGGCCTTTGTGATGGTTCTGCATGGCACGCCGGCGATGGGGCTGGCAGCGGCGCTGCCGATCGCGGCGGGCTGGTTTGGCGCGGCGATCGGGCGAACCTTCTCGATGATACTGGACCGGGGCAAGGGCGGGGAGGCGAAGATCATCCCGATCTGGATGGCGACCGAGATCGCCCTCGGGCTTGCCATTGCGGCGCCGATCCTTCAGTTCACCGCCTGAAACCAGAAGAAAGACAAGACCATGACGGAGCGTCGCGAGACGGGCCGCCCCAGCCGGAAGCCTTCCGGCGCGCGCCCCCATTCCCCCCACAAACCGGGCCCCAAGGGCAAAGCGGCTCCGCCGGCGCCAAAAACCGATGAGGAATGGAGCGAGGGTGGCGAACGGATCGCCAAATACCTGGCCCGGGCCGGAATCGCCTCGCGACGCGAGATCGAGCGGATGATCGAAGCGGGCGAAGTGAGCGTGAACGGCAAGACGCTGACCTCCGCTGCCTTCAAGGTGACCGGGCGGGAGACGATCAAGGTGGGGCGCCGGACCGTCGAGGCGCCAGAGGCGACGCGGCTTTGGCGGTATCACAAGCCTTCGGGCCTGATCACGACGACCGATGACCCGGCCGGACGGCGCACGATCTTTGACGAGCTGCCGAAGTCCCTGCCCCGCGTGGTGACGGTTGGCCGGCTCGACCTGACGACCGAGGGGCTCTTGCTGCTCACCAATGACGGGGAGCTCGCGCGGTTCCTGGAGCTGCCGAAATCCGGACTTGAGCGCACCTACCGCGCGCGGGCCAAGGGCACGGTGACGCCGCAGAAGATCGAGGAGCTGGCGAGCGGGATTACGGTGGACGGCGTGCGCTATGCGCCGATCAAGGCCGTGTTCGACCGGGAAATGGGCGCGAATTCCTGGCTGACGGTGACCCTGTCGGAAGGCAAGAAACGCGAAGTGCGCCGCGCGCTCGAAGCGGTCGGCCTGACCGTGAACCGGCTGATCCGCGTGAGTTATGGGCCGTTCGTTCTGGACGTGCTGAAGCCCGGACAGGTGGAGGAGATTCCGGCGCCGCTGCTCGCGGAAGCGCTGGCGAGCCTCGGCGCGCCGATGGATGCCCCCGCGCCGCCGAAGAAGCCTGCCGCTAAGTCACACCTTGGCAGGGGGCCACGTCCGGATACATTGGGGAAGAAGCGGAAAAATCCGCGCCGTCCCTGAATTCCCGGAGGAAATACAATGGCCGACACTGTCGCCCTCGCAACGCCGCCCGAGACCAAGATGGACCCGGCGCGCAAGATGAGCGGGGCGGCGGCGCAGACGTGCAACCTGATCGTGACGCCCGCCGTTTATGCCGACCAGAAACTGCTGGACGCGACCTTCGCGCGGCTGCGCGCTGAAGACCCGCTGGCCTGGTGTGAGCCGGAAGCGTTCCGCCCCTTCTGGGCCGTGACGAAGCATGCCGACATCATGGAAGTGTCGCGCCAGAACGCGCTGTTCACGAATGGCGAGCGCGAGATGCTGTCCTATCATGAGGCCGAAAAGGGCGTTTACGCCAAGTTCGGCCAGCCGCACCTCCTGAAGACGCTGGTGCAGCTGGACGACCCGCTGCACTACAAGCTGCGCCACCTGACCCAGGAATGGTTCATGCCGCAGAACGTGAAGAAGCGCGAAGACGCGATCAAGCAGATTGCGAAACAGTATGTCGACCGGATGGAAGACCTGGGCGGGGAATGCGACTTCCAGCGCGATGTGGCGCTCTACTATCCGCTGCGCGTGATCATGCAGATCCTCGGTGTTCCGGAGTCGGACGAACCGATGATGCTGAAACTGACGCAGGAGATTTTCGGCGCGCAGGACGAGGACCTGATGCGCGACAAGTCGCTCGCCGAGGAGCGCGATGTGGAGAAAGGCCTCGCCTCGATCCAGGCGACGCTGGCCGAGTTCTTCATGTACTTCACCGCGATTACCGCTGACCGGCGCGCGAACCCGAAGGATGACGTTTCCACCGTGATCGCCAACGGCATGGTGGACGGCGAGCCGATCGGCCAGCTGGAAGCGATGAGCTATTACATCATCACGGCGGCCGCGGGCCATGACACGACGAGCGCCTCGACGGGCGGCGGCGTGCTGGCGATGCTGCAGGACCCGTCGCAGCTGAAAAAGATGATGGCGGACCCGAAGGGCATGTCGAAGACCGCCGTCGACGAGGCGATCCGCTGGACGACGCCGGTGAAGCATTTCATGCGCACGGCGCAGGAAGACTATACGCTGCGCGGCAAGAAGATCCTGAAGGGCGAAAGCCTGCTGCTCTGCTATCCGTCGGGTAACCGCGACGAAGAAGTATTCGACGAGCCGTTCAAGTTCAAGGCGGACCGCAGCCCGAACAAGCTGATCTCGTTCGGCCATGGCGGACATATGTGCCTCGGCATGCACCTCGCGCGCCTCGAAATGCAGGCGATCTATGAGGAGCTGTTCAGCCGCGTGAAGTCTATCGAACTTGCCGGCGAGCCAAGCTTCATCAAGGCGAACTTCGTGGGCGGGCCGAAATCCATCCCGGTACGGTATAAATTCTGATCGGACGCAGGCCCGGGTTCCTGCGCCCGGGCTCAAAGCGCCCCGGCATTCCAGGGAGACCCCAATGACTTTCG
This sequence comes from uncultured Hyphomonas sp., assembly GCA_964643405.1. Lineage (GTDB taxonomy): Bacteria > Pseudomonadota > Alphaproteobacteria > Caulobacterales > Hyphomonadaceae > Hyphomonas. The sequence continues at coordinate 20,084 of CAZXQD010000055.1, read as the reverse complement.
TCAATGTGACCGAGACCTATCAGGTCGAGCGCCCGCCAACCGAACCGAAGTACGGCAAGGCGTACAATCTCGCCCCGCCCGTAGATCTGACCGATCCGGAAGTGTTTTCAAAGCGCGGCGGTTATACGCACGACGCCTTTGCCACGATGCGCGAGAAGGCGCCGGTGATGTGGCATCCGGAAGTGATGGGCGCAGGCTTCTGGGCGGTGACCAGCTATGACCTCGTCAAGAAGGTGGAGCTGACGCCGGAGACGTTCTCGTCCCAAAAAGGCGGCATACTGATGAACTACGGCATGGAAGGCGTGCCGCGCCATCCGCTGCTGCATTCGTCTTCGCTGAACTCGCTGATCAACCTTGACCGGCCCTACCATACGCCCCTGCGCATGGAACACATGGCCTATTTCCGCGCGGACTTCGTGGCCGAGCTGAAGAAGAAAGTGGAAGTCGAGGTCAACCGCCTGCTGGATGCGATGCAGGCGCAGGGACCGGTGGTGGACATGGTGGAGATGTTCTCCGCCGAGCTGCCGCTGTTCACGCTGTGCGAAATCCTTGGCGTGCCGGCGGCAGACCGGCCCAAGCTGGTGCACTGGATGCACTTCCTCGAGACCTCGCAATACCAGGCGCAGCAGGAAGGGCTCGGCAATGTTTCGCCAGAGCAGATCATGACGTTCCTGTCCGAAATACAGGCGATGTTCGAGTTCGGTCGCTACCTCCTCGAAGAACGGCGAAAAAATCCGCAGCCGGATCTTCTATCCGCCATCGCGAACGTGAAGATCGATGGCAAGCCGCTGTCGCCGGAATTCCTGGATGGTTCGTGGCTACTGATCGTGTTCGCCGGCAATGACACGACGCGCAACTCGCTGTCTGGCACGATGAAGCTGATCACGGACAATGCGAACATCCGCAATGAGCTGAAAGAAGAGCCGGACCTCTTCCCGAACTTCGTGAACGAAGCGATCCGCCTCGTGACGCCTGTGACTTATATGCGCCGCACCGCGACGCACGACACCGAGCTTGGCGACCAGAAGATCGCCGAGGGCGAAAAGATCGTGATGTACTATCCGGCCGCCAACCGCGACCCGGCGAAGTTTGCCGATCCGCACCGGTTCGACATCCGCCGCAGCAATGCAAAGGAACATCTCTCTTTCGGCAATGGCCCGCATGTGTGCCTTGGCCAGCGGGTTGCCAACATGCAGCTGGAAGCGGCCTACCGGCATATTCTCCGCCGCTTCCCGAACGTGCGCGCGACCGGCGAGATGACGCTGGCGCCGAACAACTTCGTACACGCGATCTCGTCCCTGATGGTGGACCTCGGCACATGAGCGATCTCGTCACCCGCACGGACAAGGACGGCCTTGCCCTTCTCACCCTCAACCGGCCGGACAAGCTGAACTCGCTGACGGTGGGCATGTTCCGCGAGCTGCGCGATCACGTGAGTGATCTTTACAAGGACGAGTCCATTGGCTGCGTCGTGCTGCGCGGCGCGGGCAAATGCTTCTCCGCCGGGCATGACCTGGCCGATATTGCCGAGGGCGAGAAAGTGCCGTCGCGCGGCTGGCATTCGGAAACGCTGCGCCTGATGGAGCGGTTGCCGAAGCCGGTGATCGCGGCCGTGCACGGGCATTGCTATACGGGCGCACTGGAAGTGGCGCTGGCGGCGGATTTCATCCTTGCGGCTGAAAGCGCGAAGTTCGGTGACACGCACGCGAAGTGGGCACTTACACCTGTATGGGGCATGAGCCAGCGCCTGCCACGCCGCGTGGGCGTGGCGACCGCAAAGCGGCTGATGTTCACCGCCGAGATGATCAATGCAGCGGAAGCGTTCCGCATCGGCCTCGCCGAGAAGGTAGTGCCCGACGCGGAATTCGAAAGCGCCATCGATGCCCTCGCCCGGCAGATTCTCGCCAATTCGCCGTTCAGCCATGCAGCGAACAAGCGCCTGCTGGACGCCACCGATGCGCGCGACATGGACAGCGGCCTTCAATGGGAAGTATTGAACTGCGAGGGGGTCGGCCCTGACATGCAGGCGCGAATCGGCGCCTTCATGGGCAAACCGAAAAAGTAACCAGCCAAGGGGACGGCGTTCATGGCAGACTTCGTGATGAGGCGCGCAGACCTGCGCGATGGCAAGTGGATAGACGCCAAGCCCGGCCCGCTGGCGCCGGGGGCGGCAAGACTGAAGGTCGAGGCCTTCGCCCTGACCGCCAACAACGTGACCTACGCAACCTTTGGCGAGGCGATGGGCTACTGGAACTTCTTCCCGGCGGCCGACCCGGCCTGGGGCCGGGTGCCGGTCTGGGGCTTTGCGACCGTGACAGACTCCAATGCAGACGGCGTTGCCGTGGGTACGCGCGTCTACGGATATCTTCCGATCTCGGAGCATTTCGATGTGACGCCGGTGCGCGTGGGCAAGGAAAGTTTCATGGACGGCGCGGCCAACCGGCAGGGCCTCGCGCCGATCTACAATACCTACATCCTCACAGCGGCGGACCCCGGCTACGACCCGAAGCTCGAAGCCGAGCAGATGCTGTTCCGCCCTTTGTTCACCACCGGCTTCATGATCGACGACTGCCTGATGGAAAGCGGCGACAACGTGCCGGAAACGGTCGTTATCTCGAGCGCATCTTCAAAGACCGCGCTGGCGCTGGCCCATTGCCTGAAGCAGCGCGGACAAGTCGATGCAGTGGGCCTGACATCGCCCGGCAACAAGGCCTATGTTGAAGGCCTTGGCCTCTATGCCCGCGTGGAAACCTATGATGCCGCCGACCGCCTGCATGCGCGCGGGCTGACGGCCTATGTCGATTTTCTCGGCCGCCCGACCCTCACCTCGGATGTGCACAATGCACTGAAGGACCGTCTCGTGCGCAGCCTCGTAATCGGCGTGACGGACTGGGAAGGCAACCGCGCGCCGGTCGCCCTGCCCGATCCGCAGCCGGAATTCTTCTTCGTGCCGGACTATGCTGCGGCCCGCGCCAAGGCGCTCGGCGCCGATGTACTGAACGCGCGGCTTGGCAAGGCAATGCGGAGCTTTTACGCGGCGTCCGGCCAATACCTGACCCCGCAAACGGCGAAGGGGAAAGCCGCCATCGAGGCCGCGTGGCGGGATACGCTGGACGCGAAAGTGCCACCGTCGAAGGGGTTGGTGCTCAGCTTTTAGAATTAGCGCGCGATGACCTTGAACTCGGTGCGGCGGTTGCGGTCGTGGGCTTCCGGCGTGGTGGCGGTATCGAGCAGCACGGTTTCACCATATCCGACCGACAGGAGGCTTTCCTCCGGCACACCCTTGCCCACGAGGTAAGCCCGCACAGCATCGGCGCGCTCCTGCGAGAGCTTGAGATTGAATTCATCCGCCCCCGGAGAAGCCGTGTGGCTGCCGATCTCGACGACGAAACCGTTGCAGAGTGACGTGATGCCGGCAACGGCGTCGAGCAGCGGGGCGCTGACCGGCGAGATGCGGGCATTGTTGGATTCGAACAGCAGGCTACGGCCGGCCATGGTGTCGTTGAAGGCACGCTGGCAGGTGTCGAGACTGACGGGCGACTCCGCCAGCACGGCTAGGGCCTCGCCCACACCGCGCTCACCGCCGTCCAGCGAAATGCCGTCGATCACCGTCAGGCCGGCGGGGCCCGCCTGCGGGTGGGCTGCGATGGCGGCTCCACCGGCGGCGAGAGCAGCGGCCTTGGCATCGGCACTTGGCGCGGTGCCGATCAGGACGGCCACGCGGTCGCGGATGCGCACGCCCATCCAGGGAAAGCCGGCGCCGGCGAAACCGGACGCAATCTCGTTCTGCCACGCGGCCGCGCCGTTGACTGCGGCATAGGCGGAGGAAACCGCCAGGAACTGGCCGTCATTGAACTCGTAGAGGCCTTCGGCCAGCGTCACGCAGTCCGGCGAACCGGCGGCAGACTGGCCTGGCGCTGCAACGCCCGGCGGAGGCGCATCGCAGGCACCGAGCATCACCAATGCCAGCGCCGAGGCGCAAACTGTACCAGAGCGGATCGCAACCATGTCTCGTCTCACAGCTAAGGGGCCGGAAAACCGGCCGGTAGCCCCCGTTCCTGCAAGCCTTAAGCCGCGCCTGCGCCAAGGTCAAAAGCCCGGCGCAGGCCGCCCGGACTGGGTTAATCGAGAGGCTTGTAGACCTCGCCGCCTTTCATCACGAAATCGACGTCTTCGAGTTCCTTGATGTTTTTCAACGGGTCGGCGGTGACTGCGATCAGGTCGGCATACTTGCCCTTCTCGATGGTGCCGATGTCCTTCGACATCTGGACATGTTCCGAGGCGACGACCGTGGCCGCGCGAATGGCCGCTTCCGGCGTAAAGCCGGCCTCGACCATCAGGGCAAATTCCTGCGCATTGTCGCCGTGGCGGGAGACGCCTGTATCGGTGCCGAAGGCGACATTGACGCCGCCTTCATGCGCGCGGCGCAGCATGTCGAGCATCAGGGGGCCGACGATGGCCGCCTTGGCGCGCGACGGCGCGGGCAACCAGGGTTCGTTGGTCCACCCGGTGACCGTTGCGCCCGCGAGCACTGTCGGCACGAGGGTTGCGCCGTTTTCCTTGAAGAGCGCGATGGACTCCTCGTCGAGATAGGTGCCGTGTTCGATGGAATCGACACCGGCGCGCAGGGCTGCATCAACGCCGCTCTTGCCATGCGCGTGTGCGGTGACCTTGCGTCCCATCGAATGGGCGGCTTCGACGATGGCGGCGAGTTCTTCGTCGGAGAATTGCTGTTCGAGGCCGGCTGCGGTGTTCGACAGCACGCCGCCGGTGGCCGTGATCTTGATGAGGTCTGCGCCTTCCTTGATCTGCTGACGCACGGCGCGGCGGCAATCATCCGCGCCGTTGCAGATGGAGGCGCCGGTGAAGGCCGCCATCACGCGGGCGGAGTAGCCGTTGATGTCGCCATGGCCGCCGGTGATCGCCACGCTCGCGCCAGACGCGCGGATACGCGGGCCGGGCACGGCGCCTCGCGCGATGGCATCGCGCAGGCCGAACACGGCATCGTTGGGCCCGCCGACATCCTGCACAGCAGTGAAGCCTGCCTTCAGGGTCTTCAGCGCAAAGGCGGCGCCATCAAAGGCGGTGTCGACTTCGGAATCCTCGAACTCCTTGATGCGCCCCTCGGGGCCGTTCTCGCTGGTGATGTGGACGTGGCTGTCGATCAGGCCCGGCAGGACGTAAGCCTTTTTCAGATCAATGACCGGATACTTCTTCGGCGTGGTGAAGCCCGGCGTGATGGAGACGATGCGGCCATCCTCGACAAGGATTGTCTGGTTTGTGAGATAGCCTTCGCCGGGAACCGCGAGCACATGGCCCGCCTGGATGACGGCGTCCTGCGCATGCGCCATGGCGGCAAGGGATACAGCGCCGATCAGCGCGGCAGCGAGCTTCTTCATGGGTGGGTCCTTCCCCGGAATGTTTGAGGCAACCTTAACGGGTTTGGCTGCGGAAGCAACGCGGTGCGGGGCCGAACCCGGCTCTGTCAGCCTGCCGCTCTTATCGTGTCCGGATCAAAGACCGGTGGTTCGGTTCCCCAGTCGATCATAATCACCTTGTCAGACGCGTCCGGGAGCATGCGGAAGGTTCGGCTGCCTGCTTCAGACGGACCAAGCGGCCCGCAAGGCAGGCTGGGGCCCTCCGCTTCACCGGACAGGAACTTGCTATATGCAACGGCGGCATCGCCCGTTGGCATCAGGACATGGTCGTCATGCGACCCCGGCTCGATCTCGCAGGATTCCGCTCCCGGAGATGCGAGGCGCACTGCATCAATGACCGAGCCGAGCGGCGCGTCCGGTGCCTTGGCGAAGAACTGGATGACAGGCCGGGTGGACACAGCGCCGTCCGCAGCGGTTTCCTCGAGCCGGAATCCGGGCAGGGCTTCGTCCGCTACAAGGCGGGCGTTCGGGCAGGTATAGCTCCAGATCGACACACCTGCCGAGATCACCTCGCCCCAGGTGCAGGTCGCCGCATAAATTTGCTCGATGCTTTCGCGGGGCACCGGGACCTCCGGCGTTGGCACTGCCTGCATCGGCGCCTCGGCCGAATCGGCCGGCGCAGGAGCTTCGGCCACTGGTTCGACAGCCTGTTCGGCCGTGCAGGCCGCAAGCAGGATTGCTGCAATCAGGATTTGGCATTCGCGGATCATCGAGACCTCCCCTCCAAGTCTGCATGTCAACACGTGTACATGCGCGCGCTCATCGTCTTGCCGCTGGCAACCCGCAAATTCAAGGTGTCTCGCGGACTAGTCCTCAACCAGCCGCCCATCCGCATCCCGCCGCTCCGGACCGTCCACGCGCGCGCGGCCGTCGCCGAAGGCGGCGTCGCGGGCGCGGAGGGTAGCTTTGAGGCCCTTCTCCTTGACGGACTTGTGGAAGCCGCCAGCGGCGCGCGTGTTATGTCCGCGTACGTCGTTTTCGACCGCGAGGCGCTGCAGCGTGCGGGCGCCCATCAGCTCCATCGCGAGGTTCACGATACGCTTGTTGGCGGAGAGGAGGTCGGGGTCGATCAGGGCGAGGCGCGCGGCGAGGCCGGTGACTTCGGCTTCAAGGTCTGCCTCAGGCACGGCTTTCATCACGAGGCCGATGGCCTGCGCCTCACGGCCGGTGATCGTGTCGCCGGTCAGCATCAAGCGCTTCGCCCATTGTGGGCCGCAATGGTAGACCCAGAACTGGTTCGGCAATGCGCCCAGATCACGCGCAGGCGGGAAGCCAAATGTGGCCGTGTCGGCCGCGATCACCATGTCGCTCATCAGCGCGAGGTCGCAGCCGCCCGCGAGGCAATAGCCATGCACTTTCGAGATGACCGGCTTGTGCATGTCGAAGATGGCCATGCGCCAGCGCTGCTGGCGTTCGAGCTGCCAGGCGTCGTCATCGATGGAGCGGTGGCCGCGATAGGACTTCGCCGCCTTGTCCTCGACCGGTGAGACGGGCACGTCCCCATCCGCGCCTGAAAGATCATATCCCGCGCAGAAGGCCCGGCCGGCGCCTTCCAGGATTACGCTGTGTACGGACGTGTCATTGTCCGCCTCCCAGAGCGCGGCGCAAAGCTCGTTCTGCATGACATAGGAGAGCGCGTTCAGTTTCGCCGGGCGGTTCAGCGTGATACGGGCGTGGCCGTCCTGCGTGCTGTAAAGGATGGCTTCAAAACCGGACATGGCGCGCGCTCCTGCTGGGAGCCCCGACTATCCCCCGCCTTTCCGGGCTTGCCAAGGCCCGGCCGGCGTCACGCCTCCAGCGCGCGCGAGACCGCTTCGGCAATGGCCGGAACAGGGTGTTTCGTCAGGTCCTTGTCGATCCAGGCGATCACCCGCTTCGACAGGTCGCCGTTTGCGCGCTTGCGAATGCGCCCCAGTGCGACAGGCGGCGCCACGACGACCAGCGCCTTGCATGCACCCTTCGCAACGTCGGCCTCAAGGTCGGCAACGATCTCCTCGATGAACCGGTCCTCGGCCACCTGATGCAGGTCGGGCGCCTCCTGCGCCGAGCGGCGGCCATCTGCCGACTCGATCGAGCGGGGTGCCTGATCCCGGCCAAGCTCGTGCGTACGCGGCACGTACTGATCATAACTCCGCAGCGCCTTCAGCTCCGGATGTACGGCTGTGCCCTGGTTCTCGAATATGATGCCATGACCGCCATCCGCCACAGCAACCCAAACGCCTGTCTTGAGTTTCATGCCGGTCTCCTTGCGTACCTGTACTGGCGAAATTCATCGCCGCCTGATCACAAAGCTAAGGGAGACGGCTGAACGCGTCTGTCCGTAGATTTACCTAACCTCAAAGGGCGGCAGGCCCGCCTGCACTTTCTTCGTCAGGCCGCTGCGCACGATGGCGTACGCCTGCGTGATGCGCTGGCGCAGTTCGGCGTCCGGCAGGGAGCCCGGCGTGACGCGCACCCATTTCGCGCGGGCGAGATAAGGCGCGGGATCGGCGGCGCCGGATTCTGTCAGCACATGAAACGCTTCATCGCTGCACTTGAACGATATCTTCGTGAACGCCGCATCCGTGACCGCAAACATCTTGCCGGCGATCTTGTAGACTTGGTCATCGCCCCATTGCTCCACACATTCCGCGCCTGGAAGGGACAGCGCATGCTTGCGGAAGGCGGCCGGTGTCATGCGAGGCGCTCTGCCGGATAGTGCGGATAGCTTGCTTTCATCACGCCATGATTGAGCAGCATCTCGGCCTTCTGGGTTTTACCTGCAGCATCGAAGATGCGCGTGCGCACCCAGTAGTTCTCCACGCGGCGCGATTCCGAAAGGGCGACGATCTCGCGCTTCAGAAGGTATTCCTCGCCGACGAAGAGCGGGCCGTCGATCATCCGGATTTCCAGATCGGCGAACAGGCCGATGCTGGGATTCTTGACCGGAAAGCGCGCGCCGTGGCTGGAATAGTTTGCCAGTACACTGACCATTTCGAGCGGGATCACCGCCCGGCCCCAGGGCGAAGCCGAGGCAACCGAATACATCGGGTCGTTCTCCGTGATCACCTTCAGCTTATCGGCCAGCGAGAACGGATAGAGATCGCCCATATGCTGGTCCGGCCCCATGCTGACGATCTCGTTGTCTCGGCCCGTCATGCCGACTTTCAGGTCCGCGAGGATAACGAGATCGCCCGGCGGGCGCAGCGCTTTCATGCGGGCCTCGAGCATCGTCTCGCCATGATCCGGGCCAACGCTGGCGCTGGCTTCCAGCACGGGCGTGCCATCCGCCTTGAAGGCGCGCGCCAGGGTGCGCGTAGCGTTCGGCGCCGGCGCGTCGATTTCCGCCCAGACCTCTTCGCCCTCGAACACCATGTTGAGGAAGTGGCAGGAAAAGCACCCTCGCTCGAACCAGTCCCTTCCCCATACGTCTGCCAGCAGCGGCACGAACTGCGAGAAATGCGTCGGCCCCTCGACCGGCCCCGCCTTGATGCCAAGTCGCGCAGCTTCGGCATCGTCGTGCAGGGATTTGTGGCCGGCATATTTCTGCTCGGTCAGCAGGTTGATGGGGCGGCGCAGCTCGCCCTTGAGGATCTCGTGCATGGTGTCTCCCTTTTGGCCAACTCTGCCACTCCGGGCGGCATTCGTCACGCCTTGTTGCGACCCTGCTCCAGCCGCATGGCAAGGAAAGACAACGCGACCAGCGTCGCCGACAGTCCGGCGGCGAGCAAGGCCGTGCCGTGCCAGCCATCGTGTTCGTAGACCCAGGTTGCCGCCCAACTGGCGAGGCCCCCGCCGATGAACATCAGCACGATATAGGCCGTCATCAGGCGTGTGCGCACGCCGGCGGGCAATGTGAGAAAGGTCATGCGGCCTGTGATGTCGATCAGCGGACCGACAAGGTTCATGAGGATCAGCGGCAGGATCAGCAGCCACAGGCTGTGGCCGAGCAAGCCGAGTAGCGCGACGGCGCAGAACTGGATAAGCGAGATGATGAACCGCGCAAGGCGGGGGCCCGTGCGGTCTGCCCAGGCGCCGAGGGCCGGCGTCGTGAAGAGGTTCAGCAGCGAGATGGCGGCAAGATAGCCGACCGTGTCGGCGCCATAGCCCATCTCGGGACTCGTCAGGTGCAGGCCGAGGCCCAGCCAGACAGCAAGGAAGATGCCGAAGCCGAGCCCCTGGATCGCACCGGAGAGCAGAACTTCCGGATGCTGACGAATGATCGGGAACACCGAGAGCACCAGCGATAGGTGGCTTTGCTTGGGCGGCTCCGCTTCGGACTTGTCGCGGTCCTCCATGATGCGCGGGAGCAGCAGCGTGACGATCAGCATCACGCCCGCCGCGCCGTAATAGACCGTGCGCCAACCGAGATGCTCGCCAACCCAGCCCGCGCCGACACGCGCGACCAGAATGCCCGCAATGACGCCGGTTGTCAGCGTCGCCGTCGCCTGCCCAAGGCGCTGCGGCTCCACGCGCTTGGAGGCGTAGGCGGGCAGCAGGTACGGCGTGATGGTGGAAAAGCCGAGGAAGGTGGAGCCCGCGACAAAAATCCAGAAATCCGATGCCAGCGCCATCACCGCGAGACCAAGCAGCTGGCCGGCGGCAAAGAGGGTGGCGAGCCGGCGGTTGCTGAACCGGTCGCCCAGCGGCAGCAGAACGAAGATGCCGAGCGCCAGCGCGATCTGGTTCAGCGCCGGGACGAGGCCGATATCTGCATGCGAGACGCCGAAATCCTTCGCGACCAGCGCGATGATCGGGTGGATGTAATAGGCGTTCGCCGTGACCACCGCCGCGGCAAAGGCCAGCAGGACCAGTTCCCGCCGGCTGAGCAGCTTGCGTCCGGGCGTACCCTCCGGCGGACCGGAAGACGGAGGCGTCACTCCTTCATGCCGGCGCGGCGGGCATACTCATAGGCAAAGCGCGCCAGCGGCACGACGCGCGCGGCGTTCGATTCCGCATTGGCGCTGTTGGCCGTGCCGTCGCGCACGCGGCCAATGATGCCCTGCAGGATGCCGGCGAGGCGGAAGGCATTGTAGGAGAAATAATAGTTCAGCTCCGGCAGACCCTTTCGGCCCGTGTGCTGGCAATACAGCGCCACATATTCTTCCATCGTGGGGATGCCCCAGGCCTTCAGGTCCGGGATCGCCATGATCGAGCCGCGCGTGGAATCGCCCGGCGGCATCACCCAGTTCATCAGGTGATAGGAGAAGTCCGCAATCGGATCACCCAGAGTGGAGAGCTCCCAGTCCAGCACGGCGATCACGCGGGGTTCGGTCGGGTGCAGCACCATGTTGTCGAGGCGGTAGTCGCCGTGCACGATCGTGGTCGTGTCGCCCGGCGGGATGTTCTTGGGCAGCCAGTCGATCAGCTTTTCCATTTCCGGAATGTGCATCGTCTCGGAGGCTTTGTACTGTTTCGTCCAGCGGTGGATCTGGCGCGCGATATAGTCGCCCTCCTTGCCGAAGCCTTCGAGGCCCGCCTTCTTCCAGTCGACATTGTGCAGGTCCGCGAATGTCTTGACCTTCGCTTCGTAGATCGCGCGGCGCTCGGCGGGAGCATAATCCGGCAGCGTCCCATCCCAGAGGATGCGCCCTTCCACCATGTCCATCACATAGAACATCGTGCCCACGACGCTTTCATCCGTACACAGCCCATAGGGACGTGCCACGGGATAGCCGAGTGGCCAGAGCGCGTTGATGGCCGTGAACTCGCGGTCAACGGCGTGCGCGCTGGGCAGCAGCGTACCCGGCGGCTTGCGGCGCATCACATACTTCTTCTTCGGCGTGATCAGCTGGTAGGTCGGGTTCGACTGGCCACCCTTGAACTGGCGCACGATCAGCGGGCCCTCATAGCCCTCGACATGCTTTTCCATCCACGCGGCCAGGTTTGCCTCGTTGAAACGGTGGGATTCGGCGACTTCCTTGGTGCCTGAAAACAGGTCCTGTGCGTTGGCGGCCTCTGCCATGTCGTTTCCTCTCAATTCTGCCGGATTTTGCACCATAGCATAGCGATACAGGCTGTCGCGCCAAGACCTGCCGCGACGTCGCAGCCCATCAGGAGCCCGCCCGCATGATCCGCTTTGCCGCCCTGTTCCTGCTGGGAATTTTCGGACTGACAGCCCCTGCCGGCGCCGCGCCCCTCGATCCGGACGGCCTGATCCGCCCCGCCCTTCTGGAGCGAGCCGTCACCGCGATGGAAGCCCATGACGGTGAAAGCCGAAACACCGGCAAGCTGGTCGTCGTCGACTACAGCCTGCATTCGAGCAAGGAGCGCCTGTTCGTCATCGATCTGGAAACCGGCGCCGTCTCGGCCTATCGGACGGCCCATGGCCTCGGCTCGGACCCGGACCATGATGGCTATCTCGACAGCTTTTCCGGCAAATCAGGCTCTCAGGCGAGCCCCGAGGGCACCTTCCGCTTCGCCGAGGAGTATCAGGGCAAGCATGGCCAGTCCTTCCGCCTCGACGGCCTCGACGAGACCAACCGCACCTCGCGCGCCCGTGCCATTGTCATCCACTCGGCCAGCTATGCCGAGCCTGCGTTCCTGTCGCGGCACGGCAAGCTGGGCCGCTCAAACGGCTGCATCGTTTTCTCGAAGGCGGATCTTGCGAGGTTCGTGGACGAGGTGCCGGAGGGCACGCTGATCTTCGTCGGGAAGTAACCCCTTGATCGCCCGGCCCCCCCGAGGCTAAACCCCGCGCATGACCGATACGCCCCCAGACCGCCTGTCCGTGAACCCGCGCAGCCCGCACTATAACTACGACATCCTTATCCGGGGTGTCGGCGTGCGTTTTCGCGGCGAGGAGAAAACCACTGTCGAGGAGTACTGCGTCTCCGAAGGCTGGATCAAGGTTTCCGCTGGCAAGGCCGTTGACCGCAAGGGCAATCCCCTGACGCTGACCCTGAAAGGCCCGGTCGAGGTCTGGTTCAAGGACGAACCGGCGGCCTGAACCGGCCAGGCCTAGCAACCGCGCAGAACCCGGTCGCAATGGGCGCCGTGCTGCGCACGGATCTGGTCCAGTGCGCGGTTGATCATCTTGCGGCGAGAATCGAAGGACAGCTCCAGCGCGATGCCGCGCAGGCTGAGTATCTGCAGGCGGCCATGCAGCAGACAGGAGTCGATGTCGCGCGCCTTGACACCGGCAGCGCGGGCCAGCTCCGCGGTATACTGATCGATCTCCGCCTCGATCCGCTGCGCCACTGGCCGGAAGGCCAATGCCAGCGCCTCGTCCCGGCGCGCCGCCAGCAGCACCTCGGTCACTGCCGCGCCCTCGGCCATGTTCTGCGCCGCCCAGGCAATGTCGCACATCGCCCTGTACTGGTCTGCCGGACTGGCGATCTTAGCCGTCCGCGCGCGTGTATCCGCAATCATCGCCAGCATCGCCGCCTCGCTGGTCGCCGCCATCAGGGCGATCCGCGTCGGGAACTGGTTCAGCAGCGAGCCCCGGCTCACGCCTGCCTCCGCCATCACGGCCTCTATCGAGGTGCCCGCATAGCCGAGCGTGTTGAGGCACCGGATCGCGGCCTCGATAATCTGCACGCGCGCTGCTTCGCCCCGCTTGTTGCGGCGGCGCGGGGCGCTCAGCGTCTCGGCAGGTATCTTGGGCATGCTCTGACTAATCCTGCTCCGCCCCGGCCCGTCAACGGGTTCGGGACAAAATAGTCAATATTGACTAGTTTCGGATTTACGCGCACCGTACATCAAACAGCAGCGCCCGGCCGGTGCGCCGCCCGCCAGAACAAAGCCGGCCCCGGAGGAGACACCATGGCTGACACTGTTCACAACCCATCCGCCAGTACAGGCTACGAGATTTTCCGCACGGCCACGGCGCCCTCGCTCGACGAGACAAGCCATATGGAAGTCACCGGCATGAACCCCGAGTTCGAAGCCGGCATTGCCAAGGCGCTGGAAGCAGGCTTCGCTGAAGGCAACATCGTGAAAACGCTGTTCTCCCGCCCCGGCTTCAGCCTGACCTATGCCTGGTTCAAGAGCGGCTTCCCGCTTCCTCTGCATACGCACAATGCCGATTGCCTTTACTATATCGTCGCGGGCTCGCTGCAGCTGGGCGCCGATACGCTCGGCCCGGGCGACGGTTTCTTCCTGCCCGCCGACAAGGCCTACCGCTACACGCCAGGCCCCAACGGCGTTGAAGTGCTCGAATTCCGCACGCAGGAAAACTTCGACATCAACTTCCTCGCCAAGTCGCTGCCTGCCTGGGAAAAGATCGCGGCCGCTGTCTCCGCGCGCAAACCGGACTGGGCGAATGAGACCGCCCCGCCGAGCGCTGTGCTCGCCTGATGCCGACCAAACGCTTCGAGAATAAGGTCGCCGTCATCACCGGCGCGGCCTCCGGTATTGGCGCGGCGACCGCCCGTCTCCTCTGGCAGGAAGGCGCGCATGTCGTGCTTGCCGATATAGGTGATGAAGGCGGAAAGAGCCTCGCTGCGAACCTCGGGCCATCCGCGATGGCGGTGAAGTGCGATGTGTCGAAAGCCGCTGAAGTGGAGGCGCTGATCAAAGCGGCTGTTGCCGCGCATGGCCGCATCGACATCCTGTTCAACAATGCCGGGATCGGCAGCTTCGGCACTTCGGTTGAACTCGCCCCGGCCGATTGGGAGAACATCATCGCGGTGGACCTCAACAGCGTCTATTACGCCTGCCATTACGCCATCCCGCACATGCCGAAAGGCAGCGCGATCGTGAATACGGCGTCGATCTCCGGCATGGGTGGGGACTACCGCTTCGCCGCATACAACGCCGCCAAGGGCGCCGTGATCAACTATACCCGCGCGCTTGCCATCGACCATGCCCGCGACGGAATCCGCGTCAACGCGCTGTGCCCCGGCCTCGTCGATACGCCGATCACGGCGGGCGTCTCGCAGATGCCTGGCCTGCGCGAGGAGTGGACGCGCCGCATTCCAATGGGCCGCGCCGCGCAGCCTGAGGAAATGGCGCAAGTCGTCGCCTTCCTGGCGTCCGATGCCGCGTCCTACGTCACCGGCCATATCATGGTCGCCGATGGCGGCACCACGGCGCACACCGGCCAGCCGGAAGTCGCGAACTTCATGCTGCCGCCCAACCCATAAGTTCAGGACACGGATCATGCGCGCCGCAACGCTCCAAGGCAAAGCCTTCACCATCCGCGACATGCCGGACCCTTCGCCCACAACCGGTCAGCTGCTCGTACGGCCCCTCTTCACCGGCATCTGCGGCAGTGACCTGTCCCTGCGCAAGCAGCTCGCGGGCCTTGCCGAAACGCTGCCCGCCGAACAGCTCCCGGCCATCATTCCCGGCCATGAGTTCTCTGCCGAGATCGTCGGCATCGCGCCCGGCACCGAGACGAAACTTAGACCCGGCGACCGTATCACCGGCCTGCCGTTTACGCATGACCATGATGGCCCGCAGACCATCGGCATATCGCCCGGCCATGGCGGCGGCCTTGCCACCCTCACCTGCATCGATGCGGTACGCAGCTTCCGCCTCCCGGAAAGCGTGCCGGACGACCTTGGCGCGCTCACCGAGCCACTCTCGGTCGGCCTGCACGCGGCCAATCTTGCCAGCCGGCACAAAAGCCCGAACGTAGTCATCGGCTGCGGCCCGGTCGGTCTTGCTGTGATCCTCTCCCTCAGCCTGCAGGGGCGCGGGCCCATCCTCGCCGCGGATTTTTCGCCAGAGCGCCGCGCTGCGGCCGCTGCCCTTGGCGCCGACATCGTGATTGATCCAGCTACGGACTCTGTTTTCACACACTGGGACAAGCTCGCCTTCGCACCGCGCACGATGTCGCCTCTGCTGGAGCGCGAATTCCGCGGCCTGCCGCCCGGCGCCAACATCTTCGAATGCACCGGCGCACCTGGCCTTATCGATCAGGTGATCAAGGGCGCGCCGCCGCACAGCCACATCATCGTCGCGGGCGTTTGTCCGCACGAGGAGAAGCTGACGCCGCTGGACGGCATCCTCCGCGAACTGACGCTCGAATTCAGCTTCGCCTATCGCCCGGAAGAATTCGCCGCCGCCCTGAAGCTGATCGAGGCGCACCCGGACAAGGCTGCCTGCCTTATCACCAGCCGCCAGCCGCTCGCGAATACGGAAGCGGCATTTGATTCGCTCGCCAAGAACCCGAGCGAGATCAAGATCCTGATCGACCCGAACGCCTAGGCCTTAAGCGCCCGCCAGCCGATATCTCGACGGCAGAACCCGCCGGTCCAACTGATCGCATCGACACCCGCATAGGCGCGGTCGACAGCTTCGCGCAACGTGGCGCCGCTCGCTGTGACGTTCAGTACGCGACCGCCCTTGGCAACAAGCGCGCCGCCGGCGGCAATGTCCGTACCCGCATGAAACACGGTGACGCCCGGCAGCGTATTTGCGGCGTCAACGCCTTCGATCACGCTGCCTTTTTCATACGCCCCCGGATAGCCCTTCGCCGCCATCACCACCGTTGATGTTGGCGCAAAATCCGACAGCTCCAGCAACCGCTCGAGGTCCTTCTCGCTGCCCTTGAGGCCGCCGGTCGCCGCCACGAGAATCAGCGGTACGATATCGCCCGCGAGGCCCTTCATCAGCACCTGGCATTCCGGATCGCCGAAGCGCGCGTTGAACTCCACGACCTTCGGGCCTTCGGCCGTCACCATGATGCCGATATACAGCACGCCCTGATAGGGCATCCCGTCCTTCGCCATGCCTTTCAGCATGGGCTGTGCGATCTCGCGCTTCACGCGCTCCATGATCTCTGTACTAACGACCGGCGCCGGCGCATAAGCGCCCATGCCGCCGGTGTTTGGCCCGGTGTCGCCATCGCCGACGCGCTTGTGGTCTTGCGCCGCCGGGAGGTAGACCGCGCCCACCCCGTCCGTGATGACGAAGACACTCGCCTCTTCGCCGTGCATGAACTCTTCGATCACCAGCGTCGCCGAGGCGTCACCGAACTTGCCGGAGAGCATCTCGTCGATTTCGGCTTCCGCCTCTGCCAGTGTTTCCGCAATGACCACGCCCTTGCCCGCCGCGAGACCATCCGCCTTGAGCACGTAGGGCGCCTTCATCTTCTTCAGGAAAGCCTTCGCGGGCGCGGCCTCCTTGAACTCGCCGTAAACCGCCGTCGGCACGCCATACTTCACCATCCGTGCCTTGGAGAACGCCTTCGACGCCTCCAGCTGCGCCGCCGCCTTCGACGGGCCGAAAACGTCAAAGCCGCGCGCCCGGAGAATGTCGGACAGGCCCAGCGCCAGCGGCGCCTCCGGCCCGATCACCACAAGGTCCGGCTCGATCTGAAGGGCGAGCTTCACGAGGCCGTCGACATCATCGGCCGCCACGTCGAAACAGGGGCCGACCGCGTCCATGCCGGGATTGCCGGGCGCACAGTGCACCACGTCCACAAGAGGCGACTGGGCCATCTTCCAGGCCAAGGCGTGTTCCCGGCCGCCCGATCCGATGAGGAGTATGTTCATGGCCTGCTCCATGCGCGGAGAGGACCGGGAGATCAAGGGGTCCAGCTACCGCACCGCATGCCGGGCAAACCTTTTGACCGAACAGCGAAGGCGCAGCTTTTGCTGCCTAAGGGGAACGACGGATACTCCCGATGGGTGAGGCCTGTCAGAACCTTGGCAACAACACGTTCGGGCGAAACGTTTGGGACGCCGGACGGGCTTGAAGACGGGGAGACTTCCGACATGCTGGCCTTTGAAAGAATTTTTGCGCTCAAGACATCAAAACACCGCGGGAAGACGGGACACAGAACTACTGACCAATCGTTTGACCGGCAATCGCTGCGCATGCTGATTGCCTGCGCCGTGCTGTCGGTTCCCTGCCTGGTCGTGACTGCACAGACAATTGATTCAGCGCTGACGGATGAAACCCTCCGCCAGATCGCCAGTGAACTGCCGAAGGTGAAGACCCCGGCGCAGACGCCTGACAAACGCGCCGGCGAGAAGAGTGTACTGGACTTCAAGACCCTCACGAAATCGGGCGAGACGTCGGTCGGTCAACTTCTATGGTCGCCTGAAGTGACGCCCTACAGGCTCGGAGAAGTCGAAAAAGTCGTTGTCATCGAGAATGGCGCGCCGGTGACTCGGTACTGGTCGGAATTGCCACCCGATATGCGGCGGAACATGCTCTCGAATTCCTACACGACCACAAACGTCTACGAAGTGAAATCAAACGGTGATCTCTCAATCATCCCTTTGACCTCTAGCCTTAAAAAGAAGAGCTATTCGCTCATCTACAACAACTTCCGGTACAAGGATTATCCTTGTTCGGCCGCTGATCCGGGCGCTGGCCGCCTGCTGGTTGGTGTTGGGCTGAGGGTTGAAGCGCGGATCAAGGCGAAGGAAACCGGCATCGGAATCGGATTGCCGAAACTGGCCTTGTCGGCGAGCCGCGGCGAACTTGAAGGCTCGCTGAAAAGCGAAATCATAGGTATGGCCGCGTCGCCGACCCTCAGCGAAGTCGTCGGCGCATCCGCCACCAGCGCTGACTATGACTCGCTCGTCAGGGCATCGTCAGCGTATTCGGTCGCCAATGCCCTGCTGGAGTCGAACGATTTCTTCGCAACGCCGCATGTTGTCGGGTTTGTTGATGGGAACGGTCCTGGTTCGTGTTTGGCCGCGCTGAACCGATCACTCGATTCTGCCCCCTGATCAGTTCGGCCGCCGGTGTGCGCGTGAGATCCGGCACCAATCCGATTCTGGATCAGCAACGGAAACAGAGGCAGGCGCGCTAAACGTCCACGCTCACCCGCAGGAACGTCGCAGGAATGGTCGTCCGGTCCGGCGTTCTGCTCGTGTTCTGCGCGGCGAACAGCGCTTCCAGTTCGGCCTGCAGCGCGCCCGCCTTGCCGTTCGCCGAGGCGGCTGCAAACGCATTCATCGTGGGCCCGTAATAGTCACGGAATACTTCGAGGAAGGTGTTCGGCGGCCCCGCAATATCGAACACATACGTGTCCCGTTCGCAGCGCACCTGCGCGCCGGCCACGCCGGCCGCCGCAAACCGCTCCCGCACGTCAGCCTCAACGCCCCAGCGCACCGGACTGACAAAGCCCTCCGGTGGCGGCGGCGAGTAGGCGGCGCTGATCTTGAGGATCTGCGCCACCAGAGTCGGATCGCCCGGAATCCAGTTGCCCATCGTGATCCGTCCGCCGCCCTTCGTCACACGCACCATTTCCTTCGCCACATCATGCGGGCGCGGCGCGAACATGGCCCCGAAGATGGTAACCACATGGTCGAACGAATTGTCTGCAATTCCGGTTAAATGCGAAGCATCGCCCTGTTCAAACCGGATATTCTTCAGGCCTGCCGCCTCGGCGCGCCGGTTGCCAGCGTCCACCAAGTTGCGCGCGATATCCACCCCCAATACCTCCGCGCCCAGTTCCGCCGCCGGGATCGCCGTCGTGCCGTCGCCGCAGCCAAGGTCCAGCACGCGCTGGCCCGGCTTGATGCCGATGGCGCGCACCAGTGCCTCCCCGCTGCCGCGCATCGTGGCGGCCAGTTTCGTGAAATCACCCTTCTCCCAGAGCGCCTGGTTCGGATTGTCCGCCTGTGTCATTGTTTTCTCTGCCATTTTATTCGCTTCAATCAGCTTTCCGCGCAGGATGGCGCGGCGATTGGACGACATAAGGCGCCCGGAAAAGCCAGCTGACTAGTTCAGGAACTGAACTGGCGCAGCTTCGCGCGCAGGCGTAACGTGCCTGCGCAAGGGAGATGCACATGTCACAAGGCAGCTATAAGCAATTCTGTCCGGTCGCGATGGCGGCAGAAATACTCTGTACACGGTGGACCATCATTCTGCTGCGCGAGCTTGTCTCCGGCACTACCCGCTTCAACGACCTGCGCCGCGGCGTGCCTCGCATGTCGCCGGCTCTCCTTTCTCAGCGCCTCAAGGAACTGGAGGCCGCGGGCGTCCTGATCCGCAAGCGCTCGCGCACCGAGCCCGGCGTCTTCGAGTACCACCTCACCGAGGCCGGCCGCGAACTGGAGCCCATCGTCATGGCCTTCGGCGCCTGGGGCCAGCGCTGGGTGGAGAAGGAACTGTCGCTGCAGCATCTGGATGCTCAGCTGCTGATGTGGGACATGCGCCGCAACCTCGATACCGACCCGATGCCGGACCAGCGCAGCGTCATCCAGTTCGAATATGCCGAACAGCCCGCGAAGGGCCGCGACTGTTGGCTGATCGTAGAACCCGGTATGGAAGTCGACCTGTGCCATGTCGATCCCGGTTACGAGGTGGACCTGCATGTCGCGACCGACCTTTACACGATGACCGCTATCTGGATGGGCCACCAGACCGTCCGCAAGGCTGTTGCCGACGACCGGCTCCACCTGTCCGGCCACAAGACCCTGGCTGCCAAGATGCAGACCTGGCTCGGCCTCAGCCCGCTGGCAAAGGTGGAGCGGATGGCGAGCTGACCGCAGCGCGCCCTTGCCCCTCCGCCCGCGCCTTGCGACAAGAGGGCTATGAGCGACTCGCCCCCCAGCAACGACCATGCCCAGTCCGTCTCCGAACTCGCCGCCAGCCTGAAGCGGACGATCGAGACGAACTTTGACCATGTCGTCGTGCGCGGCGAGCTTGGGCGCGTCACCATCGCCAAGTCCGGCCACATGTACGCGGACCTGAAGGACGACAAGGCCGTGCTCAACACGATCATGTGGCGCGGTCAGGTCGAGCGGCTGCCCTTCC